>DAORUD010000052.1:0-18450 GCA_035433005.1 Arenimonas sp. | reverse complement strand
ATAAGCGCGCCGGCGAACCGGCCGCGCTACTGCTCGAAGGCGTAATCCAGCCGCGGCCCCGTGGCCGCCAGCGCGTCGCCCTGCAGGAAATCAATGCCCAGGTCCCAGAGTTGGGACACGGCGTCGATGCTGCGCACGTGGTCGACGATCAGGCCGCGGCCGCTCGCGCGCCACGGCGACACCAGCCTGGAAAACGCCTCGGCCGGCACGCCGTCAATGGCCGTGTGCGGCAGCCGCAGCAGGTGCACCGGCACGTCGTGCAGGCGCTCGAGCAGGGCCAGGCTGCCCGAGGGTTCCGACAGCGACAGGGTGACGCCGCTGTCGCGCAGCTTGCGCACCACGTCCATTCGCGCGGGCCGGGCCAGCAGCGGCGCCGCGTCCAGTTCAATCAGCAGGCCGTCCACCAGCGGCTTGCGGCGGCGCAGTTCGGCCAGCAGCCAGTCCAGCTGCGCACCTTCCAGCGAGGCCAGGTCCATCGGCACCAGGATGCGCGTGCGGCGGCCCTGCGCGCGCTCTTCCTGGATGCTTTCGAAGGCGTTGAACAGGCTGGTGCGGTCGATCATGCCGATGGCGCCGGCCTCGCGCGCGGCGTCGAGGTATTCATCGCGGCGGATGCCGGCCAGCGGCGCGCGGAAGTCGCGCAGCCGCGTGGCCTGCGCGTAGTGTCCGGCCACGTCGGCGCCGCGCAGCGGCAGCATGGGCTGGTAGTCCACTTCGATGTGCTCGCCCTGGGCGGCATTCTTGACGAACTCGCGGATGATCAGCACGCGCTCGGCCGGCATGTCGCCGTGGCTGGCGCTGAGCACGCCGTCGTGGCGGTTGCCGCCCATGCGATGGGCGATGGACATGCCGGCGTAGGCGGCGGCGAACCAGCGGTCGGGGTCGTTGCCGGCGGCGCCGGTGGGCGGCAGCGCCACGCCCACCGACACGGTGAGGTCGAGCGCCATGTCGCGCACCAGGAAGGGCCGCGCCTGTACGCGCCGGCACAGCTCCTGCGCCAGCGCGGCCACGTCGTCGCTGGTGTCGCGCCGCACCAGCACGCCGAAGCCGAACTCCAGCCAGATGGTGTAGGCGTCGCGGTCGTCGAGCAGTTCGGCGAAGCGCGCGGCCACGGCCTGTTCGAGTTCGTACGCGCCCGACTGCCCCAGCCGCCGGCCCAGGTCGGCGGCCTGGTCCACCTTGATGGACATCAGCACGCGGCAGCCCGATTCGGACGACCGCATCGCCGTGGCCAGCTGCGCCAGGAAATCGCCGCGGCGGAGCAGGCCGCTGCGGCGCGGTGATGCCACCGCGGCTTCGCCGGCCGGCTGCTGGCGCCGGGCCAGGCGCGCGCGCCGGATGCGGCTGCCCACTTCGGCCAGCAGCACGCGCGGGCGCACGGGCTTGCACAGGAAATCGTCGGCGCCGGCCTGGATGGCCAGGAAGCGCACGTTCTCGCGCTCCTCGCCGGAGATGAAGAGGATGGGCAGCAGGGCCAGGCCCGGCAGGCGGCGCAGCGCCATGGTCAGCGTCAGGCCGTCCACCTCGGGCATGTGCAGGTCCAGCAGCAGCAGGTCGGGCGGGTGGTCGGCCACCAGCGCCGGCACCTGGCGCGGGTCGGCGCACTCGCGCACCTGCATGCCGCCCTGTTCCAGCACCAGGCGCAGGTAGCGCGACGACTGCAGGTCGTCGTCCACCACCAGCACCCGGAACGCCTCCGTGGCCGGCACGTCCACCAGCTCCAGCACGCGTGCGGCCAGGCCGGGCTCGGCCAGCGACTCCACGTGGCCTCCGGCGCCGTGCAGCAGTGCGTCCAGCCGCTGGCCGCCCACGCCGACGATCACCGTGGCGCCGGCCGCCGGCAGCTGGTTGGACAGCGACTCGAGCACGGCGCCGGCCGGCACCAGCTGCTCGGCCTCGACCAGCAGCGCGGCGCCGGGCGTGCGCAGCACGGCGTCGGCCAGTTCGGCCCAGTGCGTGAAGCGCCGCAGTTCGAAGCCGGCCTGCGCCAGGGCCAGCGCCGAGGCCGGCGGCAGGTCGCCGCGTTCGCACAGCAGGTCGATGTAGCGCACGGGGCGGTGCGCGGCCGGCAGCCCGCGCGCCACGGCGTCGGCCAGGGCGTCCACCAGCCGCAGCAGGGTCTCGCCCTGCTGCGGGCGCGGCGACGTGGCTTCCTCCACGCCCACCAGGTAGGCGAACAGGTCCATGCCGGCGTCGCGGATGGCGGCCTGGCCCAGGTCCTGGGCGTCGTCGGTGAGGCGTTCGAGTGCGCTCGTGCAGCGCAGCAGCAGTTCGTTCGGCCAGCCCAGGGCGACCAGGCTGCGGCAGTCGCGGTCCAGCGCCGCGGTCAGCTCGGTGAGCGCGTGGTCGGCTTCGGTGGGGGGCGGTGGACGCATTGCCCACAGTTTACTTCCGGGCGTGCCGGCAGCGTGAGAGTGGCCCGGCACCCGGTAAACTGTGCGCCCGGAAAACGGCGCCGCGCCGCGGCCCGTCCACCCCGCCAACGGAGCCCACCCATGCGCGTCTGTGTCTACGCCGCCTCGAGCGCCAAGGTGGCGCCGGAATTCCATGCCGCCGCCCGCGCACTCGGCGAAAGCCTGGCCTCGGAAGGCTGCAGCATCGTCTACGGCGGTGGCTCGCAGGGCCTGATGGGCTCGCTGGCCGACGGCGCGCTGGCCAAGGGCGGCGAAGTGATCGGCATCCTGCCCAGGTTCATGGCCGACCTCGAATGGGGCCACCCCGGGCTGACCCAGCTGGAACTGGTGGAGGACATGCGCGAGCGCAAGCACCGCCTGCTCACCGGCTCGGACGCCGTGGTGGCCCTGCCCGGCGGCTGCGGCACGCTGGAAGAGCTGTTCGAGGCGATCACGCTCAAGCGCCTGGGCATCTACTTCAATCCCATCCTGCTGCTCAACACCCGCGGTTTCTACGCGCCGCTGCAGGGCTTCATGGATTCGGTCATCCAAGAGCGCTTCATGAACCCCGAACACGCCGCCATGTGGTCGTTGGTGGACCACGTGGCCGACGTGCTGCCGGCCATCCGCAGCACGCCCCGTTGGCGCGAGGACGCGCGCAACTATGCCGTTGTCCGCTGAGCACGCGCCGCCCCGGCGCGGCGCCCGATGAAGAAACCCGGCAAGGTCCCCGAGCCACCGCGAAGCCTGGGCGACGACGACAAGGCCGGCATCCGCGCGGCGCTCGAGGGCCTGCGCAAGAGCCCGGGCTTCAAGAGCCGCGGCGCACAGAACGCCATGATCGCCATCGCCGCGCGCGCGCTGGGCGCGTCGGGCGGCGGTGCCGTCATCGAAGCCCCCACGGGCGTGGGCAAGAGCCTGGGCTACCTCACGGCCGGCGTGCCGATCGCGCTGGCGCACAAGCGCCCGCTGGTGATCGCCACGGCCACGGTGAGCCTGCAGGAACAGCTGGTGCAGCGCGACATCCCGCGCTTCCTGGCCGACACCGGCCTGCAGGCCACCGTGGCGATCGCCAAGGGCCGGCAGCGCTACGCCTGCCTGCGCAACCTGGCCGAATCGGCCGGCGGCGACACCGGCGAATCGCTGTTTGATTTCGATCCGGCCTACACGCGCGCGCCCAGCGTCGAAGAAGCCAAGGTGATCGAGGCGCTGGCCCAGGGCTTCGATGGCGGCCACTGGAACGGCGACCTGGACATCGCGCCGGTGCCCCTTCCCGACGGCCTGCGCAGCCGCATCACCACGTCCGCCGGCGCCTGCACGCGCGCCAACTGCGCCTTCGTCGAGGCCTGCCCGTACCTGAAGGCGCGCGCCGGCGTGAAGGCCGCCGACATCGTGGTGGCCAACCACGACCTGGTGCTGGCCGCGCTGGGCCTGCCCGACAGCGAAGAAGGCGACAACCCGATTTTGCCGATGCCTTCCCGGGCGCTGTTCGTGTTCGACGAAGGCCACCACCTGCCGGCCAAGGCCATTGACGCCGACGCCGCGCAGCTGCACCTGCCCACCGGCATCGAAGCGCTGGAGCGCGGCCGCGGCCCGCTGTCGGCGGCCTTCGTGCGCAGCGGCAAGGACGCCATCGGCGGCCTGGCGCCCACCGAGGTGCAGGAACTGGTGACGCAGGCGCGCGACGCGCTGCGCGATTTCAACGACAAACTCGCCCTGGCCTGGACGCCCGACCCGGCCGAGGCGCAGCCCACGTGGCGCGCGCGCATGGGCCAGCTGCCCGACGACTGGCGCGACGACGCCGTCGAACTCGACCGCCTGTTCACCAAGCTCAGCCGCTTCGCCGACGCGCTGGTGTCGGCCCTTCCCAAGGAAGACGGCGGCAAGGCCGAGCCCGACGACAAGCTGATGCGCAACCTCGGCCGCCTGGTGGAGCGCCTGCAGGACGCGGCCGCGCTGTGGCAGCGCTGGGCGCGCCAGGACGCCGCCGGCTGGGCGCCCATGGCGCGCTGGATCACCGTGGCCAAGGACCGCAGCCTGCTGTGCCACGCCGCGCCGGTGTCGGCGGCGGGCATCCTGCGCCACCTGGTCTGGAGCCGCGTGGATTCGGTGGTGATCACGTCCGCCACGCTGGCCACCGGCGGCGATTTCCGCCACTTCTGCGAAGAGGCCGCCATTCCGTCCGAGTGGGAGCTGGCCAGCCTGCCCAGCCCCTTCAACCTGGCCGAAAGCGCGGTGCTGTCGGTGCCGGCCATGAAGACGCTGCCCGACGACGCCGCCCGGCACACCGACGAAGTGGCCGCGTGGATCGAGGACGAACTCGACTGGGACGCCGGCAACCTGGTGCTGTTCACGTCGTGGAAGCAGATGGAGCGCGTGGTGGCCCTGCTGTCGCCCCAGCGCGCCATCCGCACCCTGGTGCAGGGCTCGCGTTCGCGCACCGAACTGCTGGAGCTGCACGCGCGCAAGATCGGCGAAGGCAAGGGCAGCACGCTGTTCGGCCTGGCCTCGTTCGGCGAAGGCCTGGACCTGGCCGGCGAGCTGGCCACCACGGTGGTGATCACCAAGCTGCCGTTCGCCATTCCGTCCGACCCGGTGGGCGCCACCAAGGCCGAGTGGTACGAATCACGCGGCCGCTCGCCCTTCTTCGAAGTGTCGCTGCCCGAAGCGCAGCGCACGCTCACCCAGTACATGGGCCGCCTGATCCGCACCGAACGCGACCGCGGCCGCATCGTGCTGCTGGACCGGCGCGTGGTGGTGAAGCGCTACGGCCGCGCGCTGCTCGACAGCCTGCCGCCGTACCGGCGACTGATTGCCTGAAGTCGGGTCAGTCGCTGGCGTCGCTGGCGCCGTCGGCGCCGCCGGACACATCGTCCAGGCCGAAGTCGGCCTCGGGCATCGCGCCTTCGTCTTCGTCGCTGCGCGTGGTGGTGACCGGGCCGGCGGCGGGCATGCGCTTGTTCTTGGGCAGCGGCAGCTTGGCCACTTCTTCACCGGCGGCCAGCACCAGTTCGCTGCGGCGCGCTTCGGGAATCTCCTGCCAGTGGCAGCCCAGGATGGCGCCTTCCAGCGCGTACAGCAGGTTCAGGCTGGGCTTGAAGCCGGCGCGCTTCACCCGTACGAAGGCGGCCAGGGCGCCCACGGCCTCCAGGTCCTCCTGGGTGCGCACGCCGGTCTGGCGCAGCCACGCCGCGGACTTGGGGCCGATGTTGCGAAGCTTGGTTCCGGTTGTCATCACCACTCCTGCAGGCCGTCGTCAGGCGGTGCCCAACGACTCAATGAACGCGCTGGCCACGGCTTCAAGGCCACGCTGGTCGTCGGCGTCGAAACGGTCGGGCACCGGGCTGTCGAGGTCGAACACGCCCAGCAGCTCGTCGCCGCGGTACAGCGGCACCACCAGTTCCGAGCGCGAGGCGGAATCACACGGGATGTGCCCGGGGAACGCATCCACGTCGGCCACGCGCTGGGTCTGGCGCGTGGCGGCGGCCGTGCCGCAAACGCCGCGGCCCAGGGCGATGCGCACGCAGGCCGGATGGCCCTGGAACGGACCCACCACCAGTTCGGTGCCGTCGAAGAAATAGAAGCCCACCCAGTTCAGGTCGGGCAGGGCATGGAACACCAGCGACGAGAGGTTGGCGGCGTTGGCCGTGCGGTCGCGTTCGCCGTGCATCAGGCCGCGTGCCTGTTCAAGCAGCTGGGCGTACTGGTCGGGCTTGTCGCCGCTGAGGGTGTTGGCCTGGAACATGGTGGTCCTTCCCGATGGGCCTTGGAGTGTAGCGCGGCCGGCGTGGTGGGCTGGTAAAGTCGCGCCATGTCGAATGCACCCGGTGACTTGTCCGCCGACGGATTCCGCGACCGCGGCGCCCAGGCCACGCGGCTGGAGGCGTTCGTGGACGCGGCTTTTGCCTTCGCCCTCACGCTGGTGGTGATTGCGGGCAACGACATTCCCGCCAGCGTGGACGAACTGGTGCTGGCGATGAAGGCGGTGCCGGCCTATGCCGCCTGTTTCCTGCTGATCATGCGCTGCTGGTCGGCGCACGCCGACTGGAGCCGCCGCTATGGCCTGGACGACGCCACCAGCCGGCGGCTGAGCGTGCTGTTGGTGTTCCTGGTGCTGATCTTCGTGTACCCCATGCGCATGGTGTTCTCGAGCCTGTTCAATGCGCTCACCCTGGGCTGGCTGCCCACGGGGTTCACCATCAACAGCGTGGCCGACGTGCCGGCGATGTTCATCATGTTCGCGGTGGCCTTCGGGCTGCTGGGGGCGGTGATGACCGCGCTTTACGGGCACGCCTGGCGCCATCGCGACGCGCTGCGGCTGACGCTGCACGAACAGGCGCAAACCCGCTTCGAAATCATGAACTGGGGCGCCGTGCCGGTGGTGGCCACGCTGTCGCTGGTGCTGGCGCTGGCCATCCCGGCGCGCCACGAAAGCGGCGCCTGGCTGGGCATGCCGGGCTTCGTGTTCTTCCTGCTCAACCTGGCCCCGTTCGCGCTGCAGCGTGCGGCCCAGCGCTGGCGCCGCGCGCAGCCGGGGGCCTGAGTGGGCTCGTACTTCGTCACCGGCACCGACACCGGCGCGGGCAAGACCTTTGCCAGCGTGGCCCTGCTGCACGCGCTTCGCGCCGGCGGCAGGCGGGCGGTGGGCATGAAGCCGGTGGCCAGCGGCTGCGAGGCCACCGCCGAGGGCCTGCGCAATGAAGACGCGCTGGCGCTGCAGGCGGCCAGTGACCCGCGGCCGGCCTACGCGCTGGTCAATCCCTTTGCGCTGCCCGAACCCACCGCGCCGCAGATCGCGGCCGAACGCGCCGGCGTGCACGTGCACCTGGGCCCGATGCTGGACGCCTTCCGCGCCCTGCGGGCGATGTCGGACCAGGTGGTGGTGGAGGGCGTCGGCGGCTGGCTGGCGCCGATGGCCGACGGCCTGGACCAGTCGGCCCTGGTGAAGGCGCTGGACCTGCCCGTAATCCTGGTGGTGGGCCTGAAGCTGGGCTGCCTCAGCCACGCCCGCCTCAGCGCCCGGGCCATCGTGGCCGACGGCTGCCGCCTGCACGGCTGGATCGGCAGCAACGTCGAGGGCCTGGAGCCGCGCTACATCGAGCTCGTGGCCCGGGCCCTGCCGGTGCCCTGCCTGGGCGTGCTGCCGCAGGCCCCCGGGGCGGATCCCGCCCGCCTGGCCGCGAAACTGGCCGTCGGCTGAACCGACCCCGCGGGAAAGCCCCGCAACACGCGTCATCCCACTTACTGCACTTGACAGTACACATTTCGAAAATAGAATGACCGTTCATTCATTTTGGACGCGGGCGCCTTTTCGGGTCGCGCCGTCCCCGTCGCTCCCGATCGAGGTTTCCATGGCTGCCCTCCGCACTGCTCCCCGGTTCTCGCTGCTGCTCGCCGTTGCCGGCGCCCTGGCCCTGTCCGCCTGCGGCGGCGAACCCGCCCCCCAGGCCATGCCCACGCCCGAAGTCGCCGTGGTCACGCTCAAGGACCAGCCGGTGCGGCTGACCCGCGACCTGGCGGGCCGCACCACGCCCTTCCTGGTGGCCGAAGTCCGGCCGCAGGTGACCGGCATCGTCAAGCGCCGCCTGTTCGAGGAAGGTTCGCTGGTGAAGGCCGGCGCGCCGCTGTACGAAATCGACGCCTCCGCCTACCGCGCCAGCCGGGACAGCGCCCGCGCCGGACTGGCCCGCGCCGAGGCCGCGCTGACGTCGGCGCGCCTGGCCGCCAACCGCTCGAAGGAGCTGGCCGCAGCCAAACTGGTCAGCGCCCAGGACAACGAGCGCGCCGCCGCTGCCTTCCAGCAGGCCCAGGCCGACGTGGCCGCCGCGCGCGCCGACCTGCGCGCCACCGAAGTGACCCTGGGCTACGCCACGATCACCGCGCCCATCAGCGGCCGCATCGGCAAGTCCAGCGTCACCCAGGGCGCGCTGGTCACCGCCAACCAGGAACAGGCGCTGGCCACCATCCAGCAGCTCGACCCGATCTACGTGGACCTGGCGCAGTCGAGCACCGAACTGCTGTCGCTGCGCAAGGAAATGGCCGCGGGCACGCTGGAGCAGGCCGACGGCGTGCCGGTGAAGATCCTGCTCGAGGACGGCAGCACCTACGGCCAGGACGGCCGCATGGAGTTCGCCGATGTCACCGTGGACCCCACCACCGGCAGCTACGCGCTGCGCGTGCGGGTGCCCAACCCCGACAACTTCCTGCTGCCGGGCATGTACGTGCGCGCGGTGGTGGACATGGGCCAGCGCCCGAACGGCGTGCTGGCGCCGCAGCAGGGCATCACGCGCGACGCCAAGGGCCACGCGGTGGCGATGGTGGTGACGCCGGAAAGCAAGGTCGAGCAGCGCATCGTGCAGGCCAGCCGCACCATCGGCGACCAGTGGCTGGTGGACGAGGGCCTGAAGGCCGGCGACCGCGTGATCGTCGAAGGCCTGCAGAAGGTGCAGCCGGGCGGCATGGCCACGGCCGTCGAAGCCGGCGCCGCGCAAGCGCCCGGTCCGTCCCAGCCCGCGCCCGCCGCGGCCGACAGCGAATAAGGAAGGACCCTCCCCATGGCAAGGTTCTTCATTGATCGTCCCATCTTCGCGTGGGTCATCGCGATCATCATCATGCTCGCGGGCGTGCTAGCGCTGACCCAGCTGCCGATCTCGCGCTACCCGACCATCGCGCCGCCGTCGGTCACCATCAACGCCAGCTATCCGGGCGCGTCGGCGCAGGCGGTGGAGAACTCGGTGACGCAGATCATCGAGCAGTCCATGACCGGCCTGGACGGCCTGGACTACCTCTCGTCCACGTCCGATTCCAACGGCAGCGTCAGCGTCACGCTCACCTTCAAGACCGGCACCGACCCCGACATCGCCCAGGTGCAGGTGCAGAACAAGCTGCAGGGCGCCACCGCGCTGCTGCCGCAGGTGGTGCAGCAGCAGGGCATCGGCGTCACCAAGGCCAGCTCGGGCTTCCTGCAGGTGCTGGGCTTCGTGTCCGAGGACGGCAGCATGGACCGCGGCGACATCGCCGACTACGTGTCATCGAACATCGTCGACCCGCTCAGCCGCGTGCCGGGCGTGGGCAGCGTGCAGGTGTTCGGCGGCAAGTACGCCATGCGCATCTGGCTCGACCCGGGCAAGCTCAACACCTACAAGATGGCGCCGGCCGACGTCATCGCCGCCATCCGCGCCCAGAACGCCCAGGTGGCCGTGGGCCAGCTGGGCGGCACGCCGGCCATCGACGGCCAGCAGATCAACGCCACCATCACCGCGCAGGACCGCCTGCAGACGCCGGAACAGTTCCGCGCCATCGTGCTGCGCAGCAATGTGGACGGTTCCGTGCTGCGCCTGGGCGACGTGGCCCGGGTGGAGCTGGGCTCGGAAAGCTATTCGGTCATCAGCCGCTACAACGGCCAGCCGGCCTCGGGCGTGGCGGTGTCGCTGGCCACCAATGCCAACGCACTCTCCACGGCCGACGGCATGGCCGCGCTGATGGAGCAGATGAAGCCTTCGTTCCCGCCGGGCCTGAAGGTGGTGATTCCGTTCGACACCACGCCGTTCGTGCGCGTCTCGATCAATGAAGTGGTCAAGACGCTGATCGAGGCCGTGGTGCTGGTGTTCCTGGTGATCTTCCTGTTCCTGCAGAACTTCCGCGCCACGCTCATCCCCACCATCGCGGTGCCGGTGGTGCTGCTGGGCACGCTGGCCATCCTGCTGGCGCTGGGCTTCTCGATCAACATGCTGACCATGTTCGCCATGGTGCTGGCCATCGGCCTGCTGGTGGACGACGCCATCGTGGTGGTGGAGAACGTCGAGCGCCTGATGAGCGAAGAAGGCCTGACGCCGCTCGAGGCCACGCGCAAGTCCATGGACCAGATCACCGGCGCGCTGGTGGGCATCGGCATGGTGCTGGCGGCGGTGTTCATCCCGATGGCCTTCCTTACCGGATCCACGGGCGTGATCTACCGCCAGTTCACCGCCACCATTGTTTCGGCGATGGGCCTGTCGGTGCTGGTGGCCATCGTGCTGACGCCGGCGCTGTGCGCCACCATGCTCAAGCCGCTCAAGAAGGGCGAACACCACGGCGAGAAGGGCTTCTTCGGCTGGTTCAACAAGAAGTTCGACGCGGGCAACAGGAAGTACCAGGGCTTCGTGGGCACCATGCTGCGGCGTAGTGGCCGCTTCCTCGTGCTGTACGGGCTGCTGGCGCTGGTGATGGTGTTCGTCTACTCGCGCGTGCCGTCGTCCTTCCTGCCCGACGAAGACCAGGGCGTGCTGTTCACCATCGTGCAGACGCCGGTGGGCGCCACCCAGGAGCGCACGCAGAAGGTGATGGAACAGGTCGAGGCCCACTACATGCAGAACGAGGCCGCGCACATCGAGTCCACATTCTCGGTGCAGGGCTTCAGCTTCGCCGGCAGCGGCCAGAACAACGGCATGGTGTTCGTGAAGCTCAAGGACTGGGAGGAGCGCACTTCGGCCGATGCCAGCGTGGATGCGCTGGTGGGCCGCGCCATGGGCGCCTTCAGCCAGATCAAGGACGCCATGGTGTTCGCCCTGGCGCCGCCGCCGGTCACCGAGCTGGGCACCACGGGCGGCTTCAACCTCTACCTCAAGGACAACGCGGGTGCCGGCCACCAGGCGCTGGTGGCCGCGCGCAACCAGATGCTGGGCGCCGCGGCGCAGAGCCCGCTGCTGATGGGCGTGCGCCCCAACGGCCAGGAGGACACGCCGCAGTTCCGCCTGGACATCGACACCGAGAAGGCGCAGGCGCTGGGCGTGTCGGTGGCCGAGATCAACAGCACCCTGTCCGTGGCCTGGGGCGGGCAGTACATTGACGACTTCATCGACCGCGGCCGCGTGAAGCGCGTATACCTGCAGGCCGACGCGCCCTTCCGCATGGTGCCCGAGGACTTCGGCCAGTGGTACGTGCGCAACGGCGCCGGCGAAATGGTGCCGTTCTCGTCCTTCGCCACCACGCGCTGGGAATACGGTTCGCCGCGCCTGGAGCGGTTCAACGGCGCCTCGGCCATCAACATCACCGGCACGCCGGCACCGGGCGTGAGCTCGGGCGACGCGATGGCCGAGATGGAGCGCATCGCCGGCGAACTGCCGCAGGGCTTCGGCATCGAGTGGAGCGGCCAGAGCTTCCAGGAGCGCGCCGCGAACGCACAGACGCCGATGCTGTACGCGCTGTCGGTGCTGATCGTGTTCCTGTGCCTGGCGGCGCTGTATGAAAGCTGGTCCATCCCCACCTCGGTGCTGCTGGTGGTGCCGCTGGGCATCCTGGGCACGGTGCTGTTCACGTGGCTGCGCGGGCTGGAGCGCGACGTGTACTTCCAGGTGGGCATGCTGACCACGGTGGGCCTGTCGTCGAAGAATGCGGTGCTGATCATCGAGTTCGCCAAGGCCAACGTCGAGAAGGGCATGGACCTGGTGGAAGGCACGCTGGCCGCCATCGGCGACCGCCTGCGGCCCATCCTGATGACGTCGATTGCCTTCGGCTTCGGCGTGCTGCCGCTGGCCCTGGCTTCGGGCGCGGGCTCGGGTGCGCAGCGCGCCATCGGCACCGGCGTGGTGGGCGGCATGCTGGCCGGCACCTTCCTGGGCATCTTCTTCATCCCGCTGTTCTTCGTGGTGGTGCGGCGCCTGACGGCGCGCCGGAAGGCGGTGTCGTGAACCTCGCCGCCGGCGCACCGAGCAAGTCCGAACTGCGCGCGCAGGTACAGCGCACGCGCATCCTGGACGCCGCACGCACCTGCTTCGCCGAGCGCGGCTTCCACGCCGCCAGCATCGCCGCCATCGCCGAGGCGGCGGGCATGAGCCAGGGTTTGATCTACCGATACTTCACCAACAAGGCGGCCATCGTCCACGCCATCGTGGACGAACAGCGGCAGGGCCGCGGCGAGGCGCTGGCAGGCATCGCCTCGTGCCATGCGCTGGTGGACGTAGTGATGGGCAAGCTCGAGCGCTGGCGCGAGCGCGGCGGCACGTTCGACCGTGAGTTCGACCCGATCCTGTTCCTCGAAATCACCACCGAAGCCACCCGCGACCCGGAGGTGGCCGCCGTGCTGTCGGAAAACGAGCAGGCGGTGTGGTGCGACCTGTCGGACGTGATCCGCCGCGACGCGCTGGCCTCGGGCAAGGCGCTGGACGAAGCCCAGGTGCAGCAGCGCACCGTGGCCCTGCGCTGCGTGGTGGACGGCGCCATCCTGAACTGGATCCGCGACCCGTCCATGGACGCCCAGCAGCTGCGCCGCAGCCTCAACGCCGTCTGCGACACCCTCCTCACCTGAAAACCGGGGCGAAAACCGGGGTCAGAGCCCGGCGTAGCGGCAGCCCGAGGTGCAGGTTTCGTGCACCACCACCAGCGACAGGGCCGGCAGCTGCGGCTTGATCTGGTCCCAGATCCAGCGGGCGAGGTTCTCGCTGGTGGGGTTTTCCAGGCCGGGGATGTCGTTGAGGTAGTGGTGGTCCAGGCGCTCGTAGGTCGGCTTGAAGATCGCCTTGATGTCGCCGAAGTCCATGATCCAGCTCGTGTGCGGATCGGGCGTGCCGCCCACGTGCAGCTCCACCGCGAACGAGTGGCCGTGCAGGCGCGCGCACTTGTGGCCCGGCGGCACGTTGGGCAGCCGGTGGGCGGCTTCGATGCGGAAAACCTTGAAGATGTCCATGGTCAGGATTGTATCCCGCCGCCGGGGAGGGCGCCCCCGCACGGGGACGCGCCGGGTTTGTGATGGCGCGCGGGCCGGGCCTATGCTGGGGGCCACCCCCCCCGGGAGTCTGACCATGCGCCCCTTCGTGCTTGTCCTGATGGCCGCGGCCGCGCTGGCCTGGCTGCCGGTCGCCCGGGCCCTGACCCCGCTGCCCCAGGCGTCGTACGCCGGCAAGACCGTACTGGTCACCGGCTCCACCGACGGACTGGGCCGCGAGCTGGCGCTGGCGCTCGCCGCCGACGGGGCCCACGTCATCGTGCATGGCCGCAATGCCGAACGGGGCCAGGCGGTGGTGGACGAGATCACGAAGGCCGGCAGGGGCTCGGCCCGCTTCGTCGCCGCCGATTTCGCCTCGCTGCAGGCGGTGCGCGAGTTCGCCGACACCGTCGCCCGCACCACGCCCAGGCTCGACCTTCTGGTGAACAACGCCGGCGTCGCCTTCACCGGCGACCAGCCGCGCCGCGAGAGCGCCGACGGCCACGAACTGCAGTTTGCCGTGAACTACCTGGCCGGCTGGGTGCTGGTCAACCGGCTGCGGAACAACCTGGCCGCCGCGGCGCCGTCGCGCATCGTCAACGTCGCGTCGGGCAGCGCTTCCCCCATCGACTTCGACGACGTGATGCTGGAAAGGCCCGGCGCCTACGCCCGCGGCTACGGCCAGAGCAAGCTCGCCCAGGTCACGATGACCGTCGCCCTGGCGCCGGCGTTCCAGGAGCAGGGCATTACGATGATTGCCCTGCACCCGGCCACCATGATGGACACCACGATGGTGCGCGGCCTCGGCGTGGCGCCGCGCACCACCGTGGCCGAAGGCCGCGACCACGTGATGGGGCTGATCAAGGCGCCGGTGCTGCAGCCCGGCACCTTCTACCGCGACGGCGTGCCGACCGAGCCGCGCGACCCGCAGCCGAGTGACCCGCAGGCGCGCGCCAGGCTGGTGGCGCTGAGCGAGAAGCTGACCGGCGTGCCCTTCACTCCACGGTGATGCGCTTCACCTCGCCCAGGTTCAGTTCGCGCACGCCGGCCTCGATCACCTTCAGGTCGCCCACGATCACCCACGTCAGCTCATCGGGCTTGACCACGCCGGCCGCCGCGGCATTCATCGCCGGCGCGTCCAGCGAGGAAAGGTTCCTGGCGTAGTTGGCGTAGTAGGCCGGGTCGCGGCCGGTGTTGACGATGTCCAGCGCCGCCGCCAGCAGCGAGTCCAGCGTTTCGAAACGGCCCGGCAGGCGCGCCACCTGGCTGCGCATGATGCTGGTGTACTCGTCGCCCGCCAACGGCCGTTCACCGGCCACGCCCTGGATCTCGCGCACCACTTCGATGATGGCTTCCCGGGTTTTGTCGGTCTGCACCGGCGCATTCACCACGAAGGTGCGCGGGCCGCGCGCCGCGTTCACGCCGCCGTAGGCGCCGTAGGACCAGTGCTTGTCCAGGCGCAGGTTGCGGTTCAGGCGCGCGGTGGCCATGCCGCCGAAGTTGCGCATCACCGTTTCCAGCGCCAGGTCGTCGGCCTGGCCCGAGGGCGAGGCCAGGTGCGCGGCGACGATCACCGTCTGCGGTGCGCCCGGCTTGTCGATCAGGTGCACCACGCCGCGGCCGGGCGAGGTGCTGGGGCCCACGGCCTTGGCCGGCGCGGGGGCGCCGCGCCAGCCGCCGAAGCTGCGCTCGAGTTCGGCCACCAGCTCGGGCAGGGTGATGTCGCCCGCCGCCACCACGGTGGCGTTGGACGGCACGAACCAGCGCGCATGCCAGTCGGCCAGCGCCTGGCCAGTCAGCGCCGCCACCGCGGTCTCGCTGCCCAGCCCGCCGCCCGGCGCCGCGTAGGGATGGCCAGGCGCGTAAAGCAGGGTCGGCAGCACGCGCTGCGCGGCGGCGCCCGGGTTGGCTTTCTGCTGCGCGATGGAAGCGAGCTGCTGCTTGCGCTGCAGGTCCACCATGTCGGCCGGGAAGGCGGGGTTGAGCGCCACGTCCGCCATCAGGCCCAGCGAACCGGCGAGATTGCCGCTCAGCGCACCCAGGCGCACGAACGACTGGTCGAGCACGTTGCCCACCGAAAGCTGCGCGCCCAGCGCGTCGCGCTCGTCGGCGATGCGGAAGGCGTCGCGCGTCTTCGTGCCCTTGAGCAGCAGCTCAAGCGCGAAGTTGGCGGTGCCGCGCGCGTCGGCCGGATCGGCGGCCACGCCGGCGTCCACGGCCAGCATCAGGTTCACCAGCGGCGCCGAGTGGCGCTCGAGCAGCACCACCTTCAGGCCGTTGGCCAGCGTGGCGCGCTGCACCTCGGGGAAGCGAACGTCGGGCGACGGGCCCAGCGCCGGCAGCACCGAGCGGTCCAGGTCGCTGGCCGCGGCCTTCAGCGCCGGGAACGGGTCCACCTGCAGCGTGTAGCTGGGGCGCGACAGCCAGGCCTTGGCGGTGTCGCGCAGTTCGGCCGGGGTGATGGCGCGGTAGTCGCGGAAGCGCTGCAGATAGGCCTCGGGGTCGCCGAAGTAGGTCTGTGATTCCACCAGCACGTCCGATCGGCCGCCGAAGCCGCCCAGGCGCTCCTTGCCGCGCACGAACTGCGCCACTTCGCCGGTGCGCGCGCGATCCAGCGCAGCGGCCTCGGGCAGCTGCGACATCGCCTTGGCCAGCAGCGCGTCGAGTTCGCGCTCGAGCTGCGCCGGGTCCACGCCCGGCCGCACGCTCGCCACCACCAGGAACAGGCTGGCCAGCTCGCCGTCCTGCACGCCGGCCTGCACGCCGGTGGCCAGGCCCTTTTCGAACACCAGTTCGCGCTGCAGCGGCGAGCTTTCGCTGCCCGACAGCACGCTGCCGAACAGCTGCATGGCGTGGGTGGCGCGCTTGCCCATGGGCGGCAGGTGCCAGGCGCGGTAGATGCGCGTCTGCGGCACCTGGTCCTGCATGCTGTCGCGGATGTCGGCGTCCAGCACCGGCACCCATTCGCGCTGGCGCGCCACCGGCTTGCCCGGCGCGATGCCGCCGAAGTACTTGCCCACCAGCGCCTTGGCCTGTTCAAGCGTGATGTCGCCGGCCAGGCCCAGCACGGCGTTGTTGGGGCCGTAGTAGTCGGCATACCACTGGCGGATGTCGTCCATCTTCGCCGCGTCCAGGTCGGCCATGCTGCCGATGGTGGACCAGCTGTAGGGGTGCGAGTACGGGTACATCGTTTCCGATACGCGGGTCCAGACGCGGCCGTAGGGCTGGTTCTCGCCCTGGCGCTTCTCGTTCTTCACCACGCCGCGCTCGCGCTCGAGCATTTCCTCGCTGAGGTTGCCGGCCAGGAAGCCCATGCGGTCGGCTTCCAGGTACAGCGTACGCTCCAGCGCCGAGGTCGGCACGTCCTGGAAGAAGTTGGTGCGGTCGGTGCTGGTGGTGCCGTTGCGGTTGTTGGCGCCCAGGTCGTCCATCGCCTCGCGGAAACCGTGCGGATGGTTCTCGCTGCCGTTGAAGAAGAAGTGCTCGAACAGGTGCGCGAAGCCGGTGCGGCCGCGCACTTCGTTGCGCGAGCCGACGTGGTACCAGACGTTCACGCCCACCAGGGGCACGCTGTGGTCCTCGTGCACCAGCACCGTCAGCCCATTGTCGAGCACGAACCTGTGGTGGGCGATGCGCAATGGCGCAAGTTCGGCCTCGCCGGCCGCAGCGCGCGGCTGGGCCTTGGCGAGGGTGGCGGGCAGGGCGGTCGCCAGCAGCAGCGTGGCGATCAGCGTGATGGTGCGCATGGTGGGTCCTTCCCGGGAGGCAGCGCTCGAATCTAGCGGGACGGGCGGCGCTTGCCCAGTGCGGGAGGTCCGGCCACGGCCGTCGCCCGGGGCCCGGTGGCCGGAAAGCCTGTCGCGTCACCGGCGGGTCCGGGATAATGGCGCATCCCTGCTCCCGGCCTGACCATGAACACGAACTTCCGCAAGCCCATGCCCGGCACATCGCTGGATTACTTCGACGCCCGCGCTGCGGTGGAGGCGCTGGCGCCCGGCGCCTGGGACGGCCTGCCCTACGTTTCGCGCGTGCTGGCCGAGAACCTGGTGCGCCGCTGCGACCCGGCGGCGCTGGACGCCTCGCTGCGCCAGCTGGTCGAACGCCGGCGCGACCTCGACTTCCCGTGGTTCCCGGCGCGCGTGGTCTGCCACGACATCCTGGGCCAGACCGCGCTGGTGGACCTGGCCGGCCTGCGCGACGCCATCGCCGACCAGGGCGGCGACCCGGCCCAGGTGAACCCGGTGGTGCCCGTGCAGCTGATCGTGGACCACTCGCTGGCGGTGGAGTGCGGCGGCTTCGACCCCGATGCGTTCGCCAAGAACCGCGCCATCGAGGACCGCCGCAACGAAGACCGCTTCCACTTCATTGACTGGACCAAGCGCGCGTTCAAGAACGTGGACGTGATCCCGCCGGGTAACGGGATCATGCACCAGATCAACCTGGAGAGGATGTCGCCGGTGATCGGCGTTCAGGACGGCGTGGCCTATCCCGACACCTGCGTGGGCACCGACAGCCACACGCCGCACGTGGATGCGCTGGGCGTGATTGCCATCGGCGTGGGCGGCCTGGAGGCCGAGAACGTGATGCTGGGCCGCGCCTCGTGGATGCGCCTGCCCGACATCATCGGCGTCGAACTCACCGGCAAGCCCCAGCCGGGCATCACCGCCACCGACATCGTGCTGGCGCTCACCGAATTCCTGCGCGCCTCGAAAGTGGTGGGCGCGTGGCTGGAGTTCCGCGGCGAAGGCGCTGCCGCGCTCACGCTGGGCGACCGCGCCACCATCTCCAACATGGCACCCGAGTACGGCGCCACGGCGGCGATGTTCTTCATTGACGGCAACACGCTGGACTACCTGCGCCTGACCGGCCGCAGCGACGAGCAGGTGCGCCTGGTCGAGACCTACGCGAAGCACGCCGGCCTGTGGGCCGATGCGCTGGCCACGGCGCAGTACGAGCGCACGCTGTCGTTCGACCTGTCGAAGGTGGGCCGCAACATGGCCGGCCCGTCCAACCCGCATGCGCGCGTGGCCACCGCCGACCTCGCCGCCAAAGGCATCGCCGGCAACCTCGACGCCGCCCGCGCGCAGGAAGCCGAAGGCCTGATGCCCGACGGCGCCGTCATCATCGCCGCCATCACCAGCTGCACCAACACGTCCAACCCGCGCAACGTGATTGCCGCCGGCCTGCTGGCGCGCAACGCCAACCGCGCCGGCCTGGTGCGCAAGCCGTGGGTGAAGAGTTCGCTGGCGCCGGGCTCCAAGACCGTGGCGATGTACCTGGAGGCCGCCGGCCTGAAGCAGGAGCTCGAAGCGCTGGGCTTTGGCATCGTCGCCTTCGCCTGCACCACCTGCAACGGCATGAGCGGCGCGCTGGACC
>DAORUD010000051.1:0-18703 GCA_035433005.1 Arenimonas sp. | reverse complement strand
AGGACGACCCGCGCAACCCGGCCGTGATCGCCGACAACGTGGGCGACAACGTCGGTGACTGCGCCGGCATGGCGGCCGACCTGTTCGAAACCTACGCCGTCACCGTGATTGCTTCGATGCTGATCGCCGGCATTGCGTTTGCCACCTACGGCTGGGCCGGCGTGGTGTACCCGATGGTGCTGGGCGCGGTGTCCATCCTCGCCTCGATCGTCGGCACGTTCTTCGTGAGCGTGCGCGAGGGCGGCAAGATCATGAACGCGCTGTACCGCGGCCTGGCCGTGTCGGGCGTGCTGGCGGCCGGTGCGTTCTACTGGGTCAGCAACGAGATGTTCAGCAGCGAGCTGGCCATGCCGCTGTTCTACTGCGCCCTGATCGGCCTGGTGCTGACCGCGGCCATGGTGGTGATTACCGAGTACTACACCGCCACCGAATACGGCCCGGTGCAGCAGGTGGCCAAGGCCAGCGAAACCGGCCACGGCACCAACGTCATCGCCGGCCTGGCGGTGTCCATGAAGTCCACGGCGGCGCCGGTGCTGGCGGTCGCGGCGGCCATCTGGTTCTGCTATGACATCGCCGGCCTGTTCGGCATCGCCATCGCGGCCACGTCCATGCTGTCCATGGCCGGCATGATCGTCGCGCTGGACGCCTACGGCCCCATCACCGACAACGCGGGCGGCATTGCCGAGATGTCGGGCATGGACAAGGAAATCCGCAAGACCACCGACGCCCTGGACGCCGTGGGCAACACCACCAAGGCCGTCACCAAGGGCTACGCCATCGGTTCGGCCGGCCTGGCCGCGCTGGTGCTGTTCGCCGACTATTCGCACAAGCTGGGCGAGAAGTACGCGGGCACCGACCAGGGGGTGAACTTCTCCATCGACAACCCGGACGTGGTGATCGGCCTGCTGGTCGGCGGCATGATTCCCTACCTGTTCGGCGCCTTCGCCATGCAGGCCGTGGGCCGTGCGGCGGGTGCGGTGGTGGAGGAAGTGCGGCGCCAGTTCCGTGAGATCGCCGGCATCATGGAAGGCACCGGCAAGCCCGAGTACGACAAGGCCGTGGACCTGCTGACCAAGTCGGCCATCCGCGAAATGATCATCCCCTCGATGCTGCCGCTGTTCATCCCGATCATCGTCGGCGTCACGCTCGGTGCCGACGCGCTGGGCGGCCTGCTGATGGGCACCATCGTGACCGGCCTGTTCGTCGCCATCTCCATGTGCACCGGCGGCGGCGCCTGGGACAACGCCAAGAAGTACATCGAGGAAGGCCACCACGGCGGCAAGGGCAGCGAAGCCCACAAGGCCGCGGTCACCGGCGACACCGTCGGCGACCCGTACAAGGACACCGCGGGCCCGGCCATCAACCCGCTGATCAAGATCATCAACATCGTGGCGCTGCTGCTGATTCCGCTGCTGTAAGCCACCGCCGCCCGGCCTTGTGCCGGGTGGTGGGCTTCAAGGAAACCCCGGCTACGGCCGGGGTTTTTCTTTGCGCGACGTCCCCGGCGGCGAAAGCTGGCCACGGCGGAGCAGCCGCTCGGTGCGCATCACGTGCACGATCAAGACGTGCTCACCGTCATGGCGGTAGAAGATGCGGCAAGGCGGCTCGACCAGGTGCCGGTAGCGCGACCGCTTCAGTTCCGGCGGACGGGGTCCGCTTTCCGGATGAAGGGCCAGCTGGTCCACGTGCGCCAGGACGCGCTGGACCAACTCGGCCGAAGCCCGCGGATTCTCCAGCGCGATGAAGTCGGCGATGGCATCCAGATCCGCCAGCGCCGGCTCGGACCAGATTACTTGAGCCATCGCGCCAGGCGCTTCCTGGCTTGGTCCTGGGTAGCGACACGCCCTTCGGCGATGGCTTGCTCACCTCGCGCGATGCCCTCCAACACGCCCATTCGCTGCTGCATCAGCTGGTAGGTTTCGACATCCACCAGGTAAGCGCTCGGCAAGCCGTGCTGGGTGATGAGGATGGGCTGCTTGTCCCGCTCAAGGTCGGAGAGAAGTTCAGTGGCCTGACGCTTGAGGGTGGTGACCAGTTCGGTTCGCATACAGTGATACTAAAATAGCACTTGGGCCACGGCAAGGCGGAATCTGCCCGGGATTTGCGTCGGCATTTCGCCCGCCGCCGGGCCTAGTCCGGGCTGCGCCGGCGGCCGATCCGAACTGCCAGCCACGCGAACGCGATCGCCAGCCCCAGGAAAATCGCCGCGAGCCAGCCATAAACCGGCACCGCTTGCGCGCTTTGCACCACGCCGTCGGCGAAATAGCGACCCTGCGGGTTGTAGGGCAAGCGCGCCGCCTGGACGAACAGCGCACCCAGCACCAGCGCCCCCAAGCCTGCGCTCGCGGCCAGCAGCCAGGCGATCCATAGGGCAAGGGTGGACGGCAGGGACAACGCGCGCGGTATCCGGATCAGTCCTGGTCCAGCGGCCCGGGGCCACCCAGCCGCCACCGGTTCATCAGCGCCGCAAGCTCGGCGGCCGGCATGCCGTAGGTGTCGGGCAGCGCCGCCTCCACGCCCGCCAGCCCGGCGGACACTCTGCGCCCGCGCAACTGGCCCACGTATCCGGGCGCGAAGTTCCAGCACACCATCACATTGGTGGCGATGCGCTGCGGGAAGAACTCCTCCACGTCTGACCAGCGCTGGAACCACTTGCGATACAGCGAGCTGAACTCGAAGCCGTCGCGCCTCAGTTCCAGGTAGCTGGCGCCCGGCAGCATCGTGACGATGGCCACCACGACGCCAAGGCCGAAGAAGGCGATGCAGAGCCAGCCGAAGGCCTGCCCGCGGGCCACCAGGAAACCACCCATGGTGACGAAGCCCGCGCTGACCACCATCAACTTCAGATGTTTCCAGGGGCTGGACCTCAACCTCAGGGATGCGGGGCGAGTCATGCCTGGGGCGGGTTGGGTTTGCTGATCCGGGCGCCCAGCGCAATCGCCAGCCACGCCATCGGCAGGTACGCCACCACCAGGTCCAGCGCCATGAACCAGGCCGGCGCGGGAATCATGAGGCAGGCCGCAATGCCGCCCGCCAGGAAGATCACGCCGATGGCATAGGCGAAACGGGCCTTGTAGCTGGCCGCCACCGCGTAGGCCACGAACGCACCCACCAGCGTGCCCAGCGCGTGCGCCAGGAACGGCGTGATGAAGTGCCGCGGTTCGAGCAGCGACATTGCCGCAGCAATGCCCTCGGGCGTCATCATGTCAGCGCCGGCCGGCGGCGGAATGAGGCTCGGCCCGGCCATCACGATGGCCATGTTGACGGCGCTGCCGACGACCACGCCGGCCAGCAGGGCGAAGATGTTGCGGACCAAAGTGATCATGGGTTGCCTCCGATGCGGACAAGATGTTCAATTTTCCGGCCGGTGAACGCATCGAAGATGCGCCGATGGGCCCGGTACGACCACGCGTCCTCGCGCTCATAGTAGCCCGCCACCCAGGCCTGCAGGTTGGCCAGCATCGCGTCCTGGGCCTCCTTGCTGGCGTATTTGTGCGGCTCCCAGGGGCGGCGCGTGTTGTTGTCCAGGCAGGCGTCCCGCCCCGGGTTGAGGAACACCAGTTCGGTGCACCGACCGGCGGCCATGTCCACCAACTCGCCGTAGCAGCCCTCGATCACCCAGCGTTCGTGGCCCTCAAGGAAGGCATGCAGCGACGCGGCGATGGCCTCGGGCGCTCGCGGCACCGCAATCTTCCCGGGTTCCCACACGATCGAATCCAGGTCGAGGTGGGCCAGCCCGTGCGTCGCTGCCAGGCGCACGGCCAGGGTGCTCTTGCCCGAGCCGGAGTTTCCAAACACGAGGACTCTCATGGTGCGAGGTTCGGCCGGCTTGGGCCATGCGTCAACACACCATCGTCAATGATGGCTCCGTCAGCGGTTTTACTTTCGCAGGAGTTCCTCGATCTGAACCTGCAGCAGGCTGTCGAAATGCGGGGTCTGGAGGCCGCCCAGGCCCGGGAACCGGGCCTCCAGCAAGCGCCTGGCCTCGGGCTCCACGGCCGCGCGCTCGGCCACAGTGAACCCGTGCAGTTCCTCCTGCTGGCCAGGCCCCTGCGAATCCCGCACGCCGGGATGACGCAACGTCATCCAACCCAGTGCGGCGAAACATCCCGCGCAGGCCAGGTTGACCAGCAGGACCAGCGACGCCACCACTGGCTGTCCGGAAAAAGAGGCCACATCGCCCACCGACTTGATGGAGATGCCGACCCGACCGGTAGCGATGGCGTACCAGGCATTCCCGAGCGCGAACCCGATGCCCAGCGCCATCAGGTAAAGGCCCAGCGAGACTCGCAGCGTGCGACGCTTGTCGGGGAGCCATGGCGACAGCAGCGCGGGCATCGCCAGCGCCGCAGCCAGGCCCCCGGCAAGGAGGAACCAGATCATTGTCATGCGTTTCCATCGCCAGCGCCGTGCAGGGCTGCCTGCACCTGCCAACGCCGATGCCCGGCCACGGCGGCTCCGCCGAACACGGCTTCAATGGCGGCGCCCGCGGTGACGATCACGACCGCGGGCTGGCCCAGCCAGGCCAGCATGAATCCCGCGGCCGCCAGCGCCAGGCCCAGCGCCCAATACAGCCGCATTCCGAACAGCGTGGCGAACACGAGGTAGCGGCCACCAATGATCAACAGCATCGCCGCGAAGAACCAGGCCGGCTCCTGCAGACCCAGGCCATAGGCCAGCGGCAGGCAGAAGATCAGCCAGAACGTGCTCGCGCCCGCCAGCAGGCCGAGCGGGTTTCCCTTGGCGTGGCTGCCCGGCGCGCCCAGCATCCGGCAGAACAGCAGGCCCACCGGATGGATCAGCGCGCCGCCCACCAGCAGCACCCAGATCGCCTTCTGCGGCGACACCAGCGCCGCCGTGCCGGCCGCCACGGCCCAGGCCAGCGCCGAAGCCAGGATGCCCGCGGCACCGCTGTAATAGCCCCGCCGCATGTCGGACTGGGCCTGCACCACGGTTAGATCCATTGCTTCCTTCCCTCTGGAGATTCGCGCCACCCGCTGGCTCAGGCCGCCGACGGGCGCAGCCTGGAGCGGTACAAGTACGCGGTGAGCGCGAACCAGGCCGCCAGGGCCACCAGGGCCGGCAGCGGGTGTTTGGTCACGATCAGCCACACGTACATCCCGAACAAGATGGCCTGCAGGCAGGCCAGCGTGCGATTCCTGCGGCTGGGTGCCAGCCGCTCGCCGGTCAGCATGCCCTGCATGAACCGGTTATCGAGTGCGTGCGGCGCCAGCCAGGCCAGCACCAGCGACGCCAGCCCAAACAGGAGCAGGAACATCGACAGCCCTTGTGCGGTGTACTTCAGCCATTCCATGAACACGCTCCCCAGGGCCGGCCGCCAAGCGGCCAGCACGGACCCACGACGCCCCGCGCCAGCACTTCAGCTCACCAGGCGACGGGTCTTGAGCGCCGCCCACGCAATGAGGCCGAAGCCCAGCATCCAGCCGGTATCGATCGGATGGCCCGTGGCGTAGGTTTCCGACAGCACCAGGAAGGTGTAGGCCTGGTTGGCGATGAAGTACAGCAGGATGCCGGCCACCGCGTACCACCAGGCCTCGCCCACTTCGCCGCCGCGGAAGCCCGTGGCGGTCAGCACCGTCACCGCCAGCAGCAGCGGATCGAACACCAGGTAGCCCAGCGACGTGACGCGCATCGCCAGGCTGGGGTCGGACAGGCCCTCGGCATTGGCGCGGTAGGCCATCACGCCCGACGCCGCCAGCAGCACCAGCGCCAGCAGCTTGCCCCACAGCGGCGACTCCAGCCCGGTGCTGCGCTTGAAGATCAGCAGGCCGATGATCATCAGCGGGCCCGTGGCCAGGTAGCCGATGTCGGAGTAGTACGGGTACGGCGTTTCCTCGCCCCCGGTCAGCAGCGGATAGGCCGCGAACACGGTGGCACCGATGCCCCAGGCCAGCACGCCGGCGCCGATGGCCGCCCACACCTTGCGCAGCGGGCTGCCCGACGGGAATGCCGCCATGGCGTAGAAGCAAACGCCGGCCGAACCCAGGCTGGTCAGGGTCTGCAGGGCGTTGGAGTAATAAAGCCGGAAGGCCTCGGGCGTTCCCAGCACCGGGAATACCAGCAGCATCAGGGTGGCGATCACCCAGAGGGCAGCGATGGAACGGGTGGTGGCAGACATCGGTCAGGCTCCTGCGGCAGCGCGGTGGGAACGACGGACACTCCGTGCGCCGGGCTTCAGTTCAGGTGCCCGGCCACCTTTTCCTCGATGCCGCGGAACAGCTCCGCCGCCTTTCGTTCGCCCAGCATCACGGCGGCATGCTGGCGGCACTTGGCCACGAACTCCATCGGGTACTGATGCGGCGGGGTGGTGTTGGCGATGCTCTCGAGCTTCTTGGCAACGCCGATGCCGTAGATGCCTTCCAGCACGGCCAGGGCGTCTTTCTGCAGCGCCATGTGCGAGTAATAGACGTGGCCCGCGCCCGCTTCGGCCGGGGCCGGTGGCGCATCGGAGGGCGCCGCGGCGGCCTTCTGCGGCGCGGCCGGCGCCGCCTGTTCGGCGGCCGGTGCGCTCGGCGCTACGGCCACGGGCTCAGGCGCCGGCTTTGACTGGCGCGCCGGGTCCAGGCGTTCGACGAGGCTGGTGAGCGAGAACGCGGACGCGTCGGCTACGGCGGGATCCATCGCCACCGCCGGCAGCGAAGCTACCTTGGAAAACGCCAGCCGGGGAATGCGCGCCAGCGCCGTGTCGGCGTCCAGCCCGTCCAGCGAGACGTAGCAGGTATGGCCGCCGAGCACGAACAGGAAGCCCGAACGCTGGCGCATCTCGCCAGGTTCAGTGAAGTAGAAGTACAGCTTGGCCGTCTTGCCGCCGTGGCCCAAAGCAACGAGCGCAGCGTGTAGTTCCGCGAGTGATGACATCACGCCCCCTGAGCGTGCACGGTGCGGCCATCGAAGGATGGGCGGCCCGGGCTGGAAGGATAGTGGAAGAGTCCGCATCGCCTGTCCAGTGACGGGCCCAGGCGTCGCCCGGTCGCATGTCCGGGGCCGGCGCCAGGGGGCTGTACGCGCCGGTCGGCCGGCCCCTGCGGCCTCAGGCCCCGGGCTCGTGGATGGCGAACTCCTTGCGGGTGCGCTCCAGCACTTCCCACGTGCCGACGAAGCCCCGGGGAATAACGAAGCTGTCACCCGCCACGACGGTGACCGGGTCGCCTCCGGTCCCGGTGATGACGCTTCGCCCTTCCAGCATGTGGCAATACTCGTCTTCGGAATAGGCGATGCGCCATTTGCCCTTTTCGCTGAGCCAGGCCCCGGACACGAACCGGCCGGACGGGTCGGTGTAGTGAACCCAGACGGTCTGCAGGGGATTGCCCTCGATCAGCTTTTCAGCGGGCAGGTGGTAGGACTCACCGACCGCGGTGGACGCGTCGAACCGGATGATCATGGGCATGGTTTCCTGCAGCGGGGCGATGGCGCATGGCGCGTTGGTCCAGGCGACGCCCGGCCATGGTTGGCCAGGGGTCGCGCAGGGTCAAGCCCGGTCGGGAGGTCGGCGCTCGCGGGCCAGCGGCCGTGCGCGTTGTCCTCACCACCACGCTGCATGCGCCACGTAAGATGGCCGCGGGCGTCGCTCCGCGCCTCACGCACAAGGCACTCGCCGCCATGACCCGCCAAGGCGCCCACCCTCGCTTCCCGACCGGTCCGCTGGTGGCGTTCGCCCTGGCGCTGGTGCTGGCGCTGCTGTTCCAGGGCGCGCGCGGGCTGTGGGATCCCGACGAGGGGCGATACAGCAACGTGGCCCTGCAGATGGTGGACAGCGGTGACTACCTGACGCCGCGCCGCAACGACGAAACCATGCACGTCACCAAGCCGCCGGTGACCTACTGGGCGATCGCCGCCAGCGTGAACGCCTTCGGCCGCAGCGAGTGGGCGCTGCGGCTGCCGATGGCGCTGGCGTTCGCGCTGACGGCCGCCCTGGTGTTTTCGATGGGCCGCACGCTGGTGCCGGAACGGCCGTGGCTGCCTGCCCTGGTGTACGTGAGTTCGCCGCTGCCCTTCCTCGCGGCGGGCGTGATCACCACCGACACCCTCCTGACCTGCGTGGAAGCCGCGGCGATGGCGGCCTATGTGCGCTTCCGCTTCGGGTCCGGATCACCGCGCTGGCTGGACGCGATGTGGGCGCTGTTCGGCCTGGCCTTCATGGTGAAAGGGCCACCGGGGCTGCTGCCGCTGCTGGCCATCGCCGCGTGGGAAGTGCGGGTGCGCAGCGTGGCGCTGCTGGCGCGTCCGGTGGGGCTGGTGGCCTTCGCGGTGATCGGCCTTAGCTGGTTCGGGTGGATCATCCACCGCCACCCAGAACTGCTGCCCTACTTCGTGGGCGATGAGGTGGTGGGCCGCATCGCCAGCACCGAACACAACCGCAACGGCGAGTGGTACGGCGGCTTCGTGGTGTACCTGCCCACGCTGCTGCTGGGCGCACTGCCGTGGACGGCGGTGGCTGCGTGGCGACGCTGGCGGGACAGGGCGTCGGCGCCGCTGCCGGCCGCGTCGCAATTCCTCTGGCTGTGGCTGGGACTGCCGCTGGTGGTGTTCTTCCTGGCGCGGTCGCGGCTGCCGTTCTACGTGCTGCCGCTGTTCGTGCCGATCAGTCTGCTGGTGGGCATGGCGCTGGCGCGGGTGCCGCTGGGCCGCGCGGCGGCAACGTTGGCCGCGCTGTGGCTGGCGGCGCTGCTGGGGGCAAAGGTTTTCCTGTCGACGATGCCCAACGCCCAGAACGCGCGCCAGCTGGCCAGCGAACTGCGGCCCCTGCTGCCCGCGCCGCCCACCGAGTTGGTGTTCGTGCAGACCAAGGCGCGTTACGGCCTGCGGTTCTACTTCGGCAGCGAAGTCGAAACCATCAGCCTGGCCAACCTGGCATCCCGCGCCGCGTCCGCACCCGGCCCCTTCGACGACGACCTGCGGCACGAGTTGGCCGAGGGCGAGGCCGGCATCTACTACCTCGTCCCGACCCGGCATGCCGGGGAGTTCGAGGGCCGGATAGCGCGCAGCGGCCGCGTTCTCCGGCGCCTGGGCGAAGTGCGCGGCCTGGGCGTTTACGCGGTGCAGCCGCCCGCCGCCAACGCCCGTTTGGAGTAGAAACACCAATCCGGCGTTGGCAGAAATATCTTCGCGCGGGCTGTTGACAAGCTGCGCGGGATCGTGTTCCTCTCGATCCATGCCCGCCGCCCACGCCACCGACATGACCCTGCACACGACCCTCCCGGTCGGGCAGCGCGTTGCGTCGGTTGCATCGCTGGCCCTTGTCGTCGTCGTCCTTATTACCTCGCCCACAGGTGCGGAATAGACGAGCGCGAATAGGTAAAAAAGCCCTCGAAACTAGAACCCCGCACCGGAAACGGCGCGGGGTTCTTCGTTTTGGGGCCTCTGGAAACCCACAGGACCCACCCCAGTGCAAAGCGACGCGATCAAGACCGGCCCCTCCCGCGCTCCCGCCCGCGCCATGCTGCGCGCCACGGGGCTGGACGACGCCGCGATTTCCAAGCCGCTGATCGCGGTGGTGCACACCTGGTCCGACGTTTCCCCCTGCAACCTCACCCTGCGCGACCTGGCCCAGCACGCGCGCGCCGGCATCCTGGCCGCGGGCGGCACGCCGATCGAGTTCAACACCATCGCCATTACCGATGGCATCGCGATGGGCAGCAGCGGCATGCGCGCCTCGCTGGCCTCGCGCGAGGTGATCGCCGATTCGATCGAACTGGCGGTGAGCGGCCACTGCCT
Organism: Arenimonas sp.; assembly: GCA_035433005.1. GTDB lineage: Bacteria > Pseudomonadota > Gammaproteobacteria > Xanthomonadales > Xanthomonadaceae > Arenimonas. The sequence continues at coordinate 8,968 of DAORUD010000051.1, read as the reverse complement.
GGACGGCGTGGTGGTGCTGGTGGGCTGCGACAAGACCATTCCGGCGGCGGCGATGGCGCTGGCGCGGCTGGACCTGCCCAGCGCGGTCTTGTACGGCGGCACCATCATGCCGGGGCAGTGCAAGGGCAAGAAGGTCACCATCCAGGACGTGTTCGAGGCCGTGGGTTCGCACGCCGCCGGCACGCTCGACGACGCCGGCCTGGCCGAAGTGGAGCGCGCCGCCTGCCCGGGCGCCGGCGCCTGCGGCGGCCAGTTCACCGCCAACACGATGGCGATGGTGCTGACCTTCCTGGGCCTGTCGCCGCTGGGCCTGAACGATATCCCGGCCCTGCACGCCGGCAAGGGCGCGGCGGCGTTTGCCTGCGGCGAACTGGTGATGCAGCGGCTGCGCGACGGCGGTCCCACGCCGTCGAAGGTGCTCACGCCGGCCGCCTTCCGCAATGCGGCGCGCGCGGTGTCGGCCACGGCGGGCTCCACCAACGCGGCGCTGCACCTGCTGGCCATCGCGCACGAGGCGGGCGTGGACTTCACGCTGGAAGACTTCGAGGCCGCGGCGCGCACGCCCGTCATCGCCGACCTCAAGCCGGGCGGCCGCTACACCGCCGCCGAAATGTTCGACCTGGGCGGCAGCGCCCTGGTCGCGAATGAACTGCGTGCGGCCGGCCTGCTGGAAGACGAGGCCACGGTGACCGGCCGCACGCTGTTCGCCGAGCTCGACGCCGCGCCGGCCGCGGGGCCGCAGGACTGCGTGCGGCCGGTGTCGGATCCGATCAAGCCGCGCGGCGGCTATTCGATCCTCTACGGCGACCTGGCGCCCGAGGGCTGCATCGTCAAGCTGGCCGGCCACGGCCGCGAGTCGTTCGAAGGCACGGCACGCGTGTTCGATTCGGAAGACGCCGCCTTCGCCGCCGTGCAGGCTCGCGCCATCCGCGCCGGCGACGTGGTGGTGATCCGCTTCGAAGGCCCGGCCGGCGGCCCTGGCATGCGCGAAATGCTGGCCGTCACCGCCGCACTGGTGGGCCAGGGCCTGGGCAACGACGTGGCGCTGGTGACCGACGGCCGCTTCTCGGGCGCCACGCACGGCTTCATGGTCGGCCACGTGTCGCCCGAAGCCGCGCACGGCGGCCACATCGCCCGCCTGCGCGATGGCGACCGCGTGCGCATTGACGTGGCCACCCGCCGCATTGACGTGCACGCCGACCTCTCCACCCGCGAACCCGCCCGCATCGCCCCGCGCGTCACCCGCGGCGCCCTGGCGAAGTACGCCCAGCAAGTCGGCTCCGCCTCCCACGGCGCCGTCACCACGCCTAAGCAGGAACGGGGTCAGATCAACTTATCCGCCGAAAGAAGCTCGCCAGCAGGCAAGGAAAACGCCGCGGATAAGTTGATCTGACCCCGTTCCTGCTGCCCCTTTCTCGACACAGACCTCCAAGGAATTCGACGCCATGAACCAGAATGCCAACGCCAACGCGCCCCGCCCCCGCATCGCCGTCGTCGGCTATGGCAGCCAGGGCCGCGCGCACGCCCTGAACCTGCGGGAGTCGGGCTTTGATGTCATCGTCGGGCTGCGGCCGGGGGGTCCGACCGAGGCCAAGGCGCAGGCCGATGGCTTCACGGTGAAGACGCCGGCCGAAGCGGTGGCCGGCGCCGAACTCGTTGCCGTGCTCACGCCCGACATGGTGCAGCCGCGCCTGTACCGCGAAGCGATCGAACCGTACATCGCCAAGGGCGCCTGCCTGCTGTTCGCGCACGGCTTCAACGTGCACTACGGCCAGATCGCCCCGCGCGCCGACCTCGACGTCATCCTGGTTGCGCCCAAGGGCCCCGGCGCGCTGGTGCGCCGCGAGTACGAGATCGGCCGCGGCGTGCCCTGCGTCTACGCCGTGCAGCAGGACACCAGCGGCCGCGCCGAGGCGCTGGCCCAGGCCTACGCCGCAGGCCTCGGCGGCGCCCGCGCCAACGTCATCAGGACCACCTTCAAGGAAGAAACCGAAACCGACCTGTTCGGCGAACAGGCCGTGCTGTGCGGCGGCGCCACGAAATTGGTGCAGGCCGGCTGGGAAACGCTGGTCGAAGCCGGCTACCAGCCCGAAGTCGCCTACTACGAGTGCCTGCACGAACTGAAGCTGATCGTGGACCTGCTGTACGAAGGCGGCATCACCCGCATGCACGAGTTCATCAGCGAAACCGCGCAGTACGGCGCCCTCACCCGCGGCCCCTACATCATCGACACCCACGCCCGCGCGCAGATGAAAAGGATCCTGGCCGAAATCCAGGACGGCACCTTCGCCCGGCAGTGGATCGCCGAATACGCCGCCGGAAACCCCAACTACAAGGCCATGAAGCAGGCCGACTTCGACCACCCCATCGAAGCCACCGGCCGCAAGCTGCGCGCGGCGATGAGCTGGATCGGCGCCGACGGAAACGTCACCGCGCCCGCCCCCGCCAAGCCCCGACAAGAGGCCGCCGCCGCATGAACGCCAAACAGAACGGCGCCCAGCTGCTGGCGCGCGCGCTCGAGGCCGAAGGCGTGGACCTGCTGTTCGGCTACCCGGGCGGCGCCATCATGCCCTTCTACGACGCCCTGCCCGGCTCGAAGCTCAGGCACATCCTGGTGCGCCACGAACAGGGCGCCGCCCTGGCCGCCAACGGCTACGCCCGCGCCAGCGGCCGCGTGGGCGTGTGCGTGGCCACGTCAGGCCCGGGCGCGTCGAACCTGGTCACCGGCATCGCCGACGCCTTCCTGGATTCGGCGCCTATGGTGGTGATCACCGGCCAGGTCAGCACCGCGCTGATGGGCACCGACGCCTTCCAGGAACTGGACGTGTTCGGCATGACGTTGCCGATCGTCAAGCACAGCTTCCTCGTGCGCAGCGTGGATGACCTGCCCGGCGTCGTGCACGAAGCCTTCCGCATCGCCCGCGAAGGCCGCCCCGGCCCCGTGCTGATCGACCTGCCCAAGGACGTGCAGCTCGCCAACGCGTCGCACCTGGTTCCCCATGTCCCCGCGGCGGCGGCGCCTCCCCCGCCGTCGCCGCGGGATGACATCGCCCGCGCCATCGAAGCCATCGCCGCGGCCGAACGCCCGGTGGTGTACGGCGGCGGCGGCATCGCCCTGGCCGATGCGGTGAACGCCTTCCGCGGCTTCGTCGAAGCCAGCGGCATGCCCACCGTGCTCACGCTGCGCGGCCTGGGCGCGCTGCCCACGAACCACCCGCAGCTGCTGGGCATGCTGGGCATGCACGGCTGCCGCGCGGCCAACATCGCCGTGCAGGAAGCCGACCTGCTGGTGTGCATCGGCGCCCGCTTCGACGACCGCGCCACCGGCAAGCTGGCCGAGTTCGCGCCGCGCGCGCGCATCGTGCACCTGGACGCCGACCGCCGCGAAATCAGCAAGCTGCGCCATGCCGACGTGGGCGTGCCGGGCAACGTGGCCACGTCGCTGCAGGCGATGACCGGCGTGCGCCCCGACTGCGGCCCGTGGCTGGACCACTGCCTGGCCCAGCGCGAAAAGCACGCCGCCCGCTACGACGCCCCCGGCCGCGACGTCTACGCCCCGGCCCTGCTGCGACGCCTGTCGGAAATCGCGCCGCGCGACGCCATCGTCGCCTGCGACGTCGGCCAGCACCAGATGTGGGTGGCCCAGCACTGGAAGTTCAGCCACCCGCGCAATCACCTGACCAGCGGCGCGCTGGGCACCATGGGCTTCGGCCTGCCCGCGGCCATCGGTGCGCAGTTCGCGTGCCCGAACCGCACCGTGGTGCTGGTCAGCGGCGACGGCAGTTTCATGATGAACCTGCAGGAGCTGGCCACCGTGGCACGCTGCAAGCTGCCGATCAAGATGGTGCTGCTCGACAACCAGGCCCTGGGCATGGTGCGGCAGTGGCAGGAGCTGTTCTTCGAGAAGAACTTCAGCGAAGTGGACCTGAGCGACAACCCCGACTTCGCCGCCCTGGCCCGCGTGTTCGGCATCCCCGCCCTGCACCTGGAAAAGCGCGAGGACGTGGAAGATGCGCTGCACGCGCTGATGGCCACGCCCGGCCCGGCCTTCCTGCACGTGGGCATTGATGCGCGCACGAACGTGTGGCCGCTGGTGCCGCCCAACCACAGCAACGCCACGATGCTGGACGCCGAGCCGCCGGCGCCCGCCATCGCCCTGCCCGCGCCGGAGCAAGCCCATGCGATACCGGCTTGACTTGGTGCTGCGCCCGGCCGAAGGCGCGCTGCTGCGCGTGCTGGGCACGGCCGAGCGCCGCGGCTTCACGCCGCTGGCCATCACCGGCGGACAGCCGCCCGAGGGCGGCGACTGGACGCTGCAGGTGACCGTGCGCGGCCAGCGCCCGCCCGAATCCCTGCAGCGCCAGATCGAACAGCTGCACGACTGCCTTTCCGTGGAGATAGCGCCATGTCCCTGAACCTGTGGTTCGACGGCCGCATCGGCCGCCAGGACCAGATGAACGCCCCGCTCACCACCCACGCCATGCACTACGGCACGGCGGTGTTCGAAGGCATCCGCAGTTACGCCACGCCCGACGGCGCGGCCGTGTTCCGCCTGCCCGAACACCTGGAGCGCATGCGCAAGGGCGCGGCCGCGTTCGGCGCGAAGTTCAACGTCGAGGAAGCGGCCGCGGCGGTGGTCGCCGTGCTGCGGTCCAACCACCACCGCGACGCCTACATCCGCCCGCTGCTGTGGTACGGCACCGGTTCGCTGGGCCTGGACGTGGCGCCGCTGAGCCAGCACCTGATGGTGGCGTCCATGCCCTGGGCGCCGCACCTGGGCGAAAAGCCCGTGCGCCTGACCGTGTCGCCCTTCCGCCGCAACCGCGCCGACGCCCTGCCGCCGCTCAAGCTCAGCGGCGCCTACGTCAACTCCATCCTGGCCAAGCGCGAGGCCGGCAGCCGCGGCTTCGACGACGCGCTGTTCGTGGACGATGCCGGATTCGTGGTCGAGTGCACCGGCGTGAACGTGTTCATGGTGAAGGACGGCCAGGTGACCGCCGTGGACCATCCCGATGCGCTGCCCGGCATCACCCGCGACACGGTGGTGGAGCTGTCGGGCGCCATCGCGCGACCGGTCACGCTGGAAGAGCTGCTGGAGGCCGACGAAGTCTTCGTCACCGGCACCTCGGCCGAACTGCTGCCCGTGGCCGCGCTGGACCGCCGCGACTACGGCGCCTCGCCCGTCGCCAACGAACTGCGCACGCGCTACCTGCGCATCGTGCGCGGCGGCTCGCCCGCGCACGCGCACTGGCTGACGCCCGTCGGTGGCTGAGCGCGCGCCAACGCCTTCGGAGGACGACGTCGGCGTCGCCGACGTGCTGGCCGCGCACGCGCGCATGCGGCGCTTCCTGCCGCCCACGCCGCTGCACTACGCCGAACGATTCGGCACCTGGCTCAAGCTCGAGAACCTGCAGCGCACCGGCTCGTACAAGGTGCGCGGCGCCCTGAATGCGCTGCTGGTGGCGCGCGAACGCGGCGACCGCCGCCCGGTCATCGCCGCCTCCGCCGGCAACCACGCGCAGGGCCTGGCCTGGGCCGCGCACCGCCTGGGCATGCAGGCCATCACCGTGATGCCCGTGGGCGCGCCGGACACCAAGGTGGCCGGCGTGGCGCACTGGGGCGCCACGGTGCGCATGCACGGCAGCAGCTTCGACGAAGCGCGCGCGTTCGCCATCGAACTGGCCGCGATGCACGGTTACCGCTTCCTGTCCGCCTTCGACGACCCCGACGTCATCGCCGGCCAGGGCACCGTGGGCCTGGAGCTGGCCGCGCACGCACCCGACGTGGTCATCGTGCCCATCGGCGGCGGTGGCCTGGCCACCGGCGTGGCGCTGGCGCTGAAGTCGCAGGGCGTGCGCATCGTCGGTGCGCAGCCCGAGGGCGCCGACAACATGGCGCGCGTGCTGCGCGGCGACGACAGCGCGCCCGTGCCCGTCGCCACGCTGGCCGACGGCGTGCGCGTGCGCCATCCCGGCCGGATCACGCGCCGCCTGCTGGCCACCCTGCTGGACGACCTGGTGATCGTGCGCGAAGCCGAGCTGCGCGAAACACTGGTGCGCCTGGCGCTGGAAGAACACGTCATTGCCGAAGGCGCCGGCGCCCTGGCCCTGGCCGCCGGCCGGCGCGTGGCCGGCAAGAACAGATGCGCCGTGGTGTCGGGCGGCAACATCGACGCCACCGTGCTGGCCGGGCTGCTGAGCGACGTGCGACCGCGCGCCCCGCGCAAGCCGCGCCGCCGCGCGCAATCGCGGCCGCTACGAACCGTGGCCCCCACCCTCGCCCGCCCCTTCGAAACCGCCGCACAAGTATTGGAACAGGAGTTCGCACCGTGACCACCGACCGCATCCGCATCTTCGACACCACCCTGCGCGACGGCGAACAGTCGCCCGGCTGCAGCCTGCGCCCGGCGCAGAAGCTCGTGATGGCGCGCGCGCTGGCCGAGCTGGGCGTGGACGTGATCGAGACCGGCTTCCCCGCCAGCTCCGTCAGCGACATGGAGGCCACCGCCATGATCGCCGCCGAAGTGCGCGAGACCCGCCTGTGCGCCCTGTCCCGCTGCACGCCCGGCGACATCGAGGCCGCCGCCAGGGCGCTCGACCATGCCCGCAAGCCGCGCATCCATGTCTTCATCTCCACCAGCCCGCTGCACCGCGAGCACAAGCTGGGCCTGAGCCGCGAACAGGTGCTCGAGCGCGCAGTGGAGGGCGTCCGCCTGGCCCAGCGCTACGTGGACGACGTGGAGTTCTCGGCCGAGGACGCACTGCGCACCGAAGAGGATTTCCTGGTGGACATCTTCGGCGCCGCCATCGAGGCCGGCGCCCGCACCATCAACGTGCCCGACACCGTGGGCTACACCACGCCCGAGGAAATCCGCGGCCTGTTCCAGCGCCTGATCGCACACACGCCCGGCGCCGACAAGGCCATCTTCAGCGCCCACTGCCACGACGACCTGGGCCTGGCCGTGGCCAATTCGCTGGCCGCCATCGAAGGCGGCGCGCGCCAGGTGGAGTGCACCATCAACGGCATCGGCGAACGCGCCGGCAACGCCGCGCTGGAAGAAATCGTGATGGCGCTGCGGGTGCGCGGCGCGCACTACAGCGCGACCACCGGCATTGACAGCCGCGCCCTGCTGCCGGCCTCGCGCCTGCTGTCGCGGCTCACCGGCATGCCGGTGCAGCGCAACAAGGCCGTGGTCGGCGCCAATGCGTTCGCGCACGAGGCCGGCATCCACCAGCACGGCATGCTGCGCAACCGCAACACCTACGAAATCATGCGGCCCGAGGACGTGGGCTGGCCGGCCTCGCAGATGGTGCTGGGCCGCCACAGCGGCCGCCACGCGGTGAACGACCGCCTGCGCGCGCTGGGCCTCCCGCTGGAGGAGTTCGAGTTCGAACAGGTGTTCGCGCGCTTCAAGAAGCTGTGCGACCACCAGCGCCTGGTTCGCGACGCGGACCTGCAGATGCTGGTGACCGGCGACACCGGCATCGAAGGCCGCGGCTACCGCCTGGCCGCGCTGTCGGTGAGCGACAGCGGCAAGCGCGCCCGCGCCCACGTCGAGCTGTCGGACCCCGAAGGCCACCTGGTGACCGAGATCGCCGAGGCCGAAGGCCCGGTGGCCGCGCTGTTCGAAGCCATGACCCGCGCCACCGGCGTGCCCATGCAGCTGGAAAGCTACCAGGTGCACAGCATCGGCATCGGCGCCGACGCACGGGGCGAAGCCAACCTGAGCGTGCGCTGCGACGGCGTCGAGCACGCGGGCCTCGGCACCAGCCGCGACATCATCGAAGCCAGCGCCCTGGCCTGGCTGGACGTGGCCAACCGCGTGATCCGCCAGCGCGAAGCCGCGTCCACTTCCCTCGCCGCCACCGCCTGAGACCGCCATGACGACGCCCCGCACCCTGTTCGACAAGCTCTGGGACGCCCACGTGGTGGTGCCCGAAACCCCGGCCGCGCCCGCCGTGTTCTACATTGACCTGCACCTGATCCACGAAGTGACCTCGCCGCAGGGCTTCACCGAACTGGCCGCGCGCGGCATCACGCCGCGCCGCCCCGACCTGACCAAGGCCACGCTGGACCACTCCACGCCCACGCTGCCGGCGAATGCGGCGGGCGAACTGCCGTACCACAAGCCCGAAGCCAGGGCCCAGGTCGAGCGCCTTCGCGAGAACTGCCGGGCCCACGGCATCGAGATCTTCGACCTGGGCTCGGCACAGCGCGGCATCGTGCACGTCATCGCGCCTGAGCTGGGCCTCACCCAGCCCGGCATGAGCATCGTCTGCGGCGACAGCCACACCAGCACGCACGGCGCGTTCGGAGCATTGGCCTTCGGCATCGGCAGCAGCGAGGTCGGCCACGTGCTGGCCACGCAGTGCCTGCTGCAGCGCAAGCCGCGCACGCTGGCCATCACCATTGACGGCGAGCTGGGCCAAGGCGTCGGCGCCAAGGACGTGGTGCTGCATGTGATCCATCGCATCGGCGTGAACGGCGGCACCGGCCACGTCATCGAGTTCCGCGGCAGCACCGTGCGGGCGATGTCGATGGAAGCGCGCATGACCCTGTGCAACATGGCCATCGAAGCCGGCGCCCGCGCCGGCCTGGTGGCGCCCGACGACACCACCTTCGAATGGCTGTCGCGCACGCCGCGCGCGCCGCAGGGCCGCGCCTTCGACGCGGCCGTGAAGCGCTGGCGCGAACTGGCCACCGACGACGGCGCCACCTTCGACCAGGAGGTGCACGTGGATGCGCGCCGCATCGCGCCCGCCGTCACCTGGGGCACGCACCCGGGCACCGCCATCGGCGTGGACCAGCGCGTGCCCGAGCCCGCCGACGCGGCCGAGGCCAAGGCCCAGGCCTACATGGGCCTGCACGCGGGCGCCGCGATAGCGGGCACGCCGGTGGACGTGGTGTTCGTGGGCTCGTGCACCAACGGCCGCCTGTCGGACCTGCGCGACGTGGCCGGCGTGCTGGC
>DAORUD010000050.1:0-19139 GCA_035433005.1 Arenimonas sp. | reverse complement strand
GTGGTCTTGAAGTTGCGGTAGAACTGCCCTTCCATGGCCGAGACGTTGACGATGTGCTTGTCGCGCTCGGGCGTGCGCAGCATCAGCGGCTTCAGGCGCGCGTTGATGATGAAGGGCGCCACGGCGTTCACCAGCTGCACTTCCAGCAGCTCAACCGCCGGCACTTCGTGCAGCAGCAGGCGCCAGGAGTTGCGGCCGCGCAGGTCCACCTGCTGCAGGTCCTGGTCCAGCCGACCTTCGGGGAACAGGTGCTTCTGGCCCAGCAGCTCCTCGGCCAGCAGCGGCACCTGCGACAGCTCCGCCGCGCGGGTGATGCCGGGCGCAGCCAGGCCACTGACCAGGGCCGGGCCCGCGGGCAGGATGTCGCCGGCGCGCACGCCTTCGTAGCTGCCCAGGAGCTTGCGCACGTGTTCGGGCATGTCGCCGTGGGCGGCGGTTTCGCCGGCCATCATGTGGGCGTAGAACTCCGGCGGGCGGCGCACGGTCTGGCAGGCGTTGTTGACGATGAAGTCCAGCCGGTCGCGCGTTGCCACCAGCTGCTGGCAGAAGGCCTCCACGCTGGGCGTATGGCGCAGGTCCAGGCCGAACACCTCCAGGCGATGGCCCCACACGCCGAAGTCGGGCTCCTGCGCGTAGCGCGCGGCCGAATCGCGCGGGAAGCGGGTGGTGACGATCAGCGACGCGCCCGCGCGCAGCAGCTTCAGGCCGGCCTGGTAGCCGATCTTGACGCGGCCTCCGGTCAGCAGCGCCACGCGCCCGGTGAGGTCGGCGGTTTCGGTGCGCTTGTGGAAATTGAAGTCGGCGCAGGCCGGGCACATCTGGTCGTAGAAGTGGTGGATGCGCCGGTACTTTCCCTTGCAGACGTAGCAGTGCTGCGGATCCACCGATTCGCGCGCGGGCTCGTCGGTGATGCTGTCCACCGGCGCCTGCGAGGGCGGGAAGTAGTTGGGCGTGGTGAACACCGGCTTGCGGCGCAGCTCGCGGATGCCGGTGGCGTTGAGCACCACGTCGTCCTGCTGGTTCTTGAGCTTGACCTGTTCGCGCTTGCGCTCGCGGCGCAGCTTGCGGTGGTGGATGGGGTCGGGGTTGTGGAAGCGGTGCACGGCGGCCTTGAGCCGCTTGCTGTCCACTTCGGGCAGGGTGTCGAGCAGGGCCTTGTCGGCGGCCACGGTCTCGAGCAGTTCGGCGGCGGCGCGCAGGCGCGCCAGCAGGTCGGCCGCGGGGGTGCCGGATTCGGGAGTGTGGGTCATGGGAGGGGGTCAAGAAGCCGACGCGGCTGCGTCCGGGGCGCATTCTCGCAGAATACGCCCCGGGCCACCGCCCCCCCGCGCCGCCCCCTGGCCGGGGGCGGCGCCGGCGGTCACTGGCTGGCGGCGATGCAGTTGACCAGCGTTTCGTTGGTGATCGTCCACTCCTGGCCGCCGCACATGTCCACGCCGCGCAGCTCGCAGACGTCGCCGTCCTCGTCCACCATCTTCACGTCGTAGCTGTCGCAGCGCACCCCGCGCAGCGTCAGCGTCTGGCCGCTGGCGAGGATGTCGTCTTCGAGTTGGTCCTCGCCCCAGCCGCGCGAATCGGTGGACGAGACGTACAGCCGGTGGATGTCCCAGCGCGATTCGTTGCTGATGACGAAGTTGGCGGCGAGCGCCGTGGAAGCGGTGGCAGCCAAGGCCGCCGCCATGATCCAGCGTTTCATGATGTATCCCCCTGAGCGTGGCCGCGGGACTTCCCCAAGGCCCGCGCACAGTTCAACACCGCACGCGGGGGGCAGGCAACCCGGGGGCACCCCGGACCTTGGTACAGCGGGCGGGGCCGGCCGCCTCCGCCCTGGCCGGCCTCAGGCCCGTGCCGGCACCATCGAATAGCCCTTGAGCCGCGCCGAGAACTCTTCCAGCTGGCGCACGCCCGAGGCCTCGGCCTCGGCGCACCAGGCGCGCAGGGCTTCCATCTTGGCCTCGGCGGCGGCGCTCTTGATTTCGTAGATGGCCAGCAGGCGGGCGCGGAACTCCATCAGGCGCGCGGTGTGCGGGCGTTCGGCAATCCAGGCGCCGAAGCGTTCGCGGTGCGCGGCGTCCAGCCACTTGCCCTCGCTGCGGAAGGCCTTGCGCAGGCGGCGCGGCAGGTCGGCGGCTTCGGCCTGCAGGTGCGGCCTGAGCACGATCTGGAAATAGTCGGTGGCCACCTGCCAGCGGTGCGCCATCACCGCGCGCAGGGTGTCGGCGTCGGGCACGGGGATGTTCGGGCGCACGTCCAGTTCGGGCGCCACGCGCAGCACCCTGGCCAGGCCCAGCGCGCGCAGGCCGCTGATCACCGCCCAGCCGATGTCGAACTCGTAGCGGCGCAGCGCGAACTTGGCCGAGCTGGGGAAGGCGTGGTGGTTGTTGTGCAGCTCTTCGCCGCCGATCCACAGGCCCCAGGGCGTGAGGTTGGTGGCGGTGTCGGCGGTGTCGAAGTTGCGGTAGCCCCACCAGTGGCCCAGGCCGTTGATGACGCCCGCGGCCCAGAACGGAATCCACGCCATCTGCAGCGCCCAGACGGCCACGCCCGGGATGCCGAACAGCAGCACGTCGATCACCAGCATCAGCACCGGGCCCATGAACGGAACGCGGCTGTACACGGCGCGCTCGATGAAATCGTCGGGCGAACCCTTGCCGTACTTCTCCAGCATGTCCTTGTCCAGGCGCGCGCTCTGGTACAGCTCCACGCCGCGCCACAGCACCCGGTGGATGCCCTGGAAGCGCGGGCTGTGCGGGTCCTCGGCGGTTTCGCACTTGGCGTGGTGCTTGCGGTGCACCGCCGTCCATTCGCGAGTGACCATGGCGGTGGTGAGCCAGGACCAGAACCGGAACCAGTGCGCCACCACGGGATGGAAGTCCACGCCCCGGTGCGCCGCGCTGCGGTGCAGGTACAGCGTGGTGCTCATCATGGTCAGCTGGGTGACCACCAGCAGGTAAACCGCCATCTGCCAGTAGGCCGCCTGCGTGAAGCCGCGCGCCAGCCAGTCGAACAGTGCAAGTGACATCGGGAAGGACTCCGGGAATCAGGCGCAGGGCCCGTGGACAGGGGCCGATGATGCCCGCGCCCGCGGGGCCGCGTCACCCTGCGACCACGTATGGTTGCACTGTAGGAGGGCCTTCAGGCCCGACCCGACCCACCTCGTGCGAGGGCCTTCAGGCCTGACCCGCCCCGCCCGGAACCGTCGGGCCTGAAGGCCCTCCCACATCCCGGGTCGCGCGCTCGGGCAGTTCGCGCACGTGCACGTCCAGCTGCGGATAGGCGAACGCGATGCCGTTCTCGTCGAACAGTTCGATCAGGCGGGTATTGAGCTCATTGCGCGCCGCCAGGCGGTCGCCGATGGTGCCCACGAACACGCGCAGCTCGAACTCCAGCGTGCTGGCGCCGAAGTTGAGCAGCCAGCTGGTGGGCGGCCGGTCGGACAGCACGCGCGGGTTCTCGGCGGCGGCCTGCAGCAGCAGGCGGTGCACCAGCCGCGGGTCGGTGCCGTAGTCCACGCCGATCTTGATGGTGATGCGGGTGGCTTCGTCGCTCAGGGTCCAGTTCACCAGCTGGCCGGTGATGAAGGTCTTGTTGGGAACCACGATTTCCTTGTTGTCGAAATCCACCAGCGTGGTGGCGCGGGTGCGGATGCGCGTCACGGTGCCGTCGAGGTTGTTGACGGTGATCACGTCGCCCACCCGGAACGGTCGTTCGAACAGCAGGATCAGGCCCGAGACGAAGTTGGCGAAGACCTCCTGCAGGCCGAAGCCCAGGCCCACCGTCAGCGCGGCCGCCATCCACTGCAGCTGGCCCCAGCGCATGCCCAGCAGCCCCAGGCCCACGACCACGCCCACCAGCACGATGGCGTAGCGCGACACGCTGGTGATGGCGTAGCGCGACGCCGCGTCCATGTGCACCTTCGACAGCAGGCCAATCTCGATCAGGCCCGGCAGGTTGCGCGCCGCCACCACCGTCAGCGCCAGCACCAGCACGCCCAGCATCGCGGCCATCAGCGTCACCGGCACGCGCACGTCCACGCCGTCAGTGCCGGTTTCGGTGATCGACCACAGGGCGAACTCGTCGAAGCGGCCGAACGCCGGCACCAGGCTCGACCACACCCACGCCAGGCCCACCACCAGCAGGGTCAGCCGGATGGCGCGCAGCAGGCTGCGGGTTTGCGCGTTGACCTTGGCCAGCGTGATCTCGTCGTCGGACTCGGCCACGATGGCCTCGCCGCCGTCCACGGCCTCTGCCCCGCCTTCGGCGAGCGCTTCGGCCTCGGCCTGGCGCCTGACCTCGAGCCGGCGCAGGGCCAGCCGTCGCTCGCCCAGCACGAACCAGCGCGACAGCAGCCCATGCAGCACCGCCACCGCCGTCACCATGCTGACGCTGGCGAAGGCCAGGCCGAACACGATGCCCACCGAGTACACGTAGCCGTCCAGCGCCAGCACCGCGCAGGCCAGCAGCGAACCGGGCAGGGCCACGCGCAGCGCGCGGCGCCAGCGCGAAGGCTCGATGCTGGGGCCGCGGCGGTGCATGAGCTGTTCCGGCGCCAGCAGGCGCCACAGCGCCCACGCCGACAGCAGCGACACCAGCAGGATCGCCAGCCGCGCCTGCACGGTGATGGCCAGCTCCTGGTTGCGGTTGAAGGCCAGCGCGACGATGAAATAGAGCGGCAGCAGCCCCAGCGCCAGGCGCGGAACCCAGAGCATCAAGGCCTCACGGCGCGGACGGCTCCAGCGGAAATGCGCGTGCGCCAGCCCGCGCTCGCGCACCAGCCAGCGCAGGAAGGCCAGCGTGAACGTCGGCACCGCCACCGCGGCCAGGGCCAGGCCCAGCGAATCGCTGTACTTGCCCGGCGTGCCCAGCTCCTGCAGCAGCAGGCCGGCCAGCAGCAGGGCCGCGGCCCAGGGCAGGGACGCCAGCAGCGTCCAGCCCAGGGCCAGCAGGGTCGGGCGCATGTGCACTTCGCGCGTCACCTGCGCCAGCCCGTCCAGCCGGCGGCGCGCCTGGCGCTGCAGCCCCAGCAGCCCCAGCACGCCCAGCACGCTGAAGACGTAGGGCCATGGCGACTGGGCGAACGAGCGTCGCAGCAGCTCGAGCGTGGTGGCCATGCGCGAAGGCTTCACCAGGTCCGCCAGCCCGGCGGGCACCAGTGCAAGCCAGGCGCTGTCCACCGGCGGGTGGCTGCGGATCCACAGCAGGTGCCGGTCGAGCGTCTTGCGCAGCTGGCGGTTGGCCTCGATGCGCGCCTTGACGCTGCGCTCGCTCTGTTCAAGCGCGGTGATGCGGCGCCACATCAGCGGCTCCAGCCGGTCGGCCAGGTCCAGGCGTTCGCGCAGCAGGTCCTCCAGCGGATCCTGGGCGGCGGTGTTGGCGGCCAGGCCTTCCTCGTCCACGCCCGGTGCGGTGTCGCGCAGTCGCTGCGCGGCCTGGGCGTGGTCGGCCAGTTCGCGCTGCAGTTCGTTCAGGCCGATCATGCGCAGGCGCAGTTCGCCCAGCGTCTGCTCCACTTCGCCCAGCTGCTGGCTCAGCACTTCCTCGGGCTCGAGCCGGCGCAGCTCGGCCCACAGCCAGTTGCCCACCTCTTCGCTGCGGCCGCCCAGCTCCACGCGGGAAACGCTGTCGCGCAGGCCGGCCAGGTCGCGGGCCAGGGCCTCGTCCTGCTGGGCCAGGAAGCGCCGGCGTTCGGCCAGCCGCTCGTTGGTCTGCACCAGCTCGTCGGCCAGGCGGGCGTTGTCGGCGGCGGCGGTGGCCACCACCGGGTCCGCGCCGGACAGCGCCTTGGCGCGCGCGGCGGCGGCGGCGGCGAGCTTCTCCAACTCTTCGCGGCCAATCGCGGCGATGCGCTGCTGCAGCAGGGCCAGGCGCGGCGTGCGCAGGTCCAGTTCGTGGCGCAGCGTGCGCAGCTCGAGCTCCTGCAGCCGCTGGCGCATGCCGCCCAGGTCCTGCTGGTCCTGGCGCAGGGCCAGTTCGGCGCTGCGCTGGCGACGTTCGGCGGCGTTGCGCAAGCGGCGCGCGTCGGTGAGTCCGGCGGGTTCACCGGCGGCGGCCACCACGGGGACCGCCAGTTCGTCGATGCGGCGCTGCAGGTCCGCGATGGACGTTTCGGGGCCGGCCGGCTGAGCCAGTGAACGCGACAGGTCGGCGGTCACCGCCTCGATGCGTTCGCGCAGCTGGCTGACGGCCATGCGCTCCTGTTCCAGCGCGGCCTCCAGGGATTCGATGTTGGTGGTGCGGGGCAGACGCGCGCGCCAGGCGGCGAGCGACCGGCGCGCGTCCACCGCCAGTTCGGCCTCCAGTTCGGCGGTGCGGGCCGGGGCGTTGGCCGCCTCGGCGCGCAGCGCCTCGCGCCGCTGCTCCAGCGCCTTGGCCTCGGCGTCGGCGGTGGCGGCGTCGGCCAGCACGTCGGCCAGCGCCTTGTCCTGCGGGGCGGGTTCGGCGCTGCCGCCCGAGCCTCCCAGGGCCTTGGGCAGCGCCGCCGACGCGAACGAAGCCGGCAGGCACAGGGCCAGCGCGCACAGCGCCATGGCCCAGCGGAAAGATGCGGTGGTGCGGAAGGAAGTGCGCATCGCGCAAGGCTAGCCCCCGCGGGCGAAGCCGGCAATTCGCCGGGCCGCTGCCGCTCTGGGACAATGCCGCCATGCCCGAACTGCCCGAAGTCGAAACCACCCGGCGCGGCCTTGCGCCCCACGTCGAAGGCCGCGTGGTCACCGGCGTGGTGCTGCGCCGGCCCGACCTGCGCTGGCCGATCCCGCCCGAGGTGGCCGCGCTGCTGCCCGGCCAGCGCGTGCTGGGCGTGCGCCGGCGCGCGAAGTACCTGCTGCTGGACGCCGCGCCGGGCAGTGCGCTGCTGCACCTGGGCATGTCGGGCATGCTGCGCGTGCTGCCGGCCCGCACCCCGGTGGAAACCCACGACCACGTGGACATCGCGCTGGATTCGGGCCGCGTGCTGCGCTTCACCGACCCGCGCCGCTTCGGCTGCCTGCTGTGGCAACCCGCCGGGCAGACCCACGAACTGCTGCAGCACCTGGGCCCCGAGCCGCTGTCGGACGCCTTCGACGCCGACTACCTGTACCAGCGCAGCCGCGGCCGCAAGGCGCCCATCAAGGCCTTCCTGATGGACCAGGCGGTGGTGGTGGGCGTGGGCAACATCTATGCGGCCGAAAGCCTGTTCCGCGCCGGCATCGCGCCCTCGCGCGCGGCCGGCTCGGTCAGCCGCGAACGCTATGCCCGGCTGGTGGACGCCGTGAAGACCATCCTGGCCCACGCCATCACCCGCGGCGGCACCACCCTGCGCGATTTCCTGAACCCCGACGGCGCGCCCGGCTATTTCGAACAGGAACTGTTCGTCTACGGCCGCGAAGGGGAGGCCTGCCGGACCTGCGGCCGCACGATCCGCGACGGCCGCATGGGCAACCGGGCCACCGCCTGGTGCCCGGGCTGCCAGCGCTGAGGGCGTCGGCGCAGGCAATTGGCTATAGTGTCGGCATCCCGCGCAGACGGGACCCGGGGACCCATGAACGAAACGGCGGACATCACCCAGTGGCTCAGTGCCGCGCGCGGGGGCGACAAATCGGCGCTCGACCGCGTGCTGGCGACCCTGTATCGCGAGCTGCACGGCATGGCGCGCCGCCAGCTGGGCGGCCAGCAGCATGGCCACACCCTGGACACCACCGCCCTGGTGCACGAGGCCTACCTCAAGCTGGCCGGCCGCGCCGAAGCCGAGTTCGAAGACCGCGCCCACTTCTTCGCCTACGCCGCCTCGGCCATGCGTTCGGTGGTGGTGGACTATGCCCGCCAGCGCATGGCGGTGAAGCGCGGCGGCGACCTGCACCGGGTCACCGACCTGCCCGAGGATGCGGGCGGCGGCATGCGCCTGGACGAGGACATGCTGGGCCTGGACGTGGCCCTGAACAAACTGCACGACCTGGACCCGCGCCTGGCCCAGGTGGTGGAGATGCGCTACTTCGCCGGCCTGTCGGAAACCGAGATCGCCGGCCTGCTCAAGCGCTCCGAGCGCAGCGTGCGCCGCGACTGGCAGAAGGCGCGCATGTTCCTGCTGGCCGCGCTGCAGGGCTGAACCCGGGGCATCCCCGTGGACCCTGAGCGCTGGAAGCAGCTGTCCCACCTGCTCGACGAGCTGCTGGAGCTTGACGGCCCGGTGCGCGCGCGCCGCCTGGCCGACATCCTGCGGTCGGACGCCGAACTGGGCGACGAACTGCAGCGCATGATGGCCCTGGAGGACGATCGCCCGGACTTCCTGTCCCAGTCGGTGGTGGACGCGGCCGTGTTCGCACCGCAGCCCGGCCAGTCCATCGGGCCCTACCGGCTGGAAAGCCCCATCGGCGAAGGCGGCATGGGCCAGGTGTGGCTGGCGATCCGTGCCGACGGCCTCTACCACCGGCGCGTGGCCCTGAAGCTGCTGCGCCCGGGCCTGGGCGACGCCGGCCTGCGCACCCGATTCACCCGCGAGCGGCAGATCCTGGCGCGCCTGGGCCACGCCCACATCGCGCGCCTGCTCGACGCCGGCGTCAGCACCGACGGCCAGCCCTACCTGGCCCTGGACTACGTGCAGGGCGAGCCCATCACCGACTACGCCCGCAAGCTTTCGCTGCCGGTGCCGGACCGGCTGCGGCTGTTCCTGCAGGTGTGCGCGGCGGTCAGCCACGCGCACGCCAACCTGGTGGTGCATCGCGACCTCAAGCCGTCCAACATCATGGTGACGCCGGCCGGCGACGTTTGCCTGCTGGACTTCGGCATCGCCAAGCTGCTGGACGAATCCGCCGACGGCCAGGGCGAAATCACCGGCACCGGCACGCGCGCCTTCACCCTGCACTACGCCGCGCCCGAACAGCTGCGCCACGGCGTCATCACCACCATGACCGACGTGTATTCGCTCGGCGTGGTGCTGTACGAACTGCTGGTGGGCCGCAAGCCCTACGACCCCGCGCGCCCCAGCGACGCGGCCTGGGAAGAAGCCATCCTCACCGGCGACCCGGTGCGGCCGTCGGTGGCCGCGCTGCGCCTGGCGCGCGAGAGCGGTGCGCCGCACCCGCGCCGGCTGGCGGCCGAACTCGCGGGCGACCTGGACAACATCCTGCTCAAGGCGCTGGCGAAGGCGCCCGAAGACCGCTACGTGTCGGTCGAGGCGCTGGCGCAGGACCTGC
Source organism: Arenimonas sp. (assembly GCA_035433005.1). GTDB lineage: Bacteria > Pseudomonadota > Gammaproteobacteria > Xanthomonadales > Xanthomonadaceae > Arenimonas. The sequence goes on along the minus strand of DAORUD010000050.1, from coordinate 9,972 downwards.
GCCGCCACATCAACGGCGAACCGGTGCTGGCCCGGGCGCAAAGCCTGGGCTACCGCACGCACAAGTTCGTCAGCCGCCACTCGGTGGCCATCCTCGTGGTGGTGTCGGTGTTGGGCCTGATGGTGACGGCGCTGGGCTTCATGTACTGGCAATCGAGCAAGGCCATCGTCGAGGCGCAGCGCGCCCAGGCGATGCAGGACTTCGTGGTGGCGCTGTTCGAGAACACCGACCGCGCCGGCAGCGGCGAAGGCCTGGACGTGCGCACGCTGCTGGACGCGGGCGTACGCCGCGCCGACACCGAACTGCTGTCCCAGCCCCAGGCGCGCGCCGAACTGCTGGGCCTGGTGGTGCGCCTGCGCCAGGGCCTGGGCGACGACCGCCAGGCGCTGGAACTGCTCGACCGCCAGTCCCAGGTGCTGGCCACGCTGGCGGGCGAAGCGCCGGCGCACATCGGCATCGAATCGGCGGCGCTGCGCGGCCGCAGCCTGCGTGCGCTCGACCAGCCCGAGGTGTGCGTGCGCGCGCTGGTGCCGTGGATGCCGGTCAGCGAACAGCTGGCGTCGCAGCAGCCGCGCGCGGTGTCGGAGTTCCTGTCGCAGCTGGGCCGCTGCCACCGCGAACTGGGCGGCCTGGACGTGGCGCGCGACCTGTTCGGCAAGGCGCTGGCGCTGCGCAGCGGCAGCGCCGACTCCAAGCCGCTGCAGGCCGAAAGCAAGGCCGACCTCGCCGGCCTGCTGGCCGACGAAGGCCGCCACGCCGAAGCCATCACCGCCATGCGCGAAGCGCTGGCGCTGCTGCGCGAAAGCGGCGGCGACCGCAACGCGCTGGGCGTGGAAATCTGGCGCGACCTGGGCAGCCTGCACCGCAACGTGGGCGACCCACTGGAAAGCGAAGCCTCCTACCGGCAGGCGCTGGAAATCGCCCTCAACCGGTTCGGTACCAGCCACCCGGCCACCACCGGCGTGCAGCGGCCGCTGGGCGCGATCCTGGTGGAGGCCGGCAAGCTCAACGAAGCCGAGCGCCTGCTGCGCCAGGCGCATGAACGCCTGCTGGCGCGCTTCGGTCCCGAACATGCGGAAGTGGCGTCGTCGTGGCAGGCGCTGGGCCTGCTGGCGCTGGAACAAGGCCGGCTGGCGCAGGCCCAGGACGCACTGCAGCGCAGCCTGCAGCTGCGCCGGCGCAGCAACGAACTCGGCGCGCGCGGCTCGGTGCTGTGCGACCTGGCCCGCACGCGCCTGGCCCTGGGCCAGGCTGAAAGCGCCGAACTGCTGGCGCACGAATGCCAGCAGCAGGCCCTGGCCTACGACCCCCTGCTGGCGGCCCGCTCCGAACGCCTGCTGGCCGACGTGGCCAGCGCGCGCGGCAATCCGCAGGCCGCGGCCGCGCTGCTGGCCTCGGCCAAGCAGCGCCTGCTGGCCGAGGGCATCGACCCGGCGGCGCCCGCGCTGTCCATCATCAACCTGGCGCGCGTGCGCCTGCTGGTGGACGGCGGCGACTTCCCCGAGGCCCAGGCCATGCTGGACGCCCTGCACGCCCAGCCGCGGCGCCGCCGCTTCGACTGGGACGACATCGCCCTGCGCACCGACGCGCTGCAGGCGCGCCTGCTGTGCCGCCAGGCCCGCGCCGGCGACGGCCGGGAGCTGGCAAGGGCCACGCTGGAGGCAGCCAGCCAGCGCCAGCCCGAACGGCAGCGCCTGCTGGATGAAATCGCCGAGCTGGTCAGCCCCTGCGGCCGCGGTTGATCAAGGCGGTCAGTCGCCGCCGCCCAGCGGCAGCTGCGGCTGCTGCAGGTCAATCACGCCTTCGCCGGCCATCACTTTCTTGAACTCGCCGCGGCTCACCGACACGTAGCGCTCGTTGCCGCCGATCTCCACCTGCGGGCCGTCGCTGAGCGCGCGGCCGTGTTCGTCCACGCGCAGCACCATGGTGGCCTTGCGGCCGGTGTGGCAGATGGTCTTGATTTCCACCAGGTTGTCGGCCCAGGCCAGCAGGTACTGGCTGCCTTCGAAGAGTTCGCCGCGGAAATCGGTGCGCAGGCCGTAGGCCAGCACCGGCACGTTCAGGCGGTCGACGATTTCGGTCACCTGCCACACCTGGGCCTTGGACAGGAACTGCGCCTCGTCCACCAGCACGCAGTGCAGCGGGCCCTTCGCGGCGATGTCGGCGGCCACCATGGCCTGCAGGTCGTCGTCGCGGCCGAAGATGGTGCCGCGCGCCTTCAGGCCGATGCGCGAGGCCACCACGCCCTCGCCGTAGCGGTCGTCCAGCCGCGGCGTGAGGATGAGCGTGCGCATCCCGCGCTCGTGGTAGTTGTGCGCGCTCTGCAGCAGGGTGGTGGTCTTCCCGGCGTTCATCGCCGAGTAGTAGAAATAGAGCTTGGCCAAGGCGGGATCCGGCGGGCGGGAAGCCGCCATTATCGCCGGGCCGGGGCCCCGTGGGGGCCGCGACCCGGCGCGGGGCGATCAGCGCGGGCTGTCGTCCGTGGCCTCTTCCGTGGCCTCGTCTTCGGCCGGGTCTTCGTCGGACGCGTCGGCCGGCACGGTCATTTCGCCCGCCGACTGGATTTCGCCGATGTCCACGCGGCCTTCGCCGAATTCCTTCCAGTCCGAATCCTGCATGCGGAAGTACAGGTTGGGATTCCAGAACTTCTCGTCGTAGTAGTCCGAGCCGTCAATGATGGTGGAACCGTTGGGGCCCGGGATCTCGATCTTGAGGCTGCCGGTGAAGCCCGTCCGGCTGCCCGTGACCTTCATGCGGGCCTGCCGCAGCTTCTGGGCCAGGCGCGGCTTGGCGTAGGTGTCGGCGTACTCGAGGTAGATCGCGTCGCCGATCTCCAGCGCCTGCTTGCGCTCGGCTTCGGTGAGGGCGGCCCAGTACTTCTCGCGCTGCACCAGCATCATCTTGTAGGCGCGCTCGGCCGCCAGGTCCATCCAGATGTAGGCGGCGGGGCGATCCACGGCGGTGCCCTGACCCTTCCACAGCATCTCGGCGATCATGCCCTGCGAGGGCTTGTCGGCGAAGCGCGCGGCGCGGCGGAAGTACACCATGGCCTGTTCGTAGTTGCCCTTGCGGTACTCCACCAGGCCCAGCAGGCGGAAGCGCAGGTCGGGGTGGTAGCCGAGGAATCCTTCGGACGTCATCACCAGTTCATCGGTGTCGTTCTCGTTGGCGGACTGGGCCGCGCTGGGCAGCGGCGACACCAGCGCCAGGCCAAGGGCGAGCAGCAGGGGGCGGGTGAATTTCATCAACGACTCCGGGTGGGCGGGGGCAGCGCGACTATAGAGGGGATGCGGTGCGACGGTAATCGGTCGCAAGTCACGGTGGCGCGACGGGCGTGGTCCAGCCCAGCAGGGCCATCGCCGCTTGCCATTCGCTGTCGCCGGGTGCGGCCACGGTGAGTTCGCGGCCGTCGGCGGGATGCGGGAAGGAAAGCCGCCACGCATGCAGCAGCATGCGGTGCACGCCGCGCATGCGGAAGGCGTTGTTGTGGCGGCCGTCGCCGTGGCTGGAGTCGCCAATCAGGTGGTGGTGGATGTGCTTGAGGTGCCGGCGGATCTGCCGGAAGCGCCCGGTTTGCGGCGAACAGCACAGCAGCGCGTAGCGCGACGTGGGGTGCTGGGCGCTGGGGATGTCGAGCTCGGCGGTGGCCAGGCGGCGGTAGGTGGTGACGGCGGGCTTCTTCTGCGGCTTGCCGGGGCCACCGTCCAGCGGATGGTCGATCACGCCCTCTTCCGGCTCGGGCCAGCCGCGGCACACGGCCAGGTAGTCCTTGCGGAAGGCCTGCGACATCAGGCTCTTGCCCAGCGCCGAGGCCGTGTCGCGGTCGAAGGCCAGCAGCAGGCAGCCGCTGGTGGCGCGGTCCAGGCGGTGCACCAGGAACACCGGCTTGCCGAACTGTTCGCGCAGCCGATCGGCGGCGAAATCGGTTTCGCCGCGCGCCAGGGCGCTGTCGTGCACCATCAGGCCGGCGGGCTTGTTGACCACCGCAAGGCGTTCGTCGGCGAACAGGACGTCAAGGGCAAGGGTCACGGGCGGCCCGGGAAAGGAATGGGCCGCGATTCTCGCACGGCGCCACCGCCGGCCCGCGGCGTGCCCATCGGCAGGGTGCGCCGCGCGGGTCCACGCGCTAGGCTGCGGGTGCACACCACGGAGATGCCGGCATGGCCAAGCGACACCACGCATTCGCCCTGGGCGCCGCCGCCCTGCTGTCCGTCGGCACCGTCGCGGCGCGGCCACCGGATGGCCACGGCGTGCTGGCCCCCGCGGACGCCGCCGACCGCATGAGCCCCGAGCTCGACCGCCGGCTCGTGGACGAGGTCAACGCCAACGTGGCCCGCCTGCAGGCCGCCGGCAAGATGCCGCCCAAGACCCAGTCGCTGACCGCCATCACCTGGCCCCTGGGCCCGGTGAACGGTGCCGGCACGCAGTGGCACGGCATCTCCAACTTCGTCGACCTCAACGCCGCGTTCCCCAACCAGGTGACCGACTACACCTGCGGCACCCGCAGCTACGACAACGCCTCGGGCTACAACCACCGCGGCATCGACTACTTCATCTGGCCCTTCGGCTGGACGCTGATGGACGCCGGCGCCGTGGACGTGCTGGCCGTGGCGCCGGGAACACTGGTGGGCAAGGGCGACGGCAACCCCGACCGTTCGTGTTCGTTCGACGCGCCCGACACGCCCAACTACGTCACCGTGCAGCATTCCGACGGCACCATCGCCCGCTACCTGCACATGAAGACCGGCTCGGTCACCACGCTGCCCATCGGCGCGCCCATTCCGGCCGGCACGCCGCTGGGCAAGGTGGGCAGCAGCGGCGTGTCCACCGGGCCGCACCTGCACCTGGAGCTGCGCGCCAGCAACACCGCCGGCGCCGCGGTGATTGAACCGCACACCGGCACCTGCAACAACGTGCCCACGCGCTGGGCGCAGCAGCGCAGCTACCACCAGCCGGCGGTGAACCGCCTGTCCACGCACAGCGCCGCGCCCGGCTTCGCCAGCTGCCCGTCCACCACCGACCAGCCGCGCTTCAAGAACAGCTTCGTGCCCGGCGACCCGGTGACGCTGATGGCCGCCTACCGCGACCAGGGCCCGGGCCAGGCCACCCAATACCGCGTGCTGCGCCCCGACGGCAGCGTGTTCGACAGCTGGAGCCACAGCCAGAATTCCGCCAGCACCTACAACGCCTCCTACTGGTACTGGAACACCACGCTGCCCGGCAATGCGCCGCTGGGGCTGTGGAGTTTCGAAGCCACCTACCAAGGCACCACCACGCGCCACAATTTCCAGGTGGCCGCGGCCAACCCCGGCACCGTGGGCGCGTTCCCGACGGAAGTGTCGGGCAGCTGGTTCAACACGCAGACCTCGGGCCAGGGCTTCAATCTCGACCTGGTGTCGGCCAACCGCTTCCTGCTTTATTTCTACGGCTTCAACAACGCGGGCAGGCAGCTGTGGCTTTACGGCGACTACAACCCGGGCAGCGCCACGTTCGCCTGGAACAAGCCGCTGAGCGTGGACATGTACGTGCTCGAGGGCGGCGGGTTCCAGAGCTTCGCACCGCCGCCCAGCCGCATCTGGGGCACGGCGCGCGTCATCTTCGAGAACTGCCGGCGCGCCACCGTCGAGCTCACGGGCGAAGAGGGCAGCCAGATCCTGCAGCTCGACAAGCTCAACACCACGATGGGGCTGAACTGCCCGTAGCCATTGCGTCGGGCGGTCTTCACGCGGCGGCCTGCGCGGGGTAGGAAAAAAGCTCGCCGACGCCCTTCGGGGTGGCGGCCGCGGCGGCGCTTGGGCATGCTCGGGGCTGGCCCACCGATGCGGGCCGCGCCGTCATCCCGGGAGTCCCACATGTTGAACCGCTTGCTCGCCCGTCTGTCGGGCGCCCTGCTGCTGGCCCTCGCGCTGGCCGTGCCCGCCTCCGCGCGGGACACCGCACCGCCCAAGGGCGTGGTTGAAGTCGCCTCGGTCGAAGGCATCACCGAATACCGGCTGGACAACGGCCTGCGCGTGCTGCTGTTCCCCGACGCCACCAAGCCCACCGTCACGGTGAACCTCACCTACCTGGTGGGCTCGCGCCACGAGAACTACGGCGAAACCGGCATGGCCCACCTGCTGGAACACCTGCTGTTCAAGGGCACGCCCACCCACGAAGACATCCCGGGTGAAATGCGCCGCCGCGGCATCCGCTACAACGCCAGCACCTGGCTCGACCGCACCAACTACTTCGGCAGCTTCGCCGCCGGCGAAGACAACCTGGACTGGCTGCTGGCGCTGGAAGCCGACCGCATGGTGAATTCCCACGTGCGCCGCAGCGACCTCGACAGCGAGATGACCGTGGTGCGCAACGAGATGGAGTCGGGTGAAACCAACCCCGTGCGCGTGCTGCTGCAGCGCCTGAACGCCACCGCCTACCTGTGGCACAACTACGGCAAGTCCACCATCGGCGCCCGCGCCGACGTGGAGAACATGCCCATCGAGCGCCTGCAGGCCTTCTACCGCACGCACTACCGCCCCGACAACGCCACGCTGCTGGTGGCAGGCCGCATTGACCCGGCGCAGACGCTGGCGAAAGTGGCCGCGGCCTTCGGCCCGCTCAAGCGCCCCGCCGAGCCGGTGCAGGCCACCTACACGCGCGAGCCCGTGCAGGACGGCGAGCGCGAAGTGGTGGTGCGCCGGGTCGGCGACACCCGCCTGGTGGGCCTGAACTACCACCTGCCGGCGGCCGCACACCCCGACAGCGCCGCGCTGGACGTGCTGGGCCAGGTGCTGGGCGACACGCCCGGCGGCCGCCTGCACAAGGCGCTGGTGGAGCCCGGCCTGGCGGCGTCGGTCAGCGCCAGCCCCTGGGCGCTGGCCGAGCCCGGCACGATGCTGGTGCTGGCGCAGCTGCCGCGCGACGGCGACGACGTGGCCGTGTCTGCCCAGCTCATCCAGCAGGTGGAACAGGCGTACGCCACGCCCTTCACCGACGACGAAGTGGCCAAGGCGCGCACCCAGCTGCTCAAGGACGCCGAGCTGCTGTTCAACGACGCCAACGCCACAGCCACCGCCCTTTCCGAAGCCATTGCCTCGGGCGACTGGCGCCTGTTCTTCCTGCAGCGCGACCGCATCGAAAAGGTGACCGCCGCCGACGTCACGCGCGTGGCCCAGGCCTACCTCAAGCCCAGCAACCGCACGCTGGCGCGCTTCATCCCCACCGATGCGCCCGACCGCGCCGAGATCCCCGACGCACCCGACGTGGCCGCGCTGGTGGCCAACTACCAGGGCCGCGCCGCCGTGGCCGCGGGCGAAGCCTTCGATCCATCGCCGGCGAACATCGACAGCCGCACGGTGGTTTCGAAGCTGGCCAACGGCACCGAGCTGGCGCTGCTGGCGAAGGAAACGCGCGGCGACACCGTGTCGGTGAACATCGCCTTCCGGTTCGGAAAGCTCGACGACGTCACCGGCCGCGCCACGGCCGCCAGCCTGGCGGCCGCCATGCTCGATCGCGGCACCAAGACCATGACGCGCGAACAGATCAGCCGCCGCCTGGACGAGCTGAAGGCGCGCGTGAACTTCGGCGGCGGCAGCCAGCTGGTCGGCGTGGGCATCAGCACCACCCGCGAGCACCTGCCCGCCGTGATGGCGCTGGTGGCCGAGATGCTGAAGTCGCCGTCGTTCCCGGAGGCGGAGTTCGAGCAGCTGCGCAACCAGTCCATCACCGGCCTGCAGTCGCAGGCCAGCGAACCGCAGTCGGTGGCCGGCCGCGCCAGCAGCCGCCACTTCAACGCCCAGTGGCCCAAGGGCCACCCGTACTACGCGGCCACGCTGGAAGAAAGCCTGGCCGAACTCAAGGGCGTCACGCTGGCCCAGGTGCGCGAGTTCCACGCCGGCTTCTACGGCGCGGGCAGCGGCGACATCGCCGTAGTGGGCGACTTCGACCCGGCGCAGGTGACGGCGCTGATGCAGCAGCACTTCGGCGACTGGACGTCGGCCAAGCCCTTCGAGCGCATCCCGATGCCGCTGGTGCTGGCGCCCGCGGTGGAAAAGATGCTGGAAACGCCGGACAAGGCCAATGCGGTGATCATCCAGTCGGGCCAGTTCCCGGTGTCGGATTCGCATCCGGACTACGCGGCGCTGCTGGTGGCCAACAACATCTTCGGCGGCGGCGGCATGAAGTCGCGGCTGGGCGATCGCGTGCGGCAGAAGGATGGCCTGAGCTACTCCGTGGGTTCAGGCTTCAACGCCAACATCCAGGACGAGAACGCCAGCCAGCAGCTGTTCGCCATCGCCGCACCCGAGAACATCGCCCGGGTGAAGCAGGCCTTCGCCGAGGAAATGGCGCGCCTGGTGAAAGACGGCGTCACCGAGGCCGAACTCAAGGACGCCGTGGACGGCATCCTCAAGGGCCGCGTGCTGGGCCGCGCCGAAGACGCCGCCCTGGCCGGCCAGCTGCGCAGCAACCTCTACTACGACCGCACCCTGGCCTGGAGCGCCGAGCTCGAAGCGAAGATGGCCGCCCTGACCAAGGCCGACGTGGATGCCGCCATCCGCAGGCACTTTGGCACCGCTGGCTATTCCGTGTTCGCGGCGGGTGATTTCGCGAAGGCCGCGGCGGCGAAGCCGGAGGCTGCGGCTTCGACCACGCCCTGACGCTGCCGGATTCTGCCGTAACAAAAAGCCCCGCTTCGGCGGGGCTTTTCCATCGCTGTCCATCCAGACACGTTACCCATCCCTTGATGCTGGCCGAGGCGCGGATGACACGATTGCTGTGGCTGCTTGCGGCCCAAAGCGGCCCCCAAGCGCTCAGCTCGCCCCTCAGAGTCGCGGATCGACGGCTTCGCTTTCCAGCGCCAACACGCCGAACACGCACTCATGAACCCGGTACAGCGGTTCGCGTTCGACGAACCGATGCAGCGCTTCATGGCCCAAGGCGTACTCGCGCAGCGCCAACGCCCGCTTCGGTCCCAGCCCGCGCTGCCGAAGTCGGGAAAGGTTGTCCGGCTCGGTGTAGGTCGGGCCGTAGATGATGCGCAGGTACTCGCGCCCGCGGCACTTGATGGCCGGCTGCAGGAAACCGCCCTTGCGGCCGGTGGCCAGGCCTTCCACCGGCTTGATCACCATGCCTTCGCTTTCGCCAGCGGTGATGGTTTCCCACCAGCTCGTGGCGTCCGCTTCGCTTTGCGGGTCGGCGAGGTCGACGTAGCGGCGCTGCGTCGGCCGGAACAGGCCCGGGTCGGTCGCACACAGTCGATCGATCAGGTCCAGGTGCCAGCGATGGCCCTGCTGCAGTGTGGCGTGGCCTTCGTAGGCCAGCACGTGGAACGGGGCCAGGCGCAGGTCGTCGGCACTGGTCACCGTCCAGCAGTAGCGGCGGTACTCATCGACGTACCGCCGCATCGCCTGGGCGCGATCCGCGAGCTTCGCGGCCAAGCCGTCCAGCTGCAGGCCCCGGCTGCGCGCGGCCGCAACCCAGTCGCGGGTAGCGCTCAGTGCGGCGAGGCCGGCGCTGCCGGTCGGGGCGTACTGCTTGCGCAACAGATCCTCGGCCTTGGCAGACCAAGGCAACAGTTCGGCGTCGAGCACGATCCAGTCTGTGGCCAACTCGTCCCACAGACCGGCGTCGGCCATGGCGTTGTCCAATCGGTCCAGCAGGGCGGGCTCGATGGCGCCGTCTTGAAAGAACCGGCGGCCGGTGCGCGTGTGGATAACGCCGCGGCCGTCGCCGCAGATACCGAACCGGGCTGCGGCCACTTCCTCGCTGCGGCACAGCACGACCACGGCGCGCGAGCCCATGTGCTTTTCCTCGCACACCAGCTGAGTCACGCCCTCGGCGCGGTAGTAGTCGAAGGCTTCGGTCGGACGCTCCAGCAAGTCGCCGTCGCTGGCCGTGGCCGGCGGCGCCATGGTGGGCGGCAGGTAAACCAGCCAGCGAGGGTCGACGGCGAAGCGGCTCATGACCTCCAGCGCGGCCCGGGCGTTCTCCTCC
>DAORUD010000049.1:0-19283 GCA_035433005.1 Arenimonas sp. | reverse complement strand
CGAAGGTGCAGTACATCATCGAGCCGTCGAGGTTGAACGAATAGCCCAGCGGCAGCACGAACGAGGCCACGCGGTTGCTGCAGCCGAACTTCTCCAGCTGCGCCAGCGTGCGCGGGTAGGCCGCTTCCGACGACGCGGTGGCGAAGGCCAGCAGGGTCGGTTCGCGCACGGCCTTGAACAGCGCGAACGCGCGCTTGCCCAGCACGGCCGCCGCGGCCAGGAACAGCAGCACCCACAGGACGCCGATGCCCAGGTAGAACTGGCCCATGAACTTGCCGTACACCGCCAGCACGCCCAGGCCGCTCTTGGCGATCGCCGCCGTCACCGCCGCGAACACGGCGAAGGGCGCGGCCCACATCACCAGCATCGTCACCTTCAGCATCACGTACGAAAGGCCTTCCAGCGCGTCCACCAGCACCTTGGCCTTGTCGCCCACGCCGGCGCAGGCCACGCCGAAGAACACCGAGAACACCACGATCTGCAGTATCTCGTTGCGCGCCATGGCGTCGGCGATGCTGGTGGGCACCAGGTGGGTGATGAACTCCTGCAGGCTCAGGCCGGTGGCGGCCACGCCGGAGCTGGCGCCCACGTCGGGCAGTTCGATGCCCAGGTTCACGCCGGGCTGCAGCAGGTTGACCAGGATCAGGCCCAGGCTCAGCGACACCAGCGAGGCGCCCATGAACCACACCATGGATTTGAGGCCAATGCGGCCCACCGTGCCCAGGTCGCCCATCTTGGCGATGCCCACGGCCAGGGTGGCGAACACCAGCGGCCCGATGATCATCTTGATCAGGCGCAGGAAGGTGGTGGTGACCAGGCCCAGGTTCGCCACCACGGCCGTGGTGTCCTGCACGGTGTAATTGACCGTGGTGCCCACGACGATGCCCAACACCAGGGCCGCCAGGATCCAGCGGGTGAGTTTGTTGCCGCTTGCCGACGTTGCGCCAGTTGCCATTCCCGCCCCTCCAACGAATGAGGCCCCGTATGTACGGGGCCTCGGAAGGTTACCACCAGCGGGCGATTACTCGAGGTCGAGGAAGGACCGCAGCTGCTCGGACCGGGTCGGGTGGCGCAGCTTGCGCAGGGCCTTGGCCTCGATCTGGCGGATGCGCTCGCGGGTGACGTCGAACTGCTTGCCCACTTCCTCGAGGGTGTGGTCGGTGTTCATGTCAATGCCGAAGCGCATGCGCAGCACCTTGGCTTCCCGCGGGGTCAGGCCGGCCAGCACGTCGCGGACGGTTTCCATCAGGCCCAGGTTGGTGGTGGCCTCGATGGGCGACTCGATGCTGGTGTCTTCGATGAAGTCGCCCAGGTGGCTGTCCTCGTCGTCGCCAATGGGAGTTTCCATCGAGATGGGCTCCTTGGCGATCTTGAGCACCTTGCGGATCTTGTCCTCGGGCATCTCCATCTTCTTGGCCAGCTCTTCGGGCGTGGGCTCGCGGCCCATTTCCTGCAGCATCTGGCGCGAGATGCGGTTGAGCTTGTTGATGGTCTCGATCATGTGCACCGGGATGCGGATGGTGCGCGCCTGGTCGGCGATCGAGCGGGTGATGGCCTGGCGAATCCACCAGGTGGCGTACGTGGAGAACTTGTAGCCGCGGCGGTATTCGAACTTGTCCACGGCCTTCATCAGGCCGATGTTGCCTTCCTGGATGAGGTCGAGGAACTGCAGGCCGCGGTTGGTGTACTTCTTGGCGATGGAAATGACCAGGCGCAGGTTGGCCTCGACCATTTCCTTCTTGGCCTTGCGGGCCTTGGCCTCGCCGTAGGCCATGGCGCGGTTGATTTCCTTGATGTCGGGCAGGCTCAGCCACAGCGAGCTTTCGATGGCCACCAGCTTGTGCTGCTCGGCGACGATCAGGTCCTTGAACTCGCGCATGCCCGACGACCACTTCTGCTTGCGGCGGATGACGTCGTCGGCCCAGTCGAGGTTGATTTCGTTGCCCGGCCAGGCGCGCAGGAAGTCCTTGCGCGGCATCTTGGCGTTGCGCACGCAGATGTCCAGGATGCGGCGCTCGTGTTCCTTGATGGCGTTGACCACTTCGCGCAGCTTGCGCACGAAGGCGTCCATCAGCGCCAGCGGCAGCTTGAGGCGCAGGAACTCGGCGGCCATTTCCTCGCGGACCTGGATGGTCTTCTTGTCGGCGGCGCCGTACTTGGCGTGCGACTTCTGGAACTTGGTGTACAGGCCCTTGAGCGTGTCCATGCGGCGGCCCACTTCGGCCGGGTCCGGGCCGGTGTCCACGACGGTTTCTTCGCCGTCCTCGCCCACCACGTCGTCGGTTTCCTCGACTTCGGCGTCCTCGTCGATGGCGGCGACGGGAATCACTTCCTCGGGCTCTTCGATGTCCAGGAAGCCCACCACCACTTCGTTCAGGCGCTTCTTGCCCTCGAGGTGCTGGTCGTAGTCTTCCAGCAGCAGCTGGATGGACCAGGGGAAGCTGGCCAGCGAGGAGTGGACCTGGTTGAGACCTTCCTCGATGCGCTTGGCGATGGCGATTTCGCCTTCGCGGGTGAGCAGTTCCACCGAGCCCATTTCGCGCATGTACATGCGGACCGGGTCGGTGGTGCGGCCGCCCTCGGTGTCGAGCGAGGTGAGCGCGGCGGCGGCTTCTTCGGCGGCGGTGTCGTCGGACTCGCGGCTGCTGGAGGTGTCGTTGAGCAGCAGGGTCTCGGCGTCGGGGGCAACTTCATGGACCTCGATGCCCATGCCGTTGATCATGCCGATGATGTCTTCGATCTGCTCCGGGTCGACGATGTCGTCGGGCAGGTGGTCGTTGACCTCGGCATAGGTCAGGTAGCCCTGCTCCAGGCCCTTGGTGATCAGCAGCTTGATTTCGGACTGTGCCGGACGATCGTTGGCCATGAAGACGCATCCCGCGACTGGGAAAATGGAACCGCGCAGTATACAGGAGCGTACGCTCCTTGGCTATCTGATTGATTGGCCAAGGGTTTTGCCCGGACCGGGCAGGCTCAGGACTGCAGGCGGAAAGTGACCGGGCCGTCGTTGGCCAGGCTCACCACCATGTGGGCGCCGAAGCGGCCGGTTTCAACCCGGGCGTGGCGCTGCCGGCACAGGGCCACCAGGCGGTCGAACCACAGGCGGCCGGCCTCGGGCGGCGCGGCGCTGGTGAAGCTGGGGCGCATGCCGCGGGTGGTGTCGGCCGCCAGGGTGAACTGGCTGACCAGCAGCAGGCCGCCGCCGGTGTCGGCCAGGGACAGGTTCATCTTGCCGTCGGCGTCGCCGAACACGCGGTAGCCCAGCAGTCGTTCGGCCATGCGGGCGGTGCGGGCCTCGTCGTCGCCCGGCTCCACGGCCACCAGGGCCAGCAGGCCGGGGCCGATGGCGCCGACGGTGTCGCCGTCCACGCGGACGTTGGCTTCGGTGACGCGCTGGATGAGGGCGATCATGCCGCGATTCTATGCGAGCCCGGCGGCGCGATGGCGGCGCGATGGCGGCGCGATGGCGGCGCAGGGGGCATCCCTTACACTCGCGGCATGGATTCCGCCCGCTTCGCCAGCCGCCTGATGTTCGCCGCCGCCTGGTGCGTGGGGCGGCTGCCGCTGGCCTGGCAGCAGTGGCTGGGCGACCGGCTGGGCCGCTTCGCGCTGTGGCGCAACACCCGCGAGGCCAAGGTGGCGCGCCGCAACCTTGAACTGGTGTCGCCCGAACTGGACCCACAGGCGCGCGAACAGGCGGTGCTGGAAGTGCTGCGGCAAACCGGTCGCAACGCCTTCGAAACGCTGCGCATCTGGACCCGCCCGCGCGCCGACAACCTGCGGCTGATCCGCACCGTGCACGGCGCCCACCTGCTGGACGCGGCGCAGGCCGCCGGCCGCGGCACCCTCATCGCGGCGCCCCACCACGGCAACCTGGAGCTGGTGATTGAAGCGATGGCGGCGCGCGGACCGTTCGCACTGGTCTACCGCGTGCCTGAAAGCGCGGCGGGCGACGCATTCCTGCGCAGGGCGCGCGGCGGCGAGAACATCGAACTGGTGCCCGCCGAAGCCAACGCCATGCGGCCGCTGTGGAAGGCGCTCAAGGCCGGCGGCGTGGTCGGCATCACGCCCGACCAGCAGCCCAAGCTGGGTGCGGGTGAGTTCGCGCCGTTCTTCGGCCGCCAGGCGCTGACTCTCACGCTGATTCCGCGCCTGGCCGAGCGCAGCGGCGCCACGGTGCTGCTGGTCTACGCCGAACGCTGCGCCGACGGCCTGTTCGAACTGCACGTGGAAGCCGCGCCCGAGGCCATCGCCTCGCCGGACATCGCGCAGGCGACGACGGCCATGAACGCGGCGGTGGAGGCCATCGCGCGGCGTGACCTCCGGCAGTACCAGTGGACCTACAAACGCTTCACCCTGCGGCCACCAGGCTCCGGTGAAACCAATCCCTACCACCCCGACTGCCGATGAATCCCACGCCATGACCGACGAAGCGACTCCCCTCCCCTTCCAGGCCTGGCCGCCCAAAGGCTGGCAGCCGCTGCCCGACGGCGCGCGCACCGTTTCGGGCATCACGGGCGCACTGACGGCCCTGCCGATCATGGTGGGCCTGGCGGCAGCCGTGGTGCTGGCCAACGTGGACGGCTGGGGCCCGCGCATTGGCATCGGGCTGGCCCTGCTGGCCTTGGGCGGTCTGGCCGGCTGGAGCCTGGGCCGCGCCCGCTGGCGGCGCACGCGCTGGATGCTCGACGAGCGCGGCCTGTCGGTGCAGCGCGGCCTGGTCTGGCGCAGCGAAGTGCTGGTGCCGCGCACCCGCGTGCAGCACCTGGACCTGGAACGCGGCCCGATAGAGCGCCGCTTCGGCCTGGCCACGCTGGTGGTGCACACCGCCGGCACGCGCATGAACGCGCTGCGCCAGCACGGCTTCCTGGACGCCGACGCCGTCGCCCTGCGCGACGCCCTCCTGCCCGAATCCAACCGCCATGACGATGCCCTCTGAGGACCGGCTTGCGGGCGGCGCCGAGCGGCGCCTGCACCCGTGGTCGTGGCTGTTCGTGCTGATCCAGCAGCTGAAGAGCTTTGCGCTGCCGCTGCTCGTGCTGCTGTTCGGCGGCCGCAGCAACAGCTGGGAGCTGTGGGGCCTGGTGGGCGCGGGCGTGCTGGTGCTGGTGTCGCTGGGGCAGTACTTCACCTACCGCTTCCGGGTGGACGCCGACGCCATCGTCATCCGCAGCGGCCTGCTGCAGAAGAGCCTGCGCAACATCCCCTTCACCCGCATCCACAACGTGGCGCTGCACCAGACGCTGCTGCACCGCGTGTTCGGCGTGGCCGAGGTGAAGCTCGAATCCGCCGGCGGCATGACGCCCGAAGGCCAGATGCGCGTGCTGTCGCTGGCCGACGCGCACGCGCTGGAGGAGCTGGTGCGCAGCCACGGCAAGGCGCAGTCCGCGCCGGAGGCCGGCGACGCCGCGGTTGAACCCACGGTGCTGCTGTCGCTGCCCCCCAGCGAAGTGGTTCGCCTGGGCCTGATTTCCAACCGCGGCATGATCGTCGTGGCCGCCGCGTTCGGCCTGTTGGCGCAGACCAGCGGCAAGCTGCTCAGCGATGCGCTGCAGGGATCGGCCAGGGCGGTCGCGGGCGTGGGCCGCGACATGCACCTGGGCCTGGTGGGCTCGATCGTTGGCGGCCTGGCGCTGGTGCTGATGCTGCTGGTGGCCATCCGCCTGCTGTCGGTGGTGCTGGCGCTGCTTCAGTTCCACGGCTTCACGCTGACCGAGGACGGCCAGCGCCTGAGCTCGCAGCGCGGCCTGCTCACGCGCATCCGCGCCAACATGCCGCGCCAGCGCATCCAGGCCTGGAGCCTGCGCGAAAGCCTCACGCACCGGTGGTTCGGACGCCGCGGCCTGGTAGTGGACAGCGCCTCGATACAGGCGGTGAACGACCAGCGTTCGCTGCGCGACCTGGCGCCGGTGGCCACGCCTGCCGCGATTGACGAACTGATCCGCCACCTGCTGCCCGGCAAGGCGTGGCCAATGCAGCGCTGGCATGCGCTGCACCCGCGCGCGTGGCGGCGGCAGTTCGCGATACCCGCGTTCGTGGTGCTGGTGGCCACGGCTGCGCTCACCTGGCAGCAGGGACCCTGGGGCCTGGCCGCGCTGGCGCTGCTGCCGCTGTTCCTGGTGCGCGCCAAGGTGTGGGCCCGGCATGCGGGCTACAGCGAGGAATCGGGGCTGATCGCCGTTCGCGAAGGCTGGCTGGACAAGCGCTGGCGCTTCGCGGAGGTGCGCAAGCTGCAGTCGCTCACGCTCAGCCAGTCCCCGTTCGACCGCCGCCACGGCATGGCCAGCCTGCACATGGACACCGCCGGCGCCAACCCGTTCGAACCACCGCTGCGCATCCGCTACCTGCCGCAGGAAGAAGCGCGGGCGCTGCGCGACCGCCTGGCCGCGGCCATGGACGCGCGCCCTACTCCCGCCAGAACTGCGGAGTAAGCAGCACCAGCAGCGAGAACACCTCAAGGCGCCCCAGGATCATGCCCAGGGTGCCCAGCCAGGTGGCGAAATCATTCACGCTGGCAAAGCTGTAGGCCACCGCGCCCAGGCCCGGGCCGGAGTTGGCCAGCGTGGCCACCACCGCGCCGTACGAGGTTTCCAGGTCCAGCCCGGTGGCGCTCATGCCGACCACCATCATGCCGAAGCACAGCATCCAGATGGCGATGAAGCCGCTGACCGACAGCACCACGCTTTCGGACACGCGGCGGCCGCCCATCTTCACCAGGAACTGCGCCTTGGGGTGCACCAGCTGCTTGATTTCGCGGTAGCCCTGGCGCACCACCATCACCACGCGGGCCACCTTCAGGCCGCCGACGGTGGAACCGGCGCAGCCGCCTATCACGGCAATCGTAACGACCAGGAACGGCGCCGGCCCGGTCCACTGGTCGAAGCCCGCCACCACGAACCCGGTGGTGGTGATGTTGGACACCACCTGGAACGTGGCATTGCGGATCGAGTCGCCCATGCCGGCGTAGTCACCGCCCAGCCACAGCGTCAGCGCCACGATCACGCTGGCTCCGAACACGATGCGCAGGAACGAGCGCAGCTCCGAATCCGTGCCGTAAACACCCAGCGACGCCCGCCGCCAGGCGATGTAGTGCAGGCCGAAGTTGATGCCGCCCAGCATCATGAACACGATGGCGATCCACTCCAGCACCGGGCTGTCCCAGGTGCCGAAGCCGGCGTCGTAGGTCGAGAAGCCGCCCGTGGACACGGTGGCCATGGCATGCCCGATGGCGTCGAACAGGTTCATGCCGCCCACCCAGAACGAGGCCGCGCACATCACCGTCAGGCCGAAGTAGACCGCCCACAGCGCCTTGGCGGTTTCGGCGATGCGCGGGGTGAGCTTGGTGTCCTTGGTGGGGCCGGTGCTTTCGGCGCGGAACAGCTGGGTGCCGCCGATCTTGAGCATCGGCAGGATGGCCACGGCCAGGATCACGATGCCCATGCCGCCCAGGAACTGCAGCAGCTGGCGGTAGAACAGCACGCTGCGGGGCAGGTCGTCCAGGCTGGGGATGACGGTGGCGCCGGTGGTGGTCAGCCCCGACGTGGCCTCGAAGATGGCGTCGGTGTAGCTCAGGTGCGGCGGCCCGTGCACGAACGGCAGCGCCGACACCAGGCTGGCGAACACCCAGGTCATGGTGACGATCAGGAAGCCGTCGCGCAGCCGCATCTCGTAGTTCACGTTGCGCGCCGGCAGCCACAGCGCCACGCCCACCACGAAGCTGACCATGAAGCTGCCGAAGAACACGCCCGGCGTTTCCTGTTCGCCCCAGGCCAAGGCCAGCAGGGCCGGCGGCAGCTTGGTCAGCGAAGACATCACGATGATGACGCCCAGGATGCGCTGGATCGCCAGGAAACGTTGGCTCACAGCCAGGTCGCCCCGGTCTGGAACAGCGCGCTCACCTTGGCCATTTCGCGCTTGTCCATCACGAACAGGATGACGTGGTCGCCGGGCTCGATCACCACGTCGTGGTGGGCGATCAGCAGCTTTTCGCCGCGCACGATGCCGCCGATGGTGGTGGCCGGCGGCAGCTCCAGTTCATCCAGCGCGCGGCCCACCACCTGCGACGTGCGGCGGTCGCCGCGCACCACCGCCTCGATGGCTTCGGCGGCGCCGCGGCGCAGCGAGTACACCCGCGCCGGGGCGCCTTCGCGGATGTGCGCCAGCAGCGCGCCCAGGGTGACCAGCTGCGGGCTGACGGCGATGTCGATGGTGCCGCCTTCCACCAGCTCGGCGTAGGACGGCCGGTTGATCAGCGCGATCACGCGCGGGCAGCCCATGCGCTTGGCCAGCATCGCCGAGAGGATGTTGGCCTCGTCGTCGTTGGTCATGGCGCAGTAGACGTCGGTCTGGTCGATGTTCTCCTCGCGCAGCAGGTCCTCGTCGGCGCAGTCGCCCACCAGCACGATGGAATTGAGCAGGTCTTCGGCGATGCCGCGCGAGCGCTCGCGCGAGCGCTCGAGCACCTTCACCGAATAGCGGCTCTCGAGGCTGCGGGCCAGGTTGCGGCCGATGTTGCCGCCGCCGGCGATCAGCAGGCGCCGCACCGGGCGCGCGTCCACCTTTCGCAGTTCGCTCATCACCGTGACGATGTTCTTGCGGTCGGCGAGGAAGAACACCTCGTCGTCCACTTCGATCACCGTGTTGCCCTCGGGCTTGACCGGCTTGCCGTTGCGGAAGATGGCCGCCACGCGGGCGTCCACGCCGGTGGGCAGGTGTTCGCGCAGTTCGCGGATCTCGTGGCCCACCAGGGCGCCGCCGGGCAGCGCGCGCACCGCCACCAGCTGGGCGCGGCCGTCGGCGAAATCCAGCACCTGCAGCGCGCCGGGGTATTCGATCAGGCGTTCGACGTGGCGGCAGACCAGCTGTTCGGGGCTGATGGCGGCGCTGACCGCCGAATGCCCGGGGTCGGCCAGGCCAGCCACGTCCAGGTACTGCGCCTCGCGCAGCCGCGCCACGCGGGTGGGCGTGCGGAACTGGTGCTGGGCCACCTGGCAGGCGATCAGGTTCACTTCGTCGCTCGAGGTGACCGCCACCAGCAGCTCGGCCTCTTCGGCGCCGGCCTGCGCCAGCACGCTGGGCAGGGACGCGTGGCCGACCACGGTGCGGATGTCGAGTTTCTCGGCCAGTTCGCGCAGGCGCTGGTGGTCGGTGTCCACCACGGTGATGTCGTTGTTTTCGGACGCCAGCGCCGACGCCACCGAAGTGCCGACTTGCCCCGCGCCCAGGATCAGGATTTTCATGCGGCCAGTGTGCTCTCGCGCGCGGGGAGGCGTGCGTCGGTGGCCGATAGTCTAGCGGGAAGGCGGCGGCGCGGCATGGCCGCCACCGGCAGGGCAGCCGGGCGGCAGCGCGGCGGCGGGCACGAGCGACCACGTGCGCCGGTTGCTGGTGCCCACCGCGACCAGGCGGGCGCGGTCCACGCAGTCGGGCAAGGCGTCGTCGAGCGACAGGATCCAGCGCGGCTCCTGCGCACCGGCCTGCCAGGCGGCAGCGGCGGCCCACTGTTCCGGCCAGGGACTGCCGCCCCGCGGCTGGGGGCCGAAGCCGAAGGTGTGCACCGGGCGGTCGGCATGCAGCAGCTGCTGTTCGCGCCAGGCCACGGCGGCCAGGCCGGCGTCGGGGCCGATCACGCGTGCCACCACCTGCATCATCTCGCGCGGTGAACTGTGGCGGTCCAGCACCGGGAACGCCACCAGGCTGTACAGCACCCAGATGCCGCCCAGCGCCAGCGCCGCCGCGTGCGCCGAGCGCCGCCCGCGCCAGATCGCCGCACAGGCCAGGGCCCACGCGCCCATCGCCGTCACCAGCCAGGCGATCACCGTCAGGTCGGACGCGCCGATGCCGCGGTCGGCCAGCAGGCGCCGTTCGAAACCCGGCTCACCCAGCAGCACCGCCAATCCCGCCAGCAGCAGGATCGCGCCCAGCGCCACCACGAAGCCCGACACCAAGCGCTGCGGCCCCGCGCGACGCAGCAGCCCCGGCAGCAGCGGCGCCAGCGCCAGGCAGAACATCGGCAGCGCCGGCATGATGTAAACGTCGCGCTTGCCCGCGGGCACCGAGAAGAACAGCACCACCATCGCCACCCAGCCCAGCAACAACAGGTAGCGCGGATCGCCGCGACGGATGCGCCGCCACCAGGCCGGTATCGCCCAGGGCAAGGCCAGCGCCGCCGGCAGCCACAGCGTCGCCACCACGCCGAACTGGTACCAGAACGGCTCGTGGTGGTCCCAGGAGCTGGCGTACCGGTTCACGGTCTGGTGGAACAGGATGGTGTGCAGGTAGTCGCGCAGCACCGGGTCGTCGCGCGTGGCCACCGCCCACAGCAGCGGCCCCAGCCAGGCCAGGCTGGCGACCACGAACGCGGCCGGGCCCAGCCACAGCTTTCGCCACCCGCCCAGGCCGATGCCCCGCCACCGCAGCGCCAGCGCCACCGCCGCCGGCACCAGCAGCAGCAGCGACAGCAGGCCGGCGCCCTTGGTGATGGTGCCCAGCCCCGCCGCGAACCAGCCCAGGCACCACATCGGCCAGTCCGGTCCACGCAGCAGGTGGCGCAGCAGGCCGTAGTTGGCCAGGGTCATCATCAGCAGCAGGGTCGGGTCTATCTGCGCGCGCTTGGCCTGGAAGGTGAACTGCAGCGCGAACAGCAGCAGCCAGGCCGCCATCATTCCCACGCGGTGCGTCCACAGCCGGCGGCCCAGGTCGTAAACCAGCGCCAGCGTGCCCAGGCTGGCCAGCAGCGAGGGCAGCAGGAAGCCGGCGCGCACGCTGCCCGCCAGCGCGATGGCGGCCGCCTGCAGCCACATGAAAACGGGCGGCTTGTCCGAATAGAGTTCGTCGCCCCGGCGCAGGAAAAGCCACTCGCCGCTGTCGAGGATGTACTTGGACAGCAGCGCGAAGCGGGGCTCGTCGGTGGGCCAGGGGTCGCGCAGGCCGATGCCGGCGCCGATCACCAGCAGTGCGGCCAGCATCAGCCATGCCAGGTCGCGGCCGGGTCGTGTGGCGTCGAAGGCGAAGCGCTCTTTCATCGCGGGCAAGCCATTGGACGTCGGCGTGGCGGATTATTTCCCGCCGGCCGCACCGGCGCCAAGCCCCGCGCGGCGTCGCATGGCGCCGCAGCGGGCCGCCGGGCTATTCGCCCGGACAGTCCCTGGCCGCGGCTGCCGACACCAGCCACCATTCGCGGCGGTTGGCGATGCCCACGCGCACCGCGTCCGGCCCGGGTTCGAAGTGCAGGCAGGCCAGCGCCGCGCTGCGCTGCACCAGCAGCCGGCGGCGTTCCGGGTCGGCGCGCTCCCAGGCCACGGCGGCCACCAGCTGGCGCTCCGGCGGCTGGCGGAAACCGAACTCGGCCACCGGACCCACCGCCTGCAGCAGGTTCTGTTCCTTCCAGTCCACCAGGCCGATGGTGACCCCGTCGCCCGCCAGGGCGCGCGCGTCGGCCATCAGCCCGCGCGCGGAGTTCTCGCGGTCGAACACCGGATGCGCCACGAACCCGTAGCCCAGCCACAGCAGCACGAACATCAGCGCGCAGGCCTTGAGCGCACCGCGCACCCGCCACGCCAGCGCCGCCACCAGGCCCGCCGCGCCAACGCCCGCCAGCATGGCCCACAGCCAGCGCCCCTCGGGGCCCAGGCCGCGCTCGGCCACCAGCTTGCGCTCGAAACCAGGTTCGCCCGACAGCGCCATCGCGCCCGCCGCGGCCAGCACCGCCGAAAACACCAGCACGAAGCCCAGCACCGCGCGCCGGAACCCCGCTCGCGCCGAAATGGCGTCCAGGAACGGCGCCGCGGCCAGCGCCAGCGCCGGCAGCGCCGGCAGGATGTACATGTCGCGCTTGCCCGCGCTGGCGCTGAAGAAGGCCAGCACCAGCAGCACCCAGGCCAGCGGCAGCCAGGTGCGCGCGTCGCGTTCGCGCCAGGCCCGGGCCCACGGCTTCACCAGCCAGGGCAGCGCCAGCGAGAACGGCAGCCAGTAGAAGGCCACCACTTCCAGGAAATACCAGGCCGGCTCGTAGTGGTGCCACGGGTCCACGTAGCGCTGCGCGGTCTGCTTGAACAGGATGTTCTGCAGGTACGCCTGGTGTTCGGGATTGCCGCTGGTCAAACCCACCGCCAGCACCGGCACCAGCCACAGCGCGATGGCCGCCAGGAAGGCCGGCGCCGCGCCGGCCCAGCGCCAGCCGTTGCCCGGGCCCAGCGGCGCCAGCCCCTGCCAGCGCCAGCGCAGCATCAGCGCGAACGGCAGCAGCGCCAGCAGCGGCAGGAAGCCCACGCCCTTGCTGATCACGCCCAGCCCCGCCGCGAAACACCCGCCCCAGAACCAGCGCCACGCCGGCCCCAGCAGCAGGTGCCGGCACAGGCCGTAGAACGCCACGGTGGTGAAAAACACCAGCGTCGGATCAATCTGCGCGCGCTTGAACTGGTACACGAACTGGAAGCTCGCCAGCACCGCGATGGCCGCCCACAGGCCCGCGCGCGGCGTCCACAGCCGACGCGCCAGGTCGTACGTGCAGGCCAGCGTGCCCAGGCCCGCCAGCAGCGACGGCAGCAGGAAGCTCCAGCGCCAGCTGCCGACTGCCGCATAGGCCAGCGACAGGATCCAGAAATACAGCGGCGGCTTGTCGGGATACAGCTCGCTGCCGCGGTGCGGGAACAGGAAGTCGCCGCTCTCCACCATCTGCTTGGCCACCAGCACGAAGCGCGGTTCGTCGGCGGGCCAGGGATCGCGCAATCCGAACCCGGCGGCCAGGACGGCAAAGGCAACGGCGAAGAAGATCCAGGCTTGGCGGCGGTCGGCGGGCGTCATGGTCGCGAACGATAGCACCGGCGACGCTGCGCCCGGCAGCGCGCTCAGCCGGCCTTGCGCACCAGGGCGTAGAAGAATCCGTCCATGCCGTCTTCGCCCGGCAGGCGCTGCCGGCCGGCGCCGCTGATGCGGCCGAAGCGCTCGTCCAGCGGCACGGCGACCGCGTCGGCCGTGCGCGCCAGGAAGGCGTCCACCTGGCGCTCGTTCTCGTCGCGCAGCACCGAGCACGTGGCGTACAGCAGGCGGCCACCGGGCCTGACCAGCGGCCACAGCGCGTCCAGCAGGCGGGCCTGCTGGGCCACCAGGGCCGTGATGTCGGTGGCGCGGCGATGCCATTTGATGTCGGGCTGGCGGCGGATGATGCCGGTGGCCGAACACGGCGCGTCCAGCAGGATGGCGTCGAACGGCCGGCCATCCCACCAGGCCTCGGGCTGGCCGGCATCGGCCAGCTGCACGTGCACGCGGGGGTAGTCCAGGCCCAGGCGCTCGAGGTAAGCGACCACCTGCGCCAGGCGCCGCGCTTCGATGTCCAGCGCCAGCAGCTCGCCTTCGCCCGGGAACAGGCGCTCGGCGATCTGCGTGGTCTTGCCGCCCGGCGCGGCGCAGGCGTCCAGCACGCGGTCGTCGGGCCGCGGGTCCAGCGCCAGCACGGCCAGCTGCGCGGCGCCGTCCTGCACGCTGACCTCGCCGGTGTGCCAGAACGGCAGGCGTTCCACCGCGATCGGGTCGTCGAGCCGGGCCGCGTTGGGCAGCATCGGCGACGGGGCGGCGGACAGGCCGTCTTCGCGCAGCGAGCGCAGCAGGCGGTCAATGCCCAGCTGCCCCGGGTTCACCCGCAGCCACATCGGCGCCGGGCGGTTGTTGGCTTCGAGCAGGGCGGCGACGTCGTCGGGCCAGTCAGCGGCGAGCTGTGCCACCAGCCAGTCGGGGTGGCTGGTGGCGATGGCCGGGTCGGTGCTGGCGGGAAGGGGTTCGCGGCTGGCGCGGCGCAGCAGCGCGTTCACCAGGCCCACCAGCGGCGGGCGGCCCAGGTCGCGCGTGGCTTCGGCCGTGGCGGCCACGGCCGCGTGCGCGGGCAGCCCCAGCGCATCGAGCTGCGCCAGCCCCGCCAGCAGCAGGCAGTGCACCGGGTAGTCGCGCGCGGCCAGCGGCTTGGCCAGCCACTGCGACAGGGCGAACTCATAGCGGCGGCGGTGGCGCAGGGCGCCGAAGCAAATGGCTTCCAGCAGGGCGCGGTCGCGGCTGTCGGCCACCGAGGGCATGGCCGCGGCCAGCATGGCCTTGAGCGAACGGCCCTCGCCCAGCACCGCCGCGAGCACCCTGGCGGCGCGCGCGCGCAGCGCCGAACCGGCCGGCGAACTCATGGCGTTTTCAGCGCCGGGCGGGCGTTGAGGTAGTCGGCGACGGCCATCGGGCGGCCGCCTTCGCGCTGCACCTGGCGCAGGCGCAGGGCGCCTTCGCCGCACGCCACGTCCAGGCCTTCGCGCGTGGCGGCGAGCACGGTGCCGGGCGGCTGGTCGTGCGCCAGCGCGATGGCAGTGGCTTCATGGATGCGAAGGCGCTCGCCGGCCAGCGTGGCCTCGGCCACCGGCCAGGGGCTGTAGGCACGGACCTTGTTGGCCAGGGTCGCGGCCGGCAGCGACCAGTCCAGGCGCGCCTCGGCCTTGTCGAGCTTGTGGGCGTAGGTGACGCCTTCGGCGGGCTGCGGCACCACCAGTGGGCGCATGCCCGCGCGCAGCAGCTTCAGGCCGTCTTCCAGCACCTCGGCACCCAGCAGCGACAGGCGGTCATGCAGGCTGCCGCCGGTGTCTTCGGGACTGACCGGGGTGGACAGGGACAGCAGCACGGGCCCGGTGTCCAGGCCCTTTTCCATCTGCATCAGGCACACGCCCGACACGGTGTCGCCGGCTTCGATGGCGCGCTGGATCGGCGCCGCGCCGCGCCAGCGCGGCAGCAGGGAGGCGTGCACGTTCCAGCAGCCCATGCGCGGGATGTCGAGCACCGACTGCGGCAGGATCAGGCCGTAGGCCACCACCACCATCAGGTCGGGCTTGAGCTCGCGCAGCTGCTCGCGCGCGGCGGCGGACTTGAAGTTCTCGGGCTGGAACACCGGGAGGCCGCGCGCCAGCGCCTCGACCTTCACCGGCGACGCCGCCAGCTGCCGGCCGCGGCCGGAGGGGCGGTCGGGCTGGGTGTACACAGCCACCACTTCGCCGCGGCCGGCGGCGGCGCGCAGGCAGGGCACCGCGAAGCCGGGCGTGCCGGCGAAAACGATGCGCAGCGCCACCTCAGGCGGCCGAATCGCGGTGCTGCTTGGCGAGCTTCTTGCGCACCTGTTCGCGCTTGAGCGGCGAGAGGTAGTCCACGAACACCTTGCCGGCCAGGTGGTCCATCTCGTGCTGGATGCACACCGCCAGCAGGCCGTCGGCGTCCACCTCGAAGGACTTGCCGTCGCGGTCCAGTGCGCGCACCCGCACGCGGTCGGCGCGCTTGACGTCGGCATAGATGCCGGGCACGGACAGGCAGCCTTCCTGGTAGACCTGGCTGCCCTCGGTTTCGAGGATCTCCGGGTTGATGAACACCATTGGCCGGTTCTTGTCCTCGCTTACGTCCAATACCAGCAGGCGCAGGTGCACATCCACCTGCGTCGCGGCCAGGCCGATGCCGGGGGCGTCGTACATGGTCTCGAACATGTCGTCGATCAGGCGGCGCATCGCGTCGTCCACCTGAGTGACCGTTTTGGCGACCGTCCGCAGGCGCGGGTCGGGGAATTCCAGGATGGGTAGCTTGGCCATGGCTGTCGAGATGGGGAAGTCAGGACCGGACCTCAAGGGGGCCGGCACGTCATTATAACCCCGGCGGACTTGCATTCAGGGTTGGTATCTGGGCTATAGTCCCGCAACCTGTCCGGGGAAAATCAGGTGGATAGCCGCCATGCTTAAACGGCTTCTTGCAGTTACTGCTGCCGCGTTGCTCACATTCGCCACTGCGTCCATCACGGCGCAGGTCCGTGGCGATCATCCGACTACCTACACGGTCAAAAAGGGCGACACCCTTTGGGACATTGCCGGCCGCTTCCTGTCGAAGCCCTGGCTGTGGCCCGAGATCTGGCAGGCCAATCCGCAGGTCAAGAACCCGCACCTCATCTATCCGGGTGACGTGCTGAGCCTTGTCTACATCGACGGCAAGCCGGTCATTTCGTCCGAAGGCCCGCGGGTCGGCGAGGCGATCAACACGATCCCGCTGTCGGACGTCGAGGCCCTGCTCAAGCAGTTCAACGTCGTGGACGACCCCAAGTCGCTCCCCTACGTGGTCGGCCTCGAGGAAGACCGCCTTCGCAGCACCGCCGGCCAGTCGGTCTATGTCCGCGGCCTGAGCGACGCGGCGCCCGGCATGATCGTGGACATCTCCCGCCCCACCTACGTGTTCGGCGGCGGCAGCGGCAAGCAGCGCGCGGGCCGGTCCGACCTGGATATGCGCAGCAGCCGCGACCACTCGCACTGGGGCACCCCGCCGGGCTTCGGCGAAGCGACCGGCGAAGTGCTCGGCCACGAGATGCAGGTCCACGCCACCGCGGAAGTGACCCAGGTGCAGGGTGAAGTCGCCCTGGTGGTGCTGCGCGAGGAAGGCCGCGAGATCCGCGTCGGCGACCGCGTCACGCCGTCCGAGGCCCAGCCCTACGACCTGCAGTTCATGCCGCGCGCCCCGGACACCGTTCCGGCCAACGCCCGCATCCTGGCCGTCGCGGACGGCATGCAGTCCGGCCCGAACCTGGTGGTGGCGCTGTCGGTGGGTGCCCGCGACGGCATCCGCAACGGCCACACGATGTCCATCTGGAGCAATGGCGTGATGAAGCCGGACGTGGTCGCCAACGGCAACCGCCTGTCGGCCTCGGCCAATGCGGTGAAGCTGCCCGACGAGTTCGCCGGCCACCTGATGGTGTTCCGCACCTTCGACAAGGTCAGCTACGCGCTGGTGATGAGCGGCGTGCGTCCGATCCATGCGGGCGACACACTGAAACATCCCGACGCCACCCAGTAAGCTTTTCCTACATCGCGGCGCCTTCGGGCGCCGCGATCATGTCGGGGCCGTGAAAACCGACCGCGCCCTGCTGATCCTGCTTCGAGCCCGCCTGCCGGATGCGCTGCTGCGCTCCCTGCTCGAAAGCCACGCCACGCCCGACGATGCCCTGGCCGCCGCGCGCCACGGCGCCGGCCTGTCGCTGCCGGCCCGGACGCTTGGTTTGCTTCGGCAGCCCGATGAACGCCTGCTCGACGCCGACCTGGCCTGGCTGCAGCCGGCGGGCCGCTGCCTGCTGGGCTGGCACGACCCCGCCTACCCCGCCCTGCTGCGCCGAAGCCCGGCGCCGCCGGCCCTGCTGTTCGTGGCGGGCGACCCTGGCCTGCTCTGGCATCCCCAGGTGGCCATGGTGGGCAGCCGGCACCCCAGCGCCGCGGGCCTGGCGCGCGCCCGGCAGTTCGCGCGCGCCTTCGCCGCCGCAGGCTGGGTGGTCACCAGCGGCCTGGCCGAAGGCATCGACACCGCCGCCCACGAAGGCGCCCTGTCGGCCGGGCGCACGGTCGCCGTGGTCGGCACCGGCCTGGACTGCACCTACCCGGAAAAGAACGCCGCCCTGATGGCGCGCATCGCGGCCGAGGGCGCCGTGGTGTCCGAACACCCGCCCGGCACGCCGGCCATCGCCAGCCACTTTCCCAGCCGCAACCGCATCATCGCCGGCCTGGGCCTGGGCACGCTGGTGGTAGAGGCGGCGCTGCGTTCGGGCGCACTCATCAGCGCCCGTCTCGCGGCCGAGGCCGGCCGGGAGGTGTTCGCCCTGCCCGGTTCGCTGGACAACCCCATGGCGCGCGGCTGCCACCGCCTGATCCGGGAGGGCGCAGGCCTGGTCGAGTCCCCGGCCGAGGTGCTCGACGCGCTGGGCCCCGTGGCCTGCGAACTGGCCGATGCCCTGCGCGGGCGCCTGCATGAGGGCACCGACGAGCCCTCCGACGAGTCAGCCCGGGGACAGCCGGACGCCAGTGACGACCACAACCGGCTGTGGTCGGCGCTGGGCCACGACCCCACCGGCATGGATTGCCTGGCCGAGCGGACAGGATTGACGGTGGCCGCCCTGTCCTCCATGCTGCTGATCATGGAGCTGGAAGGGCGCGTGGCAACCGACAACGGTCGCTATTACCGCCGATCCTGACCTTCCCACCGCGCCCATGGCGCAGGCTGAGGGTAATGAAAGAGACCATACTCGACGTACTGCTTTATCTGTTCGAACACTACTTCTACGACGACCCCGACGCCGTCCGGGACCGCGATTCGCTCCAGAACGGCCTGATCCAGGCCGGCTTCAGCCCGACGGAAATCAACAAGGCCTTCGACTGGCTCGATGAACTCGCGCGCCAGCGTCCGGTGTCGGCTTCGCCGCGCCTCAACACGCCGGTGCGCGTCTACTCGGAGCCGGAGCTGGACCGCCTGGACAGCGAGTGCCGCGGTTTCCTCATGTTCCTCGAGCACAGCGGCGTGATCGACGCCGACCAGCGCGAGCTGGTGCTGGACCGCGTGATGGCCCTGGACCAGGACGAAGTGGACGTGGACGACCTGAAATGGGTGGTCCTGATGGTGCTGTTCAACCAGCCGGGCTCGGAAGCGGCCTATGCCTGGATGGAAAGCCAGATGTTTGAAGACGAGCCCGAACCGGTCCACTGAGGCCGGCGTGGCAACTACAGCGCCCGGCCCCGGCCGGGCGTTTTCGTGGGGGACGCCGCAAGCCGCGGCATCAAGGGGAAGACAGGGATGAGCAGCTGGTTCTACGTGGATGGCGGCCAGAACCGCCAGGGTCCGGTGGGCGTCGACGCCCTGGTGCAGGCCTACCGGCTGGGCCAGGTCAGCCTGGAAAGCCTGGTCTGGCGCGAGGGCCTGTCGGAATGGGTGCCACTGGGGCAGTTCCGCGACGAACTGGGCCTGGCCGGGGTGACCCCGGTGCTGCCGCCCGCCGCGACCATGCCGCCCGCAGCCCAGGCCGCGCCCGAAGCCAAGAAGAACAACGGCTGCCTGATCGCCGCCGCCATCATCGTCGGCGGCGGCCTGTTCCTGATCTTCATCCTGGGCATCCTGGCCGCGATCGCCGTGCCGGCGTACCAGGACTACCTTACCCGCAGCAAGCTGGCGATCGTCCGCGTCGAGGCCCAGGCGGCCGAGGTCGCGGTGGAACAGTTCAAGGCCAATACCGACCGCTGCCCCCGGGACGCCGAGGAACTGGGGCTCTCGCCCCCCACGACCCCGGGCCTGCAGATGCTGGAAGTAGGCTCCCTGGACGATGGCCGCTGCGCGGTGGAGCTCACCCTCGGCGAACTGGGCAACGACCGCTCGGCCGCGGGCGGCCGCCTGCTGATGACCCAGGAAGCCGACGGCACCTGGACCTGCAGCGCCGACGGCGTCCCGGAAAAGCTGCTGCCCACCGACTGCCGCTG
>DAORUD010000048.1:0-19319 GCA_035433005.1 Arenimonas sp. | reverse complement strand
GAAGGCGCAGCGCGGCATCGTCTACATCGACGAGATCGACAAGATCTCGCGCAAGAGCGACAACCCGTCCATCACCCGCGACGTCTCGGGCGAGGGCGTGCAGCAGGCGCTGCTCAAGCTGATCGAGGGCACCGTGGCCTCGGTACCGCCGCAGGGCGGCCGCAAGCACCCGCAGCAGGAGTTCCTGCAGGTGGACACGCGCAACATCCTGTTCATCGTCGGCGGCGCGTTCGCCGGCCTGGACAAGGTGATCCAGGCGCGCAGCACCGAGTCGGGCGGCATCGGCTTCGGCGCCAAGGTCAAGTCCAGCGAACGCAAGATCGAGATCGGCAAGCTGCTGGCCGAGGTCGAGCCAGAGGACCTGATCAAGTTCGGCCTCATCCCGGAGTTCGTCGGCCGCCTGCCGGTGGTCGCCACCCTGGAAGAGCTGGATGAAACCGCGCTGGTCAAGATCCTCACCGAGCCCAAGAACGCCATCACCAAGCAGTTCAAGAAGCTGTTCGAGATGGAGGGCGTCGAGCTGGAGGTTCGCCAGGACGCCCTGCTGGCCATCGCCCGCCGCGCGCTCAAGCGCAAGACCGGCGCCCGCGGCCTGCGCACCATCATGGAATCGGTGCTGCTCGACACCATGTACGAACTGCCGTCGCTGGAAAACGTCAGCAAGGTCGTGGTGGACGAGTCGGTGATCAACCATGCCACCGAGCCCTACCTGATCTACAGCGCACCGGCGCAGCCGGCCCCCAAGGCCGCCTCCGGCGACTGAGGGCGGGACGCAAGTGGTTGATAAACGGGCCGGTCTTTCCGGCCCGTTGCTTTTGAGCCGGAAAAACTTGCAAGCCACCCCCGCGGACCCCATAACCTGACACTGGCGGGGCAATGGCCCCGGAGGAGTCCTCCATGAACGAAACCCATCCCATCCCGCACCGCCTCGACCTGCCCGTGCTGCCGCTGCGCGACGTCGTCGTGTACCCGCACATGGTGATCCCGCTGTTCGTGGGCCGTGACCGGTCCATCAAGGCGCTGGACCTGGCCATGGCCGGCGACAAGCAGATCCTGCTGATTGCGCAGAAGAGCCCCGACACTGACGACCCGGTCGCCGACGACCTCTACGCGGTCGGCACGCTGGCGCAGGTGCTGCAGCTGCTCAAGCTGCCCGACGGCACCATCAAGGTGCTGGTGGAAGGCTCGGCGCGCGTGGCCATCGACGGCTTCGGCGAGCGCGACGGTGCGCTCACCGCCACCGGCGTCGAAACCGATTCGGTGTTCGAGCGCGACGAGCGCGAGATCGAGGTCACCCAGCGCTCGCTGATGACGCTGTTCGAACAGTACGTCAAGACCAACCGCAAGCTGCCGCCCGAGCTGCTCACCACGCTGGCCGGCATCGACGACCCCAGCCGCCTGGCCGACACCATCTCGGCCCACCTGGGCGCGCGCCTTTCGGACAAGCAGCAGCTGCTGGAGGCCCTGGAAGTGGGCCGCCGCATGGAAATGCTGATCGGCCTGGTGGACGGCGAAATCGACGTGCAGCAGATCGAGAAGCGCATCCGCGGCCGCGTGAAGTCGCAGATGGAGAAGAGCCAGCGTGAGTACTACCTCAACGAGCAGATGAAGGCCATCCAGAAGGAGCTGGGCGAGGGCGATGACGCGCCCAACGAGCTCGAGGAGCTGGCCAAGAAAGTCGCCGCCGCCGGCATGCCCAAGCCCGTCGAGGCCAAGGCCCGCGCCGAGCTCAACAAGCTCAAGCAGATGTCGCCCATGTCGGCCGAGGCCACCGTGGTGCGCAACTACATCGACTGGCTGGTGGGCGTGCCGTGGAAGAAGCGCAGCAAGATCCGCAAGGACCTCAAGGCCGCGCTGGACGTGCTCGACGCCGACCACTACGGCCTGGAGAAGGTCAAGGAGCGCATCCTTGAATACCTGGCGGTGCAGCTGCGCGTGAAGCAGATGAAGGGCGCCATCC
This sequence comes from Arenimonas sp., assembly GCA_035433005.1. GTDB lineage: Bacteria > Pseudomonadota > Gammaproteobacteria > Xanthomonadales > Xanthomonadaceae > Arenimonas. The sequence goes on along the minus strand of DAORUD010000048.1, from coordinate 17,359 downwards.
TGTGCCTGGTCGGCCCGCCTGGCGTGGGCAAGACTTCGCTCGGCCAGTCCATCGCCAAGGCCACCAACCGCAAGTTCGTGCGCATGTCCCTGGGCGGCGTGCGCGACGAGGCCGAGATCCGCGGCCACCGCCGCACCTACATCGGCTCGATGCCGGGCCGCATCGTGCAGAACCTCAGCAAGGTCGGTACCCGCAACCCGCTGTTCATGCTCGACGAGCTGGACAAGATGAGCATGGACTTCCGCGGCGACCCGTCGTCGGCCCTGCTCGAGGTGCTCGACCCCGAGCAGAACCATTCGTTCAACGACCACTACCTTGAAGTGGACCTGGACCTGTCGGAGGTGATGTTCGTCGCCACCGCCAACTCGCTCAACATCCCGGGCCCGCTGCTCGACCGCATGGAAGTGATCCGCATCCCCGGCTACACCGAGGACGAGAAGCTGCACATCGCCGAGAAATACCTGCTGCCCAAGCAGCTCAAGGCCAACGGCATGAAGGAAGCCGAGCTGAAGGTGAGCGAGGCCGCCGTGCGCGACATCGTGCGCTACTACACGCGCGAATCGGGCGTGCGCAACCTCGAGCGCGAGATCTCCAAGATCTGCCGCAAGGTGGTCAAGGAAATCGCCCTGGCCGGCCCGCGCAAGGGCGGCAAGCCCATGGCCATCAGCGTCACGCCCAAGAACCTGGACAAGTACCTTGGCGTGCAGCGCTACGATTTCGGCCGCGCCGAACAGGAAAGCGAAGTGGGCCTGGTCACCGGCCTGGCGTGGACGGAAGTCGGCGGCGACCTGCTGCAGATCGAGGCCACGCTGCTGCCGGGCAAGGGCCAGCTCATCCTGACCGGCCAGCTGGGCGACGTGATGCAGGAGTCGGCGAAGGCCGCCTACAGCGTGGTGCGTTCGCGCAGCGAGCGCCTGGGCCTGGACACCGAGTTCCACAGCAAGTTCGACACCCACGTGCACGTGCCCGAGGGCGCCACGCCCAAGGACGGCCCCAGCGCCGGCATCGCCATGGTCACCGCCCTGGTGTCGGTGCTGTCGGGCGTGCCGGTCAGGTCCGACGTGGCCATGACGGGCGAGATCACCCTGCGCGGCCGGGTGCTGCCGATCGGCGGGCTCAAGGAGAAGCTGCTGGCGGCGCTGCGCGGCGGCATCCGCACGGTCATCATTCCCGAGGAGAACCGCAAGGACCTGGCCGACATCCCGAAGAACGTCACCCAGGGCCTGAAGATCGTCCCCGTGAAGTGGATAGACGAGGTGCTCGACATCGCCCTGGTGCGTGCGCTGGCGCCGGACTCCAGCCCGGAGCCGTCGCCCGAAGGCGCCGGCGAAACCGGCACGAAAGAGGGCGTGGCGGCGTCGGTGACGCACTGAACGCAACACGCCCGGGAACCCGGAAACCCGCGAAATATCCAGCTTTCGCGTATTGCGCGGGTATAACCCGGCTGGTATAAATCAACCCAACCGCCGCGCCGGCTAAGGCCGGGCGCGGTGGCACAATGGATCGGGTCTACCCCCAGGCCAATGCAGGGTCAGTCCGGTTTTTCGAAATGCGAGCCCGCTCGCTCAGGGAGTCAATAATGAACAAAGCCGAATTTACGAGTGCCGTCGCCGATGGCGCCGAGCTGACCAAGGCGGACGCCGGTCGCGCCGTCGACGCCATGATCGACGTGATCAAGAAGGCGCTCAAGAAGGGCGAAACCATCACTCTGGTGGGCTTCGGCACGTTCTCCGTCCGCAAGCGCGCCGCCCGCCAGGGCCGCAATCCGCAGACCGGCGACACCATCAAGATCAAGGCTTCGAAAAATCCTGCGTTCAAGGCTGGCAAAGCCCTGAAGGATGCTGTAAACTGAGCGTCTTGTAAGGGTGCTTAGCTCAGCGGTAGAGCGTCGCCCTTACAAGGCGAGGGTCGGGGGTTCGAAACCCTCAGCACCCACCAAAGCAGTTGAAACAGCGGAGTGGTAGTTCAGTCGGTTAGAATGCTGGCCTGTCACGCCGGAGGTCGCGGGTTCGAGTCCCGTCCACTCCGCCATATCCTCGAGGGCGCCCCACAAGGGCGCCTTCGTTTTTTCCGGCCCCGGGAAGCCAGGGCCACCAATCAGACGGCATAGCCCACATGCTCCAGAACATTCGCGAAAAGAAGTGGATCGCCTTCGCCATCCTGGTCCCGGTGATCATCACCATGGCCTTCTTCGGCATTGACTCCTACTTCTCCACCCGCATCGACACCTACGCGGCGAAGATCGAAGGGCCGGCCAAGTTCGGCTTCTGGGGCGCGCAGACGCGCGAAATTTCGCAGGACGAGTTCCGTCGCCGCTACGAACAGACCCGCCAGCAGGAGCGCGAGCGCCAGGGCGAGGCCTTCGACAGCGAAGCGTTCGAATCGCTCGACAACAAGCGTGAAGTGCTGGACGCGATGGTGGACGAGGCGCTGCTGGGCATGGTGGCCGAGCGCGATGGCATCACCGTCGGCGAGGCGCAGGTGGCCGAGCAGCTCAAGCAGATGCCCGAATTCCAGGTCAACGGCGCCTACAGCGTCGACCAGTACCGGCTGGCGCTGGCGGGGCAGGGCCAGACCCACGCCCAGTTCATGGCCGGCATGCGCGCCGACATCGCACGCCGCACCATTCCCAGCCAGATCGTGGCTTCGGCCATCGCCAGCAATGCCGAGCTCGAGGCTTTCCTCGCACTGAGCCAGCAGACCCGCGACCTGTCGCTGGTGGACCTGCCGACGCCGGCGCTGCCGGCCGAGCCGGCCACCGACGAACAGCTCAAGGCCTGGTACGACGGCCATGCCTCGCAGTACCGCAGCGAAGAATCCGTCGCCATCGAATACGTCGAGATCGACGGCGCCACGCTGCCGGCGCCCGCCAGCCCGGACGAGGCCGCGCTGCGCGCGCTTTACGACGCGCAGAAGGCGCGCTTCGTCACGGCGCCCGCCCGCGTTGCCGCGCACATCCTGGTGGCCGCGCCCGCGGACGCCGATGAAGCCACCGACACCGCCGCGCGCGAGCGCGCCATGGCCCTGGCCGCCAAGGCGCGCGCGCCGGGCGCCGACTTCGCCGCCATCGCCGGCGAAAGCTCCGAAGATCTGGGCTCCAAGGCCGAGGGCGGCCTGCTGGGCACGATCTCCGAGGGCGACATTGGTCCCGAGTTCGAGGCGGCGCTGTTCGCGCTGACGGAAGCCGGCCAGGTCACCGACCCGGTGCGCACGCCGGCCGGTTGGCACGTCATCCAGCTGCGCGAACTCACGCCCGGCACCGAGCGGCCGTTCGAGGAAGTCCGCGCCGACCTGGAGTCCGAGTACCTGGCCAGCGAGCAGGAGCGCGTGTTCAGCGAACTCAGCGGCGGCCTGATCGAACGCATCTACAAGGACCCCACCGCGCTGGCCCCGGCCGCCGAGGCCATGGGCCTGACGGTGAACCGAAGCCAGCCGTTCACCCAGCGCCAGGGCGACGGCATCGCCGCCATCGCCCAGGTGCGCGCGGCCGCGTTCGCCGACGCCCAGAAGATCGAGCGCCAGGTCAGCGACGCCATCGAAGTCGGGCCCAACCACGTCGTGGTGCTGCTGGTGGTGGACCACAAGCCGGAGGCCGCCCTGGCCTTCGACGAGGTCCGCGACCGCGTGCTGGCCGACTTCAACGGCGACCGCCTGGCCAAGGCGTCCAAGGCGCAGGCGGAAGCCTTGCTCAAGCGGGCGCTGGCGGGTGAATCGCTCGAGGCGCTGGCGACCGAGAGCGGCCGCACGGTGGCCCAGCTGCCGGCCACGGGCCGTCGCGCCCAGCTGCCCCCGGGCATCCTGGACGTGGCCTTCGGCCTGGCCACGCCGGAAGCCGGCAAGTCCAGCATCGGTGTCGCCGAGGTCGCGCCCGACCGCCACGTGCTGGTCGCGGTCACGGCCGTCACCGCGGGCGACCTGGCTACGCTCGACGACACCACCCGCACGATGCTGCTCGAGCAGTTCGCGCAGGCGCGTGGCGTGGTCGAGTACCAGGACTACATCAAGGCCCTGCGCCGCCACTACAGCGTCAAGGTCGCCGAAGAGCGGCTCTGACGCCGCAGCGCGGCAACCAAAGAAAAGGCCCGGGAATCCCGGGCCTTTTTCATTGCGCCGGGGCGCGGCGGCTCATTCGTCGCCGATGCCGGTCATGCCCAGGATGTTGTAGCCGGCGTCCACGTAGGTGATTTCGCCGGTGACGCCCGCGGCCAGGTCCGAGCACAGGAACGCGGCCACGTTGCCCACGTCCTCGATGGTGACGCTGCGGCGCAGCGGCGCGTGCGCCTCCACGTGGCCCAGCATGCGGCGGAAGTTGGCGATGCCGGCCGCGGCCAGCGTCTTGATGGGGCCGGCGGAAATGGCGTTCACGCGCGTGCCTTCCGGGCCCAGGTTGAGCGCCAGGTAGCGCACGTTGGCCTCCAGGCTGGCCTTGGCCAGGCCCATCACGTTGTAGTTGGCCAGCGCCCGCTCGGCGCCCAGGTAGCTCAGCGTGAGGATGCTGCCGTGGCGACCCTTCATCATCGGCCGCGCGGCCTTGGCCAGGGCGGCCAGGCTGTAGCTGGAGATGTCATGGGCGATGCGGAAGTTCTCGCGGGTCAGGCCGTCCAGGAACTCGCCCTCGATGGCCTCGCGCGGGGCGTAGCCGACCGAATGCACCAGGATGTCGAAGCCGTCCCAGCGCTTGCCCAGTTCGGTGAACACGCTGGCGATCTGGTCGTCGTCGCCCACGTCCAGCGGCAGCACGATGTCGGAATGGCAGTCGGCGGCGGCGCCTTCGACGCGCGATTTCAGCTTGTCGTTCTGGTAGGTGAAAGCGAGTTCGGCGCCCTCGCGGTACATCGCGTCGGCGATGCCGCTGGCCATCGAACGCTGGCTGGCGATGCCCACGACCAAGGCACGCTTGCCGGTCAAGAATCCCATGTGTTCCTCCCGATGCCGCCAGGCCGGCGGCGCAATGGCGCGTAGTTTGAACCGCGGCGGGCCATACCGCCAAGCATGGTGCCTGCGCTTGCCTCACGGGGCGAGGCGCAGCACCTGGCCCGGCCGCAGCACCGACTTGCCGTTGAGCCCGTTGATGGAGAACAGGCGCGCGAGCGGAATGCCGTGGCGCGCGGCGATCCTGGACAGCGTGTCGCCCGGGCGCACGGTGTAGGTGCTGTCGGCGGCCGGGGCCGGCGGCGCAGGCGTGGATTCGGGGTTTGCGCCCGCCGCCATCAGCGAGGCCAGCGCGGTCGCGGGTGCGAGCACGTCGCGCGGTGCGCCGGCCACCACGCGCCCCTGGCGGTACCCGGGGTTGAGCCTGCGCAGCTGCGAGGCGTCGGTGCCCATGCGCACGGCCGCCTGGTCCAGGCTTTGCACGCCATCGGGCAGGGTCATGCGCACCAGCGGCACGAAGCGCACTTCGCGAGGCAGCACCAGGCCGTGGCGCTCGGGCTTCTCGAACAGGCAGGCCAGCGCGTGCAGCTTGGCCACGTAGTCGTAGGTGGTGCGCGACAGCCCCCGCGGCAGGTGGCTTTCGCCGGACACGCGGCGATCGCCGCTGCTGCGGAACGCACGGATGATGCGGTACTCGCCGGCGTTGTAGCCCATCGCCATCGCCCGCCATTCACCGTCGAACATGCCGTCCAGCGCCACCAGGTAGGACAGCGCGGCATCGGTGGATTCGATCGGCGACAGCCGGCCGTCGTAGCCGGGCTGGATGCGGATGCCGTGGTTGCGCGCGGTGCTGGCGATCATCTGCCACATGCCGGCCGGCCCGCCCGGGCCGATGGCGTCGGGCCGGTACCAGCTTTCCACGATGGGCAGCAGTGCGAACTCGCCGGGCAGGCCCTTGCGTTCGACTTCTTCCACCACGTAGCCCATCAAGGGCAGGATCTGTTCGATCTGCCGGGCGAAGCTTTCCGGGTAGCCGGCGTAGCGCTTGCGCCAGTGGCGGTTCTGCTGGCCCTTGACGCAGATGGGCGCGGAGAAGCGCGCGGTCATGCGGTCTATCACTTCCGCGCCGGTGTCGATGGGGTCGGGGACAGGCGCCACCGGTGCGGCCGGCGGTAAAGGCGTGGCCGGCGCGGTGGCGCTCGGCACGGGCTTGATCCTGACTTCGGTGGCCGGCTCACGCGGGTCGTCGATGTCGGGTTTGACCTGCGGCTGGCAGGCCGCCAGCGCCAGGGCCAGCGCCGTGGCGGCGGTGGCCCGCATGCGGGAAGCAGTCATGGTGTGAAGGTGTCCTTCCAGAGTCTCAGCGCCCCGAACGCTTCGGCCCGGTCCCGGGGCTCACGCCCGAGGTGCCGCGCGAGGCTGGCGCGGACGCCGGGCTGGTCGATGCGCAGGAACGGGTTGCAGTCGCGCTCGCTGGCCATCGTGCTGGGCACGCTGGGCAGGCCCCGGGCGCGCAGAGAGCGCACTTGGGCCAGGCGCTGGTCGCGGACCGGGTTGTCGGGCTCCGCGGCGCACGCAAAGCGGCCGTTGGCCTCGGTGTATTCGTGGCCGCAGCAGACGGCGGTGTCCGCCGGAAGCGCTGCCAGCCGCTGCAGGGAATCCAGGTAGGGCGCCGGCTGGCCTTCGAACATCCGGCCGCAGCCCAGGCTGAAAAGGGTGTCGCCGCAGAACAGGTGCCCGGCGCCGTGGAAGGCCACGTGGCTGAGCGTGTGGCCCGGTACGCCGATCACGTCCATCGCCAGGTCCAGCGCCTCCACGTGCACCTGGTCGCCGTGCGCGACGCGCGCGGTGGCGGCCGTGATGCGCTCGTCGTGCGGCGCATGGCAGGGGATGCCGAAATGGTCCCGCAGCGCCGCGGCCCCGCCCACGTGGTCGGCATGGTGGTGGGTCAGCACGATGGCCACTGGCCGCAGGCCTTCGGCGGCGGCCTGCAGCACCGGGCCGGCGTCGCCGGGGTCCACCACCAGGGCTTCGCCGCCGGGCGCCGCCAGCAGCCAGATGTAGTTGTCTTGGAGGGCGGGCAGGGGAATGGCACGCAGCACGGGATGACCTGGGGCGCGCTTTTGACGCAGAATCGCGACCATGCCCCCGGCTAACACCCGACGTCAACCCAACCCCGCCCCCGACGCCTGGTTCCGCGCAGATGCCACGATGCCGCTGCTTCGCGAGGTCCAGCGGCAGGCCGTCCCTGACCTGGCCCGCATCTATGGCCACGCCGGCCTGTACCTGCGCCCGTCCGCGGCGCTCGAGCCGGGGCTGCCGGGCCACCTGCTGGCCAGCGTGCTGAGCCTGCACCGGGACGGCGGGGCCTTCGCCGGCGACCTGGCCTGCGACGATGCCCGCCTGCCGCTGGCCAGCGGCAGCCTGTCCCTGGTGTACGCGCTGTTCGTGTTCGAGAGTTCGCCCGATCCGCAGGCCCTGATGGCGGAGGTGGCGCGGGTGCTCAAGCCCGACGGCTCAGCCATGTTCCTCACCCTCAACCCCTGGGGGCCGTCGCGGCTGCGGTGGGCCTTCAAGGGCATGAAGGGCTTCGGGCCGGGCCAGTTCGCCGGCCAGGTGCAGGCGGCCGGCCTGGACATCCAGCGCCGTCGCTACCTGGGACCGATCTGGTCGGCGGCGTCCGCCACCGACCTGGGGCCGGCGCGAACCGCGGGGCCTGGCGCGCGGCTGCGCATGGCCAGCCTGGTGGTGGCGCGCCGCCGCGATCCCGGCCTGACGCCGCTGCGCGCAAGCGCACCGGTCATCCAGTTCCGCCCCGGCATGAGCGCCGGGTGACCACCACTACGCATGGAAGCCAAGATGAAAGCCGTTGACATCCACACCGATGGCGCCTGCCTGGGCAATCCCGGCCCCGGCGGCTGGGCCGCCCTGCTGATCCACGAGGGCCGCGAACGCGAGCTCGCCGGTGGCGAGGCGCTGACCACCAACAACCGAATGGAGATGCTGGCCGCCATCATGGCGCTGGAGGCGCTGAAGGCGCCCTGCCAGGTGGTGCTGTCCACCGACTCGCAGTACGTGCAGAAGGGCATCGGCGAATGGCTGCCCGGCTGGATCCGCCGCGGTTGGAAGACCGCCGGCGGCGAACCGGTGAAGAACAAGGACCTGTGGGAGCGCCTGCAGCTGGCCGCGGCGCCGCACAAGGTGCAGTGGAAGTGGGTCAAGGGCCACGCCGGCCACGTCGAGAACGAGCGCGTGGACAAGCTGGCCCGCGCCGAGGCCGAGAAATTCAGGAGCTGAACCCGGACATGCGCCAGATCGTGCTCGACACCGAAACCACCGGCCTTTCCTGGGAGAAGGGCAACCGCATCGTCGAAGTGGGCTGCATCGAACTGGTGGAGCGCCGCCCCACCGGCCGCCAGTTCCAGCGCTATTTCAACCCGGGCCGCGAGATGGAGCCCGGTGCGCAGGAAGTGACGGGCCTGAGCCTGGATTTCCTGCTCGACAAGCCGCGCTTCGAGACGGTGCTCGACGAACTGCTGGACTTCATCCGCGGCGCCGAGCTGATCATCCACAACGCCAGCTTCGACGTCGGCTTCCTCAACCACGAGCTGTCGCTGGCCGGCGCGCACTACGGGCGCCTGGAGCACCACGCCAGCGTGCTCGACACCCTGGCCATGGCGCGCGAACGCTTCCCGGGCCAGCGCAACTCGCTCGACGCCCTGTGCAAGCGCCTGGGCGTGGACAACGGCCATCGCAAGCTGCACGGCGCCCTGCTGGACGCCGAGCTGCTGGCCGAGGTGTACCTGGGCCTGACCGCGGGGCAGGGTGACCTGGGCCTGGCGCCGGTGGGCGAGCCGGGCCAGGTGCGTCGCCTGGACGTGCCGGTGTCGCTGGACGGTGCGCGCCGCGTGCTGCGCGCCAGCGAGGCCGAAACCGCCGCGCACGAAGCGCGCATCGCGAAGATGGCGGCCAAGTCCGGCAAGCGGCTGTGGCCCGACGCCACGCCCTGAGGGCGCATCATGGATAATCGGTCCCGGTCATCGGCAGCGAGGTCGCCTTGAACGCCACGGTCCTGCTCACCTCGGTGGACATCAACATCCCCGGCTACCGCATCCTGCGGCCGATCGGCGAGGGCGGCATGGCCTCGGTGTTCCTGGCGGTGCAGGAGTCGCTCGATCGCGAGGTGGCGCTGAAGGTGATGTCGCCCGTGCTGGCGGCCAACGCCGAGTTCGCCAGCCGGTTCGTGGTGGAGGGCAAGATCACCGCCAGGCTGCAGCACCCCAACCTGGTGACGGTGTACGACATCGGCAGCCATGGCGGCGTCTACTACCTGGCCGCCGAATACATTCCGGGCGGCACGCTGAAGGAAAAGATCGCTGAAGGCGGCCTGAGCGTCGCGCAGATCCTCGACATCGCCACCGACATCGCCCAGGGCCTGGACTTCGCCCATTCCAAGGGCTTCGTGCACCGCGACGTGAAGCCGGGCAACGTGCTGTTCCGCGCCGACGGCCGCGTGGTGCTGGCCGATTTCGGCATCGCCAAGGCGATGGACGGCAGCAACAGCTCCACCGTCGCCGGCGCGTCCATCGGCACGCCCGACTACATGAGCCCCGAGCAGGCGCGCGGCGAGCCGGTGGACGGCCGCTCCGACCTCTACAGCCTGGGCACCGTGCTTTACGAAATGCTGGTGGGCACGCCGCCCTACCAGGCGGGCGATCCGTTCACGGTGGCGCTGATGCACGTCACCCATCCGGTGCCGGAGCTGCCCGAGCCCTGGCAGTGGCTGCAGCCGCTGGTGTCGGGCCTGATGGCCAAGCAGGCCGACCAGCGCTACAAGACCGGCGCCGCCTTCATCGAGGCGCTGCACAAGCTGATCGCCACGGCGCCGCAGGGTGCCGTGCTGCAGGAAACCCGGACCCGCAAGCCGGGCAACGGCGCCCGCATTGCCTCCGGCGCCGCCACCCAGCAGCGAACGCGCATCAGCACCGGCGGTCGCGCTGCGCGGCCAGCCTGGGTCCTGCCGGCGGCCGGGGCTCTGCTGCTGTTCGTGGCCGCGCTGTCGGGTTGGTGGCTGCTGTCGCCGGGCGACGCGGTCCAGGCCGATGCCGCCACGGTGGCGCCTGCCGTGGCCACGCCGTCCGACGCCGTCGCCCCGTCCGCCGCGAATGGCCCGCTGCCCGCCGGCTTCGAGCTTCCCAAGCCGGTGGACGCGCCCGACCAGGACGAACTCGAGCGCCTGCTCAACGCCGGTGACCAGCTGTTCGAATACGGCACCACGGTCGAACTGGGCCGCAAGCTCACCATCCCCGACGACGAAAGCGCCTTGGGCTACTACCGCCGGACACTGGCGCTGGACCCGGAAAACGCCCGCGCGCGCGCCGGCATCGCCGGCATCGTGGCCTTCTATCGCAACTTCGCCTACAAGGCCTGCTCGGCCGGGCGCTGGGTGCAGTGCGGCGTCATCGTGCGCGCCGGCCTGGCCGTGGATGGCGAGGATCCCTACCTGCGCCAGCTGCAGGACGTGGCGGTGGCCGGCGAAGCGGGCGGATCGCCGGCGCTGCCGCCGGCACCGGCGACGAACTGAGGCGGATCAGCTGCGACGCAGCAGGATGACGGTGACGTTGTCCGAGCCGCCGCCGTCGAGTGCGGCGGAAATCAGATGGTCCACGCATTCCTGCGCCGACAGCTCGGGCTTGGTCAGCAGGGCAGCGATGCCGACGTCGTCCACTTCCTCGGTCAGCCCGTCGCTGCAAAGCAGCAGCTGCTGCCCCGGGCGCAGCTCGCCCGAAAGCGTTTCCACCTTCAGGCTTTGCGGGTCGGTGACGCCCAGGGCCTGGGTGACGACGTTGCGGTGCGGGTGCGCGCGCGCCTGTTCGGCGGTGATGGCGCCCTGGTCGATCAGCTCCTGCACGTAGCTGTGGTCGGACGACAGCTGGCGCAGCTGGCCATTCCACAGGTAGGCGCGGCTGTCGCCGACCCAGGCCAGTTCGAAGCGGTTGTCCACGATGCGCAGCGCCACCATGGTGGTGCCCATGGGCAGGCTTTCGGCGCGCTGGCGGCTGTGCTTGATGATGTCTTCGTCGGCGCGGCGGATGGCTTCGGCCAGCGGCCGGCCGGCGCGCACTTCCCGCACCACCGCGTCGCGCGCCAGGGCACTGGCCACTTCGCCGAACTCGTGGCCGCCCATGCCGTCGGCCACCAGCCACAGGCCGAGCTCGGCGTCGCCGTAGTAGGTGTCTTCGTTGAGCTCGCGCCGCAGGCCGACGTGGCTGAGGTGGCCGAATTCGATCATGCGCGGGCCCCGGAGGGGTGTGGCGGCGGGAGTGGATGAGCCATGGCGGGCATCATGCTTGCGCCTGCGCCCGCCCCGCAACCTGCCGGCCGCGCGGATGGCGGGCCGGGGGCGACGGGCGGCGGAAGGCCGGCGTGCAGCTCAGAACTCCATCCGGAAACCGAGCGCGAGGTTGTACTGGGACATGCCGTTCATCCCGGCCAGGCGTTCGTAGTACAGGAAGCCCGAGCGCCCCTGCGTCAGCACCATGGACAGGCCCAGGCCGATGCGGAAGTAGTTGGTGTCCAGCGGGTCGCCGCTCACCAGCATGGCGCTGCCGGTGGGGTCGTTGATGAAGCGCGCCTCGACCGCCTGCGGGTCGTCCTTGTACTCGTGCTCCCACTCCAGCTGCAGGTGGGGCATCAGCACGCCCCAGCCGGCGCTGTGGGTGTAGGTGAACTTCGCGCCCAGCACGCTGGCCAGCGAGGTGACGTCGCGGTTCTCGATGCGCAGGCCCAGGCCGCTGCCGGCAATGCCGGGCAGCAGCGACTCGTCGATGTCGTCGAAGCCCAGGCGCGTGTACAGCACCCGGGCGTAGGGGCCGATGCCGAACGCGCCCACGTTCCAGTCGCGGCCCACGGTGAACGCGGTGGACAGCAGGTCGCCTCCGGCGTCGGACTGCGCCACCTGGTTGATGCTGGTGGTGCCGCCGCCGGCCAGCGGCAGGGTGTAGCTGATCTGGCGCAGCAGCTCGTAGTCGTTGCGGCCGTAAGTCAGCACGCCGTCCAGGTACCAGCTGTCGGCCTGGTAGTAGGTGGTGTAGGCCGACACGCTCCAGCCCGTGGTGTCCAGGCCGCCGCGGTCGCCGGGCAGCTGGGTGTCCTGGCGCGTGTAGCCGAACGAGCCGCCGATGATCCACTTGTCGCTCTTGCGGTAATCCACGCCGGCGGTGATGCCTTCGACGTCGAAGTCGTACTCGGGGTTGCGCGATCCGGCCTCGGCTTCACCGCGGCCAATGGTGCCGGCGGCGAAGAAGCCCCAGCGGCTGAAGTCGGTGCCGACCTCGTTGCCGGTTTCCGCCGCGCTGTTGCTGAAGGCGCTGCCGAGCATGCCCAGCGACACCGGACCCATGGAGGTGTTCAGCGCCAGGCCGCCGAAGTCGGTGCCGCCGGTGCCGCTGCGCAGCGCGGCGATGCGGGTCTTGAGGTTGATGAACTGCGACTGCGCGGCGTTGAAGGCGGCATTCACCTGGGTCAGCGCGACGTCGGCCATCAGCTGGTCGAGGGCGGCGACGGCGGCGGCGGGGTTGATGCCTGCGGCACCGATGAGCTCCTGGCAGCGCGCCAGCAGGTCCTGCTGCCCGGCTGTCAGCGTACCCAGGTTGGCCAGCGCCGGGCAGGCGGCGTCGATGGCCTGCGCCACCTCCAGCTGCGTCTCGCTCAGGCCGCCGATGCTGGCCAGCGCGCCATTGAGCGCGAACACCGCCGGTGCCGTCGCCAGCGGCGAGCTGGCCGTTACCTGCACCGCGCCCGCCGCGGTCGTCGTGACCGTGTTGCTGGCCACGCCCGCGGCGTTGGTGGTGCTGGTGGCGCTGGCCAGCGTGCCGGTGCTGGTGGTCCAGGCGACCACGGCGCCGGCAATCGGCACGCCGGCCGCATTGCGCAGCTCCACCTGCAGCGGCGCCGAGGCCACGCCCGAGGTGAGTAGCTGGCCGTCGCCGCCAACGATGGCCAGCGCACCCAGGGCGTCCACCGTCAGGTTGAACGGGGCAACCGCAGTGGCATCGTCCTGGCGCGTGCCGGTGATGGTGACCGCGCCCGGCGTACCGCCGGCCGTCACGCCCACCGCGGCGTTGCCGGCGGCGTCGGTGACGCTGGTGGCCGCCGACAGCACGGCGCTGCCGCTGGTGACCGCCCAGTTGATGGTGACGCCGGCCGCGGGTACGCCGCTGTTCTGCGCGTTCACCTGCAGCGGCGCACCGAACGCCGTGTTGACCAGCGCGTTCTGGCCGCCGCCGCCGGTGGCCAGCAGGGTGGCGACGAAGGCGATGTTGGCGTCATAGGCCAGCGTGGCCTCGTCGCCGGTGGCCGGGATGCCGTCAATGTCCACCGAGGCGATGATGATGTTGGTGAAGTTGCCGAACGTGGAGGGCGTGAACGTGGCGGACGCTTCGCCGGCCGCGGCGTTGGTCACGCTGGTGGTGCTGGCGGGGGTGAAGGGCGCGCCGGCGCTCCACTGCACCGTTGCACCGCCCACCGGCACGCCGCCCTGTTCCAGGCGCACCGTGACCGGCAGGCCCACGCCGGCGGTGCCGGCCAGCGGGTTGGGCGTCACCGGCACCAGCACGTAGGGCAGGGCAGTGACCGTGACGGTGAACGATTGCGTTCCCGGCGCACAGAAGGTGCAGCCGCTGTTGGCGAACACGGTGTAGGTGCCCGGCACCGTGGCGGTGAACACCGCCGTGCTCTGGCCGCCACCGCCGGCCACCGCGTTGCCGGTTACGGCGCCGTCGCCACCCGCGGGCTGCGCGGTGACGGACCAGTTGATGTTGGTGCCGTTGGGCGCCGGGATGGTGGTGCTGCCGTACGTCACCGCCATGTTCAGCGGTACGCCCGACGCCGTGGTCGGGGCCAGCGGCGTGCTGGCCGTCAGCGTCACCGGCTCCACCACCACGGTGAAGTTCGCCGGTGGCGGCGGGCAGCCTTCCAGCAGGAACAGCAGTGGGCAGTTGATGTTGCCGCTGATGCTGTAGGTGTTGGCGATGGCGAGGCTGGCGGTCACGCTGGCGTTGCCGGCCGGGTCGGGCGTCACGGCGCCGCCGATGGCCGATGCCGTGGTGTTGTTGAAGAAGCTGGTGGTCAGCGCGCCCGGCGCGCCGTTGAACTGCAGGTTGGTGGTGAGCGTGAACGGCGTTATCTGGTTGGTCACCACCGTGGGCGTGGTGGCGGTGTAGACGTAATCGTTGTTGGTGGCGAAGGTGTAGGTGAGCACGTCGCCGGCGCAGCCGCCGCTCAGGCAGGTGGCCGTCACCGTGCCGCTGCCGCCGGGCGTGGTGCCCAGGTTGACGGTGAACAGGTAGGGCGTGTCGAGCGCGACCGTGGGATTGGTGGGAGCCTGGACCGTCGCGCCGCCCGTGGTGTCGGTGGCGATGGCTATCGCCACGTCCACCGTGGTGGAGCAGGCGGTTTGCGCTTCCAGCGTGAAGCTGACCGACGTGCCCGCGATGTTGATCGCCGAAGGTGAGCCGATCTGGACGAAGTCGCAGGTTTGCGCCTGCGACGGGTTGCTCCAGCCCAGGCCGATGAGTGCCAGCAGCGCCAGCGCCGCCGCGTTGGCCAACCGCTTCGACGCGGCCTGGATGGCCCGGCGGCCCGAGGCCGCGCTGCTCTGGAAGTCCATCGCTTTTCCCCTGGATTGCGGCTATAACTTCGCCTCGAGTATAGCGGCTGGCGCGCCGCTTCAATGGCCTTGGCGCGGGCCGCATTGCTTCCCAACGGAGCCGTGCCCATGACGCTGCGCAACCTGTGTCCGGATCGTTCCCGCTTGTTCGTTTTTGGCGGCGCGTGCCTGCTGGCGATCATCGCCGGCTGGCCGGCGCAGCCCGCACTGGCCGCGGTGCGCAACGCCGAAGACCTGATGGTGGTGGACTGCCTTTTGCCCGGGCAGATCCGCAAGCTCGGCCGGCAGGCCACCTTCCTCAGCGCCCGACGCCCGGTGCGCACCACGCAGGCCGACTGCGAGATCCGCGGCGGCGAATACGTCGCACATGACCGCGCCAACTACCAGACCGCACTGAAGGTGTGGCTGGAAGGCGCGATGACGGGCAGCGCCGAGGCGCAGAACAACGTCGGCGAGATCTATTCCAAGGGCCTGGGCACCGAGCCCGACTACGGCATGGCCTTCCAGTGGTTCAAGAAGGCCGCCGACCAGGGCTATGGCCGGGCCAAGATCAACCTGGGCTACCTGTACGAACAGGGACTGGGCGTGCCCCGTGACCAGGCGGCGGCGCTCAACCTCTACCGCGAGGCATCGGGCATCCAGGACGAGCTGCTGTATGCGTCGGTGGTGCAGGTGCAGATCAGCGCGCGCGACGAGCAGATCACCGGGCTGCAGCAGCAGGTCCGCGAGGGCGAGGCGGAGTCGGCGCAGCTGCGCGAACAGGTGCAGAAGCTGCAGCAGGAGCTGCAGGAGCGCCGGGGCGCGCTGGAAGCGGCCCGGCGCGAGCTGACCGCCACCCAGGAAAAACTCGTGCAGGCCCGCCGCCAGCAGGACGACGAGCTGACCAAACTGCTCGAGAACCAGCTGCTGGCGCAGGAAGAGCAGATCAACAGCCAGCGCACCCAGCTGGCTTCGCTGGAGCAGCGCGCCGGCGCGGCGGGCGGTGCCTACGCGGCAGCGCCGATGCTGGAGATCATCGACCCGGTGTTCGTCGCCACCCGCGGTGGCCGCAACACGGCCGTGTACCGCGGCGGCCCGGGCAAGCGCCAGGTGGTCGGGCGGGTGACGTCGCCGCAGCTGGTCAGCGCCATCACGGTCAACGGCCAGCCGGCGCCGCTCAACGCCAGCGGTGGCTTCAGCGCCCAGGTGGACGTGCCGGCCGGCGGTGCCCAGGTCAATGTGGCGGCCACCGACCGCAAGGGCGCGCGGGCCGAGCTGGCCTTCACCCTGCTGCCGCAGGCGGCGTCGGCGGCCTCGGCCGCCACCACCCCGGCCGGCGACGGCAGCCTGCCGCGCGACGTCAAGCTGGGCCGCTACTTCGCCGTGGTCATTGGCAACAACAGCTACCGCGACCCGGCCTACCCGGCGCTCAAGAGCGCCGCCAACGACGCCAATGCGGTCGCCGCCCTGCTCAAGTCCCGCTATGGCTACCAGACCACGCTGGTGCTCAACGGCGGCCGGCTGGAGATGCTGACCGCTCTGAACGAGGTGCGCGAGAAGCTCAAGCCCGAGGACAACCTGCTGATCTACTACGCCGGCCACGGCGAGCTGGACGCCAGGGGCCAGGGCTACTGGGTGCCCAGCGACGGCGCCGCGGGCGCGGAGAAGACCTGGATTTCCAACGCCGCGGTCAGCGAAATCCTCGACACCATGCCGGCCCGCCACGTGCTGGTGGTGGCCGACTCCTGCTATTCGGGCACCATGACCCGCGCCTCGGCGCCCACCTTCGACGCCGCTTCGATGGCGCCCGAGAAGTGGGCGGGCTGGGTGAAGGCGATGGCCGCCGGCCGCTCGCGCACGGCGCTGACTTCGGGCGGCGTGCAGCCGGTGCCCGACACCGGCACCGGCCGGCACAGCTACTTCGCCCGGGCCTTCCTGAACGTTCTGCAGGACAACAACCGCCTGCTCGAGGCCCAGCGCCTGTTCCGCGAGGTGTCCACGTCGCTGGCCCTGGGCGCCATGGATTCGCCCGTGCCGCAGGTGCCGGAGTACTCGCCCATCCGCTTCGCGGGCCATGAAAGCGGGGAGTTCTTCTTCATGCCGCGGGGGGGCGGGACGGCCTCGGGCCCCTGAGGCTGGCGGATCGGGCCAAGGCCCCCTATAATTCGCGGCCCCGGTGGTGCGACCGCTGCACCGGGGTCCGGAGAGGTGGCAGAGTGGTCGAATGTACCTGACTCGAAATCAGGCGTTGGTGTGAGCCAACCGTGGGTTCGAATCCCACCCTCTCCGCCATACCAAGTGAAAAGGCCCCCATCGGGGGCCTTTTTTTTGCGCCGCTTCCAAAGCGCGGGGCGGGACGTGGCGCCGGATCCCCCGCGGCCTCGGTGGCGACGGCGCGCTGCGGGTAAACTGCCGCCACGACGAGAGGATCAGCCCATGTCCGAAATCCAAGCCCCCGTTTCCTTCGGCGAACTGCTCGACAAGATCGCCATCCTGCAGATCAAGTCCGAGCGCATGACCGACCCGGCCAAGCTGGCCAACGTGCGCAATGAACTCAGCGCACTCGAAGCCACCTGGATGGCGCACCCGGCCGCGCGCGCCGACATCGCCCGCCTGCGCCTGGAGCTCAAGGCCGTGAACGAGCGGCTGTGGGTGATCGAGGACGACATCCGCATCAAGGAAAAGGCCCAGGCCTTCGACCAGGAGTTCATCGCCCTGGCGCGCGCCGTGTACTTCGAGAACGACGAGCGCGCGCGCATCAAGAAGGACATCAACCTGGCGCTGGGCTCGGCCTACGTCGAGGAAAAGTCCTACCAGGACTACCGCGCCGCCACGCCC
>DAORUD010000047.1:0-19554 GCA_035433005.1 Arenimonas sp. | reverse complement strand
CGCGCAGGTAGTCGAAGCCGTATTCGTTGTTGGTGCCGTAGGTGATGTCGGCGGCGTAGGCGCCCTTCTTGTCCGAATGCGGCATGCCCGGGTAGACCACGCCCACGCTCAGGCCCAGGAAGTTGTAGAGCTTGCCCATCCAGGCCGAGTCGCGGCGGGCCAGGTAGTCGTTCACGGTGACCACGTGCACGCCCTTGCCGGCCAGCGCGTTGAGGTACACGGCCAGGGTGGCGACCAGGGTCTTGCCTTCGCCGGTGCGCATTTCGGCGATGCGGCCCGAGTGCAGCACCATGCCGCCGATCAGCTGCACGTCGTAGTGGCGCAGGCCCAGGGCGCGGCGCGAAGCTTCGCGGCAAACCGCGAAAGCCTCCACCAGCAGCGAGTCCAGGCTGGCACCGTCGGCGATGCGCTGGCGGAATTCGTCGGTCCTGGCCTTCAGCCCGGCGTCGTCGAGGCGCTCCATCTGGGGCTCGAGCGCATTGATGGCGGCGACGTTCTTCTGGAACTGGCGCAGCAGGCGCTCGTTGCGGCTGCCGAAGATGCGGGTGAGCAAGCTGTTGAGCATGGGGGAAGCCGGTTGGTGAACGGGGTCGCACGGAGCGAACGAAAAAGGCCACGCCAGCCCCTGCGGGGTGTCGTGGCCGGCTAGTTTAACTTGGGGACGGGGGCGGGACTATCAAGCCCGGCGCAGATGCTTCAGCCGCGGGCCTTCGCCAGGTACTGGCGCGGGTTCACCTGGCGGCCGTTGAGCATGACCTCGAAGTGCAGGTGCGAGCCCGTGGAGCGGCCGGTGGATCCGACCTTGCCGATCAGCTGGCCGGCCCGCACGACGTCGCCGGCGCGGACCAGGTTGGCGGAGTTGTGGGCGTAAAGGGTGGTGTAGCCGTTGCCGTGGTCGATCTCGACCACGTTGCCGTAGCCGCTGCGCACGCCGGAGAAGCTGACCACGCCTTCGGCGGCGGCGGTGATCGGGTCGCCGCTGTTGGAGTCGATGTCGATGCCCATGTGGTGGGCACGGCCGCGGCCGAAGGGATCGGTGCGGCCGCCGTAGCCCGACGAGATGTAGCCGGGGGCCGGCATGCCGGCCGGCGTGCCCTTGCTGTCGAGCTTCTGGTCGAACAGCAGCGACTCGAGCACCGACAGCTGCCGACCCGAGTGGGCGAACTGCAGCTGCAGCGAATCAAGGCTGGAAAGCAGGTCGCCGGACGGAACGTCGCTGGCGGACTCGGAGCCGCCCTGGCCGGGCAGCTCGTTGAAGTTGAACTCGCCGTCCTTGAGCTTGCCGACGCGGGTGAGGCGGGCGCCGAGGGCGTTGAGGCGGTTGGCCTGGGCCTGGAGTTCGCCGACGCGGGCGGCGATGGCGTTCACTTCGCGCTGGGCTTCTTCGCGGGCCTGGTCGAGGGCGACCTGCTGGGCGGCCATTTCGGACTGGAGGCGGGCGATTTCCTCGAGGGCGGCGCCGTTGGCGCCGCGGGCCATGTAGCCGATGCCGAAAGCGGTGGCCAACACCAGCGCAATGGCGCCAAGGGTGACGCCGGCCACTTTGGGATCATCGAACGCCAGCTTTTTCGGCGCCCGAAGGAATTTTGCTGCGATGATGACATTCATCATGAATAAACCACCCAAAACCAATGTCCGCGGCGCGGTGCCGGCCGCCCTGCCCCCGCGAGCGCTCGAAGCGCTGGCTGGAACCGGGCTGGCCAACCTGGTGGAGCGTGCCCGTTGGCTGGACGCGCTCGACCCGTTGTTGCGCCAGAGTCTCCCCGCCACCTTGGCCGACCAATGCAGATTGGCCAACGTGGATGACAAGCACTTGGTGTTCCTGGTCAGCGGCCCGGTCTGGAAGGCCAAGCTGCGGCTGCATGCGGACGCCCTGCTGGACGCCGCGGCCGCGGCCGGGCTCAAGGCCGGGACGCTGGTGGTGAAAGTGGCGGTTCCTCCTGCCGTCGCGCCCGCGGGGGCCGGCCAGCCGAAGCCACTTTCCGAGACGGTCCGCGATTCACTGCGGGCCACCGCCCAGTCGGTTTCGGATCCGGAGCTGCGGGACCAGCTTCTGAGGCTGGCGGCCAGCGCCCGGTCTTCGACCGACGGGGCATGATGCCCCGTGGAACGCTGTGAGTCGTTAACCGGACGTTAAATGGCCGTGAAGGCCCGTGATGCGCGTGTCAAACCGCTTGCGCGGGATGGGCGTAGGAGATGGGCGCCAGGGCCGGATCGTCGAACGTGACCTCTTCCCAGGCCGTGGTGTCGGCCAGGAGGGTGCGCAGCAGCTGGTTGTTCAGCGCGTGGCCGGACTTGTAGCCGTAGAAGGCGCCGATCAGGCTGTGGCCCAGCAGGTACAGGTCGCCGATGGCGTCCAGGATCTTGTGCTTCACGAACTCGTCCTCGTAGCGCAGGCCGTCTTCGTTGAGCACGCGGTAGTCGTCCAGGACGATGGCGTTGTCCATCGAGCCGCCCAGCGCCAGGTTGCGCTCGCGCAGGTACTCGATGTCCTTCATGAAGCCGAACGTGCGGGCCCGGCTGACTTCCTTCACGAACGAAGTCGTGGAGAAGTCGATCTCGGTGCTGGACGTGGACTTGTTGAAGATGGGGTGGGCGAAGTCGATCGTGAAGCCGACCTTGAAGCCTTCGAAGGGCTCGAAGCGGGCCCACTTGTCACCGTCCTCGACCTTGACCGGCTTGACGATGCGGATGAATCGCTTGGCTTTTTCCTGCTCCTCGATGCCCGCCGACTGCAGCAGGAACACGAAGGGACCGGCCGAGCCGTCCATGATCGGCACTTCAGCGGTGGACAGGTCCACGTAGGCGTTGTCGATACCCAGGCCGGCCATGGCCGAGAGCAGGTGCTCGATCGTCATGACGCGGACATTGCCCTCGACCAGGGCGGTGCAGAGGCTGGTGTCGCCGACCCGCTCGGCCTTGGCGTGGATTTCCACCGGCTGGTCGAAATCGACGCGACGGAACACGATCCCCGTGTCGGGCGCCGCGGGGCGCAGGGTCATGTAGACCTTTTCGCCGCTGTGCAGGCCGACGCCAGTGGCGCGGATGACGTTCTTGAGGGTTCGCTGTCTGATCATTTTTGTAGCGGTCTCCGCAGAAGGAGCGCGCAAAACCTTCCGAACCATAGCACACGGTGTACTGAACGAAAAGATAACAACTGGCTTTCCGTCACATTCCGGCAACCCCGGTCCGGTAGAACCCCTGCTGGCGCCACGCAAGTGCTTGCTTTGGCTGGAAAAAGACCCGCCGGACAGCCCGGCGGGCCAAGGTTTCCGTTCCCCCTGGGGACAACACTGGGGCCGCGCGCCTGGACGCGCGGCCTTCTTGCCCGGCCGGCCATCCAGGCCGGCCGGTCGCGGCTGCCCGGTCCGCGGCGCCTGGTCGGGCGGCCACGGGCCGGCGGCCGCCCCGCTCAGTCGGCCTGGCGACGCAGGAAGGCCGGGATGTCGAGGTAGCTGTGGTCGTTGGGCAGTTCGGCCAGGGCGCTGGCGGCACCCGACGGGGCTTCGTGGGCCCGGCCCGAGCGCAGGCCCAGGTGGTTGCCGGACGGCGCCGCGGTGACATTGGCCATCGCGTCGTATTCCACCTGGCCGGTGCTGCCGTTGCGCACCAGCTTGACCGGGGCGCGGTAGACCTCCTTCTCCGGGGCGCGCGGGGCGGCCTGGCGCACGACGCCGCGGTTGAGGCCGGTGGCCACCACGGTGACGCGCACTTCGTCCTGCATGTCCGGGTCCAGCGAGGTGCCGATGACCACGGTGGCGTCCTCGGAGGCGAACTCCTCGATGGTGCGGCCGATCTCGTCGAACTCGGCCATCGTGAAGTCCGGGCCGGCGGTGATGTTGACCAGCACGCCGTTGGCGCCCGACAGGTTCACTTCGTCCAGCAGCGGGTTGGAGATGGCGGCCTCGGCGGCGGCCTGGGCGCGGTCGTCGCCGCGGGCCACGCCGGTGCCCATCATCGCCAGGCCCATTTCGGACATGACGGTGCGCACGTCGGCGAAGTCCACGTTGATCAGGCCCGGGCTGACGATCAGGTCGGCGATGCCCTTCACGGCGCCCAGCAGCACGTCATTGGCGGCGCGGAAGGCCTGCACCATGGTGGCCTGGCGGCCCAGCACGGTGATGAGCTTTTCGTTCGGGATGGTGATCAGCGAATCGCAGTGGTGGCTCAGTTCCTCGATGCCCTTGAGCGCGACCTGCATGCGGCGGCGGCCTTCGAACGGGAACGGCTTGGTGATCACGGCGACGGTCAGGATGCCCATCTCCTTGGCCAGCTGCGCCACCACCGGCGCGGCGCCGGTGCCGGTGCCGCCGCCCATGCCGGCGGTGATGAACACCATGTCGGCGCCTTCCAGCGCCTCGACGATGCGCTCGCGGTCTTCCAGCGCGGCCTGGCGGCCCACTTCCGGGTTGGCGCCCGCGCCCAGGCCCTTGGTGACGTTGCCGCCCAGCTGCAGCTGCAGCTTGGCGCCGCACTGCTTGATGGCCTGCGCGTCGGTGTTGGCGGTGACGAACTCAACGCCCTCCACGCCGGCGTTCACCATGTGCGCGACGGCGTTGCCGCCGCCACCGCCGACGCCGATCACCTTGATGACGGCGTTCGGGGCGAGCTTCTCGATCAGTTCAAAATGTGCCATGTGTTGATCCTCCGTGATTCCGATCCAGGGGTTTGGTTTTTCTTGTTTGCGCTTTTGGTGCCGTGACGACGACGAAACTCAGAACTCACCTCGATACCAGTTCTTGAACTTCGTCCAAACCGTGCCCGCCTTGCCCGCCGACAGCGCCGGGCGGCGCGGGTGTTCCAACTGGCTGCCCCACAGCAGCAGGCCCACGCCGGTGGCATGCACCGGGTTGCCCACCACTTCGCCCAGGCCGGACACGTGCTGGGGAATCCCCACCCGCACCGGCATGTGCAGCATTTCTTCCGCGAGTTCGACCACGCCCTCCATGCGCGAGGCGCCGCCGGTGAGCACCAGGCCCGCGCGCACCAGCTCCTCGAAGCCGGAGCGGCGCAGTTCGGCCTGCACCATCTCGAAGATTTCCTCGTAGCGGTTCTGCACCGCCTCGGCCAGGGCCTGGCGCGCCAGGCGGCGCGGCGGGCGGTCGCCCACGCTGGGCACCTGGATGGATTCCTCGGCGGTGGCCAGCTGGGCCAGCGCGCAGGCGTAGCGGACCTTGATCTGCTCGGCTTCGGGCGTGGGCGTGCGCAGCAGGTGGGCGATGTCGTTGGTCACCTGGTCGCCGGCGATCGGCAGCGACGCCGAATGGCGGATGGCGCCCTGCACGAACACGGCGATGTCGGTGGTGCCGGCGCCGATGTCCACCAGCACCACGCCCAGCTCCTTCTCGTCGCTGGTGAGCACGGCGGTGCTGGACGCCAGCGAGCTCAGGATCAGGTCGTCCACCTGCAGGCCGCAGCGCTGCACGCACTTCATGACGTTGCTGGCGGCCGACTGGGCGCCGGTGACCAGGTGCGCGCGCACCTCGAGCCGTACACCAGACATGCCCACGGGGTTGCGGATGCCTTCCTGGGAGTTGTCGACGATGTATTCCTGGGCGATGGCGTGCAGGATCTTCTGGTCGGCCGGCACGGCCACGGCCTTGGCCGCCTCCAGCACGCGGTCGAGGTCGGCGTAGGTCACTTCGCCGCCCGCCACCGGCACGATGCCGGGCGAGTTGCGGCACTGGGTGTGGCTGCCGGAGATGGACGCGTACACCGAGCGGATTTCGCAGCCCGCCATCAGCTCGGCCTCTTCCACCGCGCGCTGGATGGACTGGACCGTGGACTCGATGTCCACCACCACGCCGCGCTTCATGCCGCGCGATTCGTGCGAGCCGATGCCGATCACCTCGATTTCCTGGCCGGGCGAGTACTCGCCCACCAGCGCGGTGACCTTGGAGGTGCCGATGTCGAGACCGACGATCAGCGACTTGTCGCCTTTGCGATTCATGTGTTGGCCTGTGCTGCAGATGCGGGGGGAATGGCGGACGGCGCCGGGGCGTCCTGCCAGACGAGGGTGAAACCGTTGGTGTAGCGCAGGTCGGCGCGCACCAGCACGCGCGCATCGGCGGCGCGCAGCTGGGGCAGCATCCGGGCGAAGCGCGCCAGGCGCGCCTGCGGGTCGCCGCGGCCGGCCTCGATGCGGGTGCCGTCGTCGAGCAGCAGGCTCCAGCTGCCGCGCGCGCTCAGCGTCACCGTGTCCACGCGCAGGCCCAGCGGCAGGAACAGCGGCCGGGCCAGGCTGTGGAAGGACATCAGTTCGCTCGTGCGCGCCTCGGGGCCTTCGAACAGCGGCAGGCCGGCGCCGGCACCGGCCGGGGCGGCGAACAGCTTGCCGTCCTCGGACAGCATGCGGCCGTCGCTCCAGCGCGCCACCGGCGTGTGCTCGGTCAGGCTCACTTCCAGGCGGTCGGGCCAGCGCTTGCGCACTTCCACCCGCTCCACCCACGGCAGGGCCGCCACCGCGCTGCGCACCTGGTCCAGGTCCACGGCGAAGAAGCCCTGCTGCACCGACGGCAGCACCGCTTCGCGCACCGCGGCCTCGTCCACCTGGCGGAACTCGCCGGTGACGGCCAGGCTGCGCATCGGCCAGCGCTCGCCCGCGATCCAGCCGTTGAGCACGGCCACCACGGGCAGCGCCACCAGCACGATCGCCAGGGTCCAGGCCAGGATGCGCAGCAGGGCGTTCACGGGCGCGCGGCCTCCTGCGGCAGGCTGGTTTCGAGCACGCGCCAGCACAATTCTTCGAAGCCGATGCCCACCTGCCCCGCGGCCTTGGGCACCAGCGAATGGCTGGTCATGCCCGGGGCGGTGTTCACTTCGAGCAGGTAGTTGTTGCCGTCGCGGTCGCGCATCACGTCCACGCGGCCCCAGCCGGTGCAGCCCGCGGCGCGGAAGCCGGCCAGCGCCTGCGCCTGCATCTGCGCCTCGGCGGCGCCGTCCAGGCCGGGGCACACGTACTGCGTGTCTTCGGCCACGTACTTGGCGTGGTAGTCGTAGTACTCGCCGGCCGGCACGATGCGGATGCTGGGCAGCGCCACGTCACCGAGGATGCCGACGGTGTACTCGCCGCCGACGATCATCTGCTCCATCAGCAGCTCGCCCGGGTAGCGCGCGGCGAGCGCGACCGCCGCGGCGAGGTCGGATTCATTGAAGACGCGCGACACGCCCACGCTGGAGCCTTCGCAGGACGGCTTGACGATCACCGGCAGGCCCAGCGACGCGGCCGCCGCCGCGACGTCGTCGCCCGGCGCCAGGCGCACGTAGCGCGGCGTCGGCAGGCCCAGCGACAGCCACACCTGCTTGGTGCGGATCTTGTCCATGCCCAGCGCCGAACCCAGCACGCCCGAGCCGGTGTACGGCACCTGCAGCGCCTCGAGCAGGCCCTGCAGCACGCCGTCTTCGCCGCCGCCCTTGTTGCCGTGCAGGATGTTGAACACGCGGTCGAAGCGCTTGGCCAGCAGCGCTTCCAGCAGCGCGGGGATACCGTCCACCGCGTGCGCGTCCACGCCGCGGGCGCGCAGCGCCGCCAGCACGTTGGCGCCGGAGTCGAGCGACACCTCGCGCTCGGCGCTGGTGCCGCCCATCAGCACGGCCACGCGGCCGAAGGCGCGGGCGTCGGTGGTGCGCGGGGCGGGAATGGGCGTCATGCCTGGGGTGCTCCATGGATACCGTGGGCCGCGAGGTCAGCGGCGACATAGCCGATGTCGCCCGCGCCCATCATCAGCAGCAGGTCGCCGTCGGCCAGCAGGTCGGCCAGCACGGCCGGAAGTTCGCGCGCGCTGCCGGCCACCACGGGGTCGATGCGGCCGCGGGCGCGGATGGCGCGGGCCAGCGACTTGGCATCGGCGCCGATGATCGGCGCTTCGCCGGCGGCGTAAACCTCGGTCAGCACGACGGCGTCGGCACTCGAAAGCACCGCCGCGAAATCGTCGAACAGGTCGCGCGTGCGGGTGTAGCGGTGCGGCTGGAACGCCACCACCAGCCGTCGCTCGGGCCAGCCGCCCCGGGCGGCGGCGAACACCGCCTCCAGCTCCTTGGGGTGGTGGCCGTAGTCGTCCACCAGCAGCGCCTTGCCGCGGCCGAAGTCCAGCTCGCCCTTGAGGTTGAAGCGGCGGCCGATGCCCTGGAACTTCTGCAGCGCCGAGGCGATCTGCGCCGGTTCGACGCCCAGCTGCCAGCCGATGGCGGCCGCGGCCAGCGCGTTGAGCACGTTGTGCCGGCCCGGCAGGTTCAGCGTGACGTCCTGCGGCGCGCACTCGGGCAGGTGCAGGGTGAAGCGCATGCACGGGCCTTCCTGGCGCACGTCGCGGGCGAACACGTCGGCGGCCTGGTCAATGCCGTAGGTGACCAGGTGGCGCGGCGTCTGCGCCGCCAGCGCGGCCACTTCGGCGTCGTCCACGCACAGCACGGCCAGGCCGTAGAACGGCAGGCGGTGCAGGAACTCGTTGAAGGCCGCCTTCACGCGCTCGAAGTCGCCGCCGTAGTTTTCCAGGTGGTCGGCGTCAATGTTGGTGATCACCGCCACCAGCGGGTTCAGGCGCAGGAAGCTGCCGTCGCTCTCGTCGGCCTCGGCCACCAGCCACTGGCCGCCGCCCAGGCGCGCGTTGGCGCCGGCCGACAGCAGCTGGCCGCCGATCACGAAGGTCGGGTCCAGCCCGCCTTCGCTCAGCACGCTGGCCGCCAGCGACGTGGTGGTGGTCTTGCCGTGCGTGCCGGCGATGGCGATGCCGCGCTTGAAGCGCATCAGCTCGGCCAGCATCTCGGCGCGCGGCACCACCGGGATGCGCTGCGCGTGCGCCGCGGCAAGCTCGGGGTTGGTGGCGCGGATGGCGCTGGACACCACCACCACGTCGGCGCCTTCGATGTTCGAGGCCACGTGGCCGCGGTGCACGGTGGCGCCCAGCGCCGCCAGGCGGCGGGTGGTGGCCGAGTCGCTCTGGTCCGAGCCCGACACCTGGTAGCCCAGCGTGACCAGCACTTCGGCGATGCCGCTCATGCCCACGCCACCGATGCCGATGAAGTGCACGCGCGGGAACGCCCGCGCCAGGTCACCGGTTTCCTGCAGGCGGCGACGGTTCATGCGCGGGCCTCCCCGATGACGATCTGCGCCACGCGTTCGGCGGCCTGCGGCATGGCGGCGTCGCGCGCCGCCCGGGCCATGGCGAGCCGCCGGGGCGCGTCGGCCAGCAGCGGCTGCGCGGCGGCCAGCAGCCGCTCGGCGAAGCCTTCGCCCTCGGCCACGATGGCCGCGGCACCGCGCTCGGCCAGGAACTCCGCGTTGCGGGTCTGGTGGTCGTCCACCGCGTTGGGGAACGGCACCAGCAGCGCGCCCACGCCGGCCGCGCACAGCTCGGCCAGCGTCAGGGCGCCGGCGCGGCACACCACCAGGTCGGCCCAGGCATAGGCACCGGCCATGTCGGCGATGAAAGGTTCGATGCTGGCTTCGACGCCCGATGCCGCGTAGGCGGCGCGCGCCTTTTCGGCGTGGCGTTCACCGCACTGGTGGCGCACCTGCGGGCGCTGTGCCGCCGGCAGCGTGGCCAGCACCTGCGGCAGTGCGACGTTGAGGCTGAAGGCGCCCTGGCTGCCGCCCAGCACCAGCAGGCGCACCGGCCCTTCGCGGCCGGCGAAGCGCTCGGCCGGCGGCGCGACCGCGGCGATGTCCGGGCGCACCGGGTTGCCCACGGCTTCGGCGTCGCGATGGCCGAAGCTGCCCGGGAAGCCACACAGCACGCGCCGGGCGAAGCGCGCCAGCACGCGGTTGGTGAGGCCGGGCGCGCGGTTCTGTTCGTGCACCAGCAGCGGCCGGCGCAGCAGCCACGCGGCCAGCCCGCCCGGGCCGGCGGCATAGCCGCCGAAGCTCAGCACGGCGCGCGGCCGCAGGCGGCGCACGATGGACAGCGCCTGCCACAGCGAGCGCAGCAGCAGCACCGGCGCCTTGAGCAGGGTGGCCACGCCCTTGCCGCGCAGGCCGCTCACGGCGATGGTTTCGATGGCGATGCCGGCCTGCGGCACCAGGCGGGTTTCCATGCCGCCGGCCGAACCCAGCCAGACCACCGGCACGTCGCGCGCGCGCAGCGCCTGCGCCACGGCCAGGCCCGGGAAGATGTGGCCACCGGTGCCACCGGCAAGGATCAGCACGGGCGCGCTCATGCCACGGCTCCGATCTTGGGTTCGATGCGGTGGCGCGAACCGCGCGGACCCATCGCGCTGGGCGCGACCGCCGGCGACGACGACGCCGGCGCCGCGGTTTCCACCCGGTCGTCGCCGGTTTCCGGCGCGGCCAGGCCGGCGCCGCGCAGGCGCGCCACCTGGCGCTCGGCGCGGTCGAGCTCGTAGCTCACGCGCAGCAGCAGGCCGATGGCCACGCAGGTCATCATCACGCTCGAGCCGCCGGAGGAAATCAGCGGCAGCGTCAGGCCCTTGGTCGGCAGCAGGCCCAGGTTCACGCCAATGGACACGAACGCCTGCAGGCTGACCCAGAAGCCGACGCCGAAGGCGCAGAAGCCGGCGAAGTGGCGCCGCATCTCCACCGCGCGCAGGCCGATGTTGAAGGCGCGCCAGGTGAACACCGCGAACAGCGCGATGATGGCGAACGAGCCGGCGAAGCCCAGCTCTTCGGCCGTCACGGAGAAGATGAAGTCGGTGTGCGCCTCGGGCAGGTAGAAGAGCTTCTGCACGCTGCCGCCCAGCCCCACGCCGAACCACTCGCCGCGACCAATGGCAATCAGCGCCTGCGTCAGCTGGAAGCCGTCGTTGAACGGGTCGGCCCAGGGGTCGCGGAACGAGGTGAGCCGGCGCACGCGGTAGGGCTCGGCGATGGCCACGATGGCCAGCAGCGGCAGCGCCACCAGGCCGGGGATCAGCAGGTTGCGGATGCGCGCGCCGCCCAGCCACACCATGCCGCCGGTGATGGCCAGCAGCAGCGCCGCCGAGCCGAAGTCGGGCTGCAGCAACAGCAGCACCACGATGGCCGCCGCCACGCCCAGCGGCTTGATCAGCGCCATCCACTGCTGGGCGATCTCGTCGCGGTAGCGCACCAGGTAGCTGGCCAGCCAGATGATGAACATCAGCTTCACCGCTTCCACGGCCTGGAAGCCGGCGATGCCGATGTTGATCCAGCGCTGCGCGCCGTTCACCGACCGGCCGATGCCCGGCAGGAACACCACCAGCAGCATCACGAAGCACATCGCCAGCAGCAGGTGGCTGTACTTCTCGACGATCTTGAGCTCCATGCGCATCAGCGCCCAGGCCAGGCCGCCGCCAATGGCCAGGAACACCAGGTGGCGGGTGAGGAAGTAGAACGGGCCCACGTCCAGGCCCTCGGCGATGGCGATCGAGCTCGAGGCCACCATCACCACGCCCAGGCCGGCCAGCGCCAGCGTCACCAGCAGCAACACCGGGTCGAAGCGGCCCGTAATGGCGTCGAGCTTGGTGGCCTGGTGGGCGCGGTCGGTCGGGTTCATCTCAGCGCACCTTCAGGGTCGCCAGACCAACGAGCACGAGCATCACCGAGATGATCCAGAAGCGCACGATCACGCGCGGCTCCGGCCAGCCCTTGAGCTCGAAGTGGTGGTGGATGGGCGCCATGCGGAACACGCGGCGGCCGGTGAGTTTGAAGCTGGCCACCTGGATCATCACCGACAGCGTTTCGATGACGAAGATGCCGCCCATCACCACGAGGATTGCTTCCTGGCGGACGATCACCGCGACCGTGCCCAGCACGGCGCCCAGCGCCAGCGCGCCGATGTCGCCCATGAACACCATGGCCGGATACGTGTTGAACCACAGGAAACCGAGGCCCGCGCCGGCAATGGCCGCGCAGAAGATGGTGATCTCGCCCGCGCCCGGGATGGCCGGGATCTGCAGGTACTGCGAGAACACCGCGTTGCCCGACGCATAGGCGAAGATGCCCAGCGCCGCGGCCACCAGCACCGTGGGCATGATGGCCAGGCCGTCGAGGCCGTCGGTGAGGTTCACCGCGTTGGAGAAGCCGACGATCCAGAAGTACGCCACCACCACGAACAGGCCGCCCAGCGGCACCGCGAAGTCCTTGAGCAGCGGCAGGAACAGCGTGGTCGAGTTGGCGTTGTCGGCGGTGTAGAACAGGAACAGCGCCGCCGCCAGCCCGAACAGCGACTGCAGCGCGTACTTGTGCCGCGACTTCAGGCCGTTGGGATCGCGCCGGACGATCTTGATCCAGTCATCCAGCCAGCCGATGGCGCCGAAGGCCACCATCACCGCCAGCAGCACCCACACGTAGCGGTTGCGCAGGTCGGCCCACAGCAGCGTGGACAGCGTGATGGTCATCAGGATCAGCGTGCCGCCCATGGTGGGCGTGCCGGCCTTGGAGAAGTGCGACTGCGGGCCGTCGGTGCGGATCGGCTGGCCGCCCTTGAGCCGCGCCAGGCGCTCGATGACGTGCGGGCCCAGCCAGAGCGACAGCAGCAGCGCGGTCAGCGCGCCCAGGATGGCCCGGAAAGTGATGTAGCCGAACAGCGGCGGCATCATGCCCAGTTCGTGCAGCCAGCGGGCGAGTTCAAGCAGCATGGTCGGCGTCTCCTTGCCTGTCGGCGGCCAGCACGGCGGCCACCACCTGGTCCATCGCGCTCGAGCGCGAGCCCTTCACCAGGCAGCGCAGGCCGGCCGGAGCCGCCTGCAGCGCACTGGAAAGGGCCGCCACGAGCGCCGGTTGGTCGTTGAAATGACGGGCGCCGTCGCCGAAGGCGCGCGAGGCCTCCGCGCTCAGCTCGCCCACGGTGAACAGCCGGGCGATGCCGGCGCGGCGCGCCTGCGCGCCGATGTCGGCGTGCAGCAGTGCGGCGCCCTCGCCCAGCTCCTTCATGTCGCCCAGCACCAGCCAGGACTCGCCGCCGGTTTGCACCAGCGCGGCGATGGCCGCGGCCACCGAGCCGGGGTTGGCGTTGTAGCTGTCGTCCACCAGCACCGCGCCGCCGCGCAGCGTGTGCGGGATTTGCCGCCCCGGCACCGGCTGCGCGTTCTGCAGGCCCGCCACCACGTCGTCCAGCGACGCGCCGGCGGCCAGCGCCAGGGCCGCGGCGGCCAGCGCGTTCATCACGCTGTGGCGGCCGGGAAGCGGCAGCGCCACGTCGGCCTCGCCCGCCGGCGTGTGCAGGCGGAACTGCGTGGCCTGGGCGGAGTGCCGCAGCGCGGTGCCGCGCACGTCGGCGTCGTTCTCCAGCCCGAAGCGCAGCGTGCGGCGGGCGCCGATGCGCTGCATGAACCACGGCGCGAAGGTGTCGTCGGCATTCACCACGGCGATGCCGTCGTCGGGCAGCGCCTCGTAGATGGCGCCCTTGGTTTCGGCGATGCCCAGCAGGCTGCCCATGCGCTCGATGTGCGCGGGCATCACGTTGTTCACCAGCGACACCTGCGGCGGCGCGATGCTGGCCAGGTAGGCGATGTCGCCCGGCTGGCCGGCGCCCATTTCATAGATGGCGAAGCGGGCGTCTTCCGGCGCGGCGATCACCGCCAGCGGCAGGCCGATCTCGTTGTTGAAGTTGCCGGGGTTGGCGCAGGCCTTGCCGGCGCGCGCCAGGATGCCGTGCACGAGCGTCTTCACCGAGGTCTTGCCGTTGCTGCCGGTGATGGCCACCACCACCGCGCCGCGGCCCTGCTGCAGGCCCGCGGCCAGCTCGCCCAGCGCGTCCTGGGTGTCGGCGCACAGCACCTGCGGCAGCGGGCTGTCCACTTCGCGGTGCACCAGCAGCGCCACGGCGCCGGCCTCGTGGGCCTGGGCGGCCAGTGCGTGGCCGTCGTGGCGTTCGCCGCGCAGCGCGACGAACAGCGCGCCCGGCGCCAGCGTGCGCGTGTCGGTGCCGACCGAGGTGATTTCCACGTCGTCGCCCAGGTGCCGGCCCTCGACCCAGCGCGCAACCTGCGACAGCAGCAGCGGCCTCATGGGCGGGCCTCCAGCGCGGCCATCGCCACGGCGAGGTCGTCGAAGGCGTGCTTCACGCCCGCGACTTCCTGATACGGCTCGTGGCCCTTGCCGGCGACCAGGATCACGTCGCCCGCGGTCGCCGCGCCGATGGCGTCGGTGATCGCGCGCGCGCGGTCGCGCTGCACCGCCACCGCGTCGCGACGGGCAAAGCCGGCAAGGATGCCGGCCACGATGGCGTCGCCGTCTTCGTGGCGCGGGTTGTCGTCGGTCACCACCACGGCGTCGGCGCCGGCTTCGGCGATGGCCGCCATCTGCGGGCGCTTGCCGGCGTCGCGCTCACCGCCGCAGCCGAACACGCAGGTGAGGCGTCCGGGGGTGTGTTCGCGCAGGCTGGACAGCGCCTGCTGCAGTGCGTCGGGCGTATGCGCGTAGTCCACCACCACCAGCGGCTGGCCGTCGCGGCCGCCGACGCGGCTCATGCGGCCGCCCACCGGCGACAGGCGCGGCAGCATGGCCGCCACGTCGGCCAGCGACCAGTCCAGGGCGCGCAGCGCGCCGGCCACGGCCAGCAGGTTGTCCACGTTGAAGCGGCCCAGCAGCGGCGACACGATCGCATGCCGCGCGCCCGCTTCCACCAGGTCGAAGTGCAGGCCGTCGGTGGCCAGCGCCACGCGCTCGGCGCGCAGCGTGGCGTCGGCGTGGCCGCGCGAACTCAGGCCGATGCGGCGCGCGCCGGCGTGGGCGCCGGCCATCAGGGCCGGGCCGAAGGCATCGTCCAGGTTCACCACCACGGCCTGCAGCGTCGGCCACGCGAACAGCCGGGCCTTGGCGGCGCCGTAGGCTTCCATGGTGCCGTGGAAATCCAGGTGGTCGCGCGTGAGGTTGGTGAACACGGCGGTGCGGAACGCCACCGCGTCCACGCGTCCCTGTTCCAGCGCGTGCGAGGACACTTCCATCGCCACGTGGGTGGCGCCCTCGCCGCGCATGGCCGCCAGCAGGCGGTGCACGGCGATGACGTCGGGCGTGGTGCGCTCGCCCGCCACCAGCTTGCCGTACAGGCCGGCGCCAAGCGTGCCGATGGTCCCGGCGGCGTCGCCGTGCAGGGTCAGCGCCTGGGCGATCAGCTGCACAGTGGAAGTCTTGCCGTTGGTGCCGGTGACGCCGGTCATGGCCAGCGCGCCCGACGGCGCGCCGTAGAAACGGCTTGCCAGTTCGCCCTGGCGCGCGCGCAGGCCGGGCACGGCCACGGCGTTGGCCGGCGGCACGATGCCCTGAGGCGCCGGCGGCTCGAACAGGATCACGCTGGCGCCCGCGGCCTGCACCTGGCCGGCGTGGCGCAGGCCGTGCGTGCTGGCGCCCGCCAGCGCGACGAAGGCATCGCCGGCGTCCAGCGCGCGGCTGTCGGCGCTCAGGCCGGCCACCATCGGGTCGAAGCCCGGCGGCAGCGCCGGCTCGCCCTGCAGCAGCGCGCTGAGCGGCATGGCGCGGCTCACTGCATCGACTCCACGGGCACCGGCACGGCCGGGGCCGCGGGCGCGGCCGGCGGCGCGGCCGCCACCGAGGCGGCGTTCTTCTTGGCCTGCGCGGCGAACCACTGTTCGATGTTGTCCGGCGGCACGTCCATCAGCCGCAGCGCGCCGTCCATAACGTGGTGGAAGATGGGTGCGGACACGGCGCCGCCGCCGTACTCCAGGCCCTGCGGATCGTGGATGACCACGGCCATGGCGAACTTGGGCTTGGACGCCGGCACCAGGCCGACGAACACCGCCGCATAGCGCTTGGCCGCATAGCCGCCGCCGCTGGCCTTGCGCGAGGTGCCGGTCTTCCCGGCCACGCGATAGCCCATCACGGCCGCGCGGCGCGCGGTGCCCTCGGGGCCGGTGACGGTTTCCATCATCGTCATCAGCTGCGTGGCGATGGCCGGGTCGATCACCTGCACGCTGGCCGAATCGGCGCCCTTCACGAACGTGGCCTCGTGCAGGCGGCCCTGGTTGCCGAGCGCGGCATAGGCGCGGGCCAGCTGCAGCGGCGTCACCGACAGGCCGTAGCCGTAGCTGATGGTGGCCTTCTCGGTCGGGCCCCAGAGGTTGGGCGCGCGCAGCACGCCGGCCGATTCGCCGGGGAATCCGCTGCCCGACGCATGGCCCAGGCCGAAGCGCTGGTACATGTCGTACTGGTGTTCGTTGGTCAGCTCGTTGGCGATCTTGGTCGCGCCGACGTTCGAGCTCTTGGTCAGCACGCCGGTCATGGTCAGCGTGCCGTAGTTGCGGAAGTCCTTCACCGTGTAGCCGCCCGGCAGCGGCATGTAGCCGGGCGCGGTCGGGATGGGCGTTTCCGGGGTGAACTTGCCGCTTTCCAGCGCCGCCGCCAGGGTGAGCGTCTTCATCACCGAGCCCGGCTCCACCACGTCCGTGACGGCGCGGTTGCGCTGCGCCTCCGGGCCCGATCCCTCGCGCGAGTTCGGGTTGTACGAGGGCTGGTTGACCATGGCCAGGATCTCGCCCGTGGGCACGTCCAGCACCACGATCGAGCCGCTGCTGGCGCCGTGCTCGATCAGCGCGGTCTTGAGTTCGCGGTAGGCCAGGTACTGGATGCGGCGGTCGATGGACAGCATCAGGTCGTGGCCCGGCTCGGCGGCGCGGATCAGGTCCACGTTCTCCACGGTGCGGCCGCGGCGGTCGCGGATGATCTGCTGCGCGCCGGGCTTGCCGGTCAGCCAGTCGTCGAAGGCCAGCTCGAGGCCTTCCTGGCCGCGGTCGTCGATGTTGGTGAAGCCCAGCACGTGGGCCATCACTTCGCCGTGCGGGTAGAAGCGGCGGAACTCGCGCTGCGAATAGACGCCCGGGATGCCCATGTCCACCACGGCCTGGGCGATGTCGGGGTTCATGTGCCGGCGCAGGTACACGAACTCCTTGTCGGCGCGCTGCGAGATGCGCTGCGCCAGCACGTCGTTGGGGATGCCCAGCGCCTCGGCCAGCGCCGGTATGCGGTTGGCGTGCTGCAGCAGCTCCTTGGGATTGGCCCACACCGATTCCACCGGCGACGAGATCGCCAGCGGTTCGCCGTTGCGGTCGGTGATGGTGCCGCGCGAGGTGGCGATCGGCACTTCGCGCAGGAAGCGGGCGTCGCCCTGTTCCTGGTAGAAATCCGGGCTGATCAGCTGCAGGTGCGCCGCGCGCGCCACCAGCACCAGGCCGAACGCGCCCAGCACCACGCTGATGGCCAGCAGGCGCTTGCGAAGGCTGTAGCTGCTGCGCTGGACCTTCATGGCTGCAGCACCACGATGTCGTCGTCGGTCGGGTACTTCATGCCGATGCGGGTGCCGGCCACCTGTTCGATGCGGTTGGCTTCCGCCCACGTGGCCTGCTCCAGCTGCAGGCGGCCGAACTCGATGTTGAGCTCGTCGCGGTCGCGCTGCAGGCCCGACAGGGCGATGTAGGCCTGGCGATGCAGGTGGCGCGCGTGCACCACGGCGATGGCGCTCGACAGCACCGCGGCCACCAGCAGGGCGAACAGGAAATCGCGCATGCTCATGCGGCCGCTCCCTGCGGCAGCTTCTCGGCCACGCGCATCACGGCGCTGCGGGCGCGCGGGTTCACCGAGGTTTCGGCGTGGTCGGCGCGCAGCGCGCCGCTGACGTCCACCAGGGTCGGCGTGAAGTCGCGCTCCACCGGCATGCGGCGGTTGCCCGGCGGCGCCTTGGCGTGCGCGGCGATGAAGCGCTTGACGATGCGGTCTTCCAGCGAATGGAAGCTGATCACCACCAGCCGGCCGCCGGGCTTGAGCCGCGCGAACGCCGCGTCCAGGCCCTGTTCGAGGTCCACCAGTTCGCGGTTGATGAAGATGCGGATGGCCTGGAAGCTGCGCGTGGCCGGGTGGATCTTGCTGTCGCCGCGACCCACCACCGAAGCAATCAGGTCGGCCAGCTGGGCGGTGCGCAGCAGCGGCGCGTCGTCGCGGCGGGCAACGATGGTGCGGGCGATCTTGCGGCTGAGCTTTTCCTCGCCGTAGGTCCACAGCACGTCGGCGATCTCGGCGTCGGTGGCGCGGGCCAGCCAGTTGGCGGCGCTTTCGCCCGAGTCCGGGTCCATGCGCATGTCCAGCGGGCCGTCCTTGCTGAAGCTGAAGCCGCGCTCGGCCACGTCCAGCTGCGGCGACGACACGCCCAGGTCGAAGAACACGCCGTCCAGGCCCGGGGCGGTTTCATCCCAGTGGCCGAGGTCGGCGAAGGAGCCCCGGTAGACGGCGACGCGCGGGTCCGCGCTGAACAGCGCGTGGGCGGTCGCGATCGCTTCGGGGTCCTTGTCCATCACCAGCAAACGTCCCTCCGGCCCCAGCCGGTCGAGCACGGCGCGGGCGTGTCCGCCGCGGCCAAACGTGCCGTCCAGGTACCTGCCATTCCCCAATACGCGCAGGCCGTCGAGCGCCTGCGCCAGCATCACCGGGAGATGGCTGGGCTGCGCGTCGGTGCGCATCCCGGCCAGCCCCGTCACAGCCTGAGGTCGAGCATGTCCTCGCTGATCTCGTCTTCACCGATGGTTTGACGGATCTGCGCGAGGTGTGCCTGCTCGCTCCACAATTCGAACTTGCCGCCCATGCCGAGCAGCACCGCTTTCTTTTCGATGGCCGCCGCATTGCGGTGGCTGGCCGGCAGCAGCAGGCGGC
Source organism: Arenimonas sp. (assembly GCA_035433005.1). GTDB lineage: Bacteria > Pseudomonadota > Gammaproteobacteria > Xanthomonadales > Xanthomonadaceae > Arenimonas. The sequence goes on along the minus strand of DAORUD010000047.1, from coordinate 983 downwards.
CGCTGCCGTCGGGTTCGACCACGGTGGCCGCGCCGACGAGCTTGAGCTGCAGGTTGCGGTGCACGCGCTTGGCGTTGGGCAGGGCGTTGACCTGGTCGCGGACCTTTTCCCAGGCCGCTTCCGGGTACAGCCACAGGCAGCCGGCTTCGTAGGGGTTGTAGGTGACCACCAGGCGGTTGCCGCAGGCGCGCGCGACCAGGTCCCGGTAGGCGGTGGGAATCGCCAGACGGCCCTTGTCGTCGATCGTGATCGCGGTTTCGCCCTGGAACATGCGCTGGATCAGTCCTTATCCACCAAAAGCCACAAAAAACCCGAAATTCCCTCGGAAGCCCACGTTAGACCTGCCCCCGGGGGCTGTCAAGGACAAAAACAGGGTAATTTCATCAGGCAGATCAACACTTTGCGCGAATCTTGAGAGTCTGGTTTAAGAACCGTTGGGCAAGTGTTGTTTCACATGGATTTGATCTGAGGGCGTGACGCGGTTAGCAGAACCGGTCAGTGCCCGGGCGGCCCGGACCCACGGCCGCCCGCCCGGGGCGATTCACCGGCGAGTGCGCGGATCCAGGGGGTCTTGCGGAGGAAAGTGGCGGAGCCGGTCGTTAAGCCGGGTTCTGTCGTGGACAGTCATTCCTCTGGCCCCAGCGTCACCGCTGGGATCAAGCAACCAACCCGGGTGCGGCACGAGCCATGCCATAGCACCCCTATTTGGTCTTGCTCCGGGTGGGGTTTGCCGTGCCCCGAGGCGTTGTCCCCTCGGGCGGTGGGCTCTTACCCCACCGTTTCGCCCTTACCACGCACCCTTGCGGGCCGTTCGGCGGTTTGTTTTCTGTTGCACTTTCCGTCGGCTCACGCCGCCCAGGCGTTACCTGGCACCCTGCTCTGTGGAGCCCGGACTTTCCTCGGCGCATTGCTGCGACGCGACTGCCTTGACCGACTCCGCCGGGCGGGATTGTCGCACATCCCGGCCAAAGGGCTTTTTGGCC
>DAORUD010000046.1:15683-19600 GCA_035433005.1 Arenimonas sp. | reverse complement strand
GTCAGCATGGCGATGGAGTTCTTGGACTGCATCATGCGCTCGGCGATGCGCTGGCGGATGCGGGTCATCGGCACGCGCTGCTCGGGGCGGGCGCCGCCGCCGACCTTGATGTGGTTGACCACGTCTTCCTTGGTCACGCGGCCGCCGCGGCCGGTGCCGGCGACGTCGGCCGGGTTCACGTCGTTGCGCGCGGCGTGCGCGGCGGCACCCGGCGGCAGTCCGGCGCTGCCGGTTTTCGCGGCCACTGTGGGAGGGGCTTTAGCCCCGACACTTTCCACCTTGGCCGGGGCAGTCGGGGCTGAAGCCCCTCCCACAGGCGCCAGCGCGGCGGCCACGGCGCCTTCCTCGATGATTGCCACGACCTGCTGGCTGGTCACCGTGTCGCCTTCCTTGAACTTGAGCTCCTTGAGCACGCCGTCCACCGGCGAGGGCACTTCGAGCACCACCTTGTCGGTCTCGAGGTCGAGCAGGTTCTCGTCGCGGCGCACGCTGTCGCCGGCCTTCTTGTGCCAGGTGGCGATGGTGGCGTCGGAAACGGATTCCGGCAGGACCGGTACTTTGACTTCGATGCTCATGGACGACGTCCTGTGGCTTGGTGTGCGGTTATTCGGCGGTGTGGGTGTTCGGCGCGTTCACGAGGGCGTCCTCGATCAGCTTCGCCTGTTCTTCGACGTGCGTGTTGGCGTGGCCGGCGGCCGGCGACGCCGAGCGCGAACGCCCCGCGTAGCTCAGCGACTGGCCCTTGCCCAGGCAATGATCCAGGTGGTGGCGGATCTGGTACCACGCGCCCTGGTTCATCGGTTCTTCCTGGCACCAGACCACTTCCTTGGCGCCCGAGAGACGCTTGAGCTCGGCGGCCAGTTCGGGGCGGGGGAAGGGGTAGAGCTGCTCGACGCGCACGATGGCCACGTCGGTGATCTTCTTGGCTTCGGCCGCTTCGACCAGGTCGTAGTAGACCTTGCCGCCGCAGACCACCACGCGCCGGGCCTTCTTCGGATCCCTGGCAACGGTGTCGGGGATCAGGGTCTGGAAGCCGCCGCCGGTCAGGTCGTCCAGCGTGGACACCGACAGCTTGTTGCGCAGCATGGACTTGGGCGTCATCACCACCAGCGGCTTGCGGGTGGCGCGCCGCATCTGCCGGCGCAGCATGTGGAACATCTGCGCGGGCGTGGTGGGCGTGCACACCTGGATGTTGTCCAGCGCGCACAGCTGCAGGAAGCGCTCCAGGCGCGCCGAGCTGTGCTCGGGGCCCTGGCCTTCGTAGCCGTGCGGCAGGAACAGCACCAGGCCGCACAGGCGGTCCCACTTGGACTCGCCCGAGGTGATGAACTGGTCAATCACCACCTGGGCGCCGTTGGCGAAGTCGCCGAACTGGCCTTCCCAGATGTTGAGCGTGCCCGGCTCGGCGGTGGCGTAGCCGTACTCGAACGCCATCACCGCTTCCTCGCTCAGCAGCGAGTCGATGATCATCACGTGCTCGGGATTGGCGGCCAGCTGGCGCAGCGGCATGTGCGCTTCGCCCTTGGCCTGGTCGTGCAGCACGGCGTGGCGATGGAAGAAGGTGCCGCGGCCGGCGTCCTGGCCCACCAGGCGCAGCTTGTAGCCTTCGGACAGCAGGCTGGCGTAGGCAAGGTTCTCGGCGAAGCCCCAGTCCATGGCCAGCTCGCCCGACTTCATCCTCAGGCGGTCTTCGTAGATCTTGGCCACGCGCGGGTGCAGGCTGAGCGTGGCGGGCAGGGTGTTGATGGTGGTGGCCAGCGCGTCCAGCGCGGGGCGCGCGACCTTCGTGTCCACCGCATCGGACAGCTTGCCCTTGAGCCACGGCGTCCAGTCCACCGCGAACGGGTCGGGGCCGACCTTGGCCAGTTCGGTGGTGACGTCGCCCTTGTCCAGGCGGTCGCGGTATGCGTCCACCAGGGCCTTGGCGCCGGCGGCATCGAGCACGCCGTCGGCGGCCAGGCGTTCGGCGTACAGTTCGCGCGTGGTCTTGCGGGCGCGGATGTTCTTGTACATCAGCGGCTGGGTGGCCGCCGGCTCGTCGGCCTCGTTGTGGCCGTGGCGGCGGTAGCACACCAGGTCAATCACCACGTCGCGCTGGAACTGCTTGCGGAAGTCGAACGCCAGCTGGGCGCAGAAGGCCACGGCCTCCGGGTCGTCGCCGTTCACGTGCAGCACCGGGGCGCCGATGATCTTGGCGGGGTCGGTGCAGTAGAAGGTGGAGCGCGCGTCGTCCTGGCGGCTGATGGTGAAGCCGACCTGGTTGTTGATGACCACGTGCACCGTGCCGCCGACCGCGAAACCGCGCGCCTGCGACATCTGGAACAGCTCCATGATCACGCCCTGGCCCGCGAACGCCGCGTCGCCGTGGATCAGCACCGGCAGCACCTGCTGGCGCTTGCCGTCTTCGCGGCGCATCTGGCGCGCGCGCACCGAACCGGCCACCACGGGATCCACGATTTCAAGGTGCGACGGGTTGAACGCCAGCGCCAGGTGCACCGGGCCGCCGGGCGTGGCCACGTCGGACGAATAGCCCATGTGGTACTTCACGTCGCCCGAGTGCGCCGGGTCGTCGTTGTGCTCGAACTGGCCGCGGAACTCGTTGAACAGCTTGTGCGGCGGCTTGCCCATCGTGTTGACGAGCACGTTCAGGCGGCCGCGGTGGGCCATGCCGATCACCACGTCCTTGATGCCGTCGCTGCCGCCGCGGCGGATCAGCGTGTCCATCAGCGGGATCAGCGAATCGCCGCCTTCCAGCGAGAAGCGCTTCTGGCCCACGAAGGCGGTGTGCAGGTAGCGCTCGAGCCCTTCGGCGGCGGTGAGGCGCTCGAGCAGGCGCTTGCGGTCGTCGGCGGCGAAGCCGTACTTGCCGGACGCGCCTTCCAGGCGCTGCTGCATCCAGCGGCGCTGGTTGGCGTCGGAGATGTGCATGAACTCGGCGCCGATGCTGCCCGAGTAGGAGGCCCGCAGCTTGGCCAGCAGGTCGCGCAGCTTGATCTTCTTTTCCGGGAACCAGCTGTCGACCGTGAACTCCTGGTCGAGGTCGGCGTTGCCCAGGCCGTGGAAGGGCAGGTCCAGGTCGGGCGCGTCCTGCTTGGCCATCATGCCCAGCGGGTCGAGGTTGGCGGCCAGGTGGCCGCGCGAGCGGTAGGCGGTGACGATCTTGCCGACGGCGGCCTGCTTGCGGGCGGCTTCGTCGTCCATCGCGCCGGCACCGGCGCCGGCCCTGGCCGCGGCCTGCACGCTGGCCATGACGGCCGAGTGCGGCACGTCGCCGGCTTCGCGGCCCTGGAAGCCGTCGAAGTAGGCCTTCCAGGCCGGGGACACGCTGTCGGGGTCGACCAGGTACTGTTCGTACAGGTCTTCGATGAAGGCGGCGTTGCCGCCGGCAAGCTGAGAGGTCTGCTTGAACTGCTTGATCAGACTGTCCACGACCCTGGCCTGGCCCGCTGCGGGGCCGTAAGTGATTGATGGAATGGGATGTCGGGCTGTCGGCAAGACACGCCGGCAAGGCCCGCGATTATAGCCGGCCCGCTTGGCCTTTTAGAACCCGACCGGCCCCCGCCGAGTCGGTTGGCGCTCAGACTTTGGTCGGGTGTGGGATCGGCGGGTGCGGCCCTGGGCCAGCGCCGGACCGCTCAGATGCCCAGCGATCGCAGCTCGGTGCAGGGGCGTGAGCGCTCCCAGACGCGGCCGAAATGCTCGGAAAGCTGGCGGTTGCGCGACGGCAGGGCCGGGCTCCAGTCGCCCTCGAAGCGGCTGCCGATGCCGCGGAACAGGTAGCCGTCGCGGTCATTCACCAGGAAGGCCGAGGGATACTGCAGGTCCACCGGGTCCACGGGCGTGCGGAACTGGAACGCGGTGGTCAGGCGCTGGGCCAGGGTGAGCAGCGGGTGGATGGCGCCCTGGGCCGTGGCGGG
>DAORUD010000046.1:0-15583 GCA_035433005.1 Arenimonas sp. | reverse complement strand
CCGGCCTCCATGAAGCGCTCGCCGTAGGCCTGGAAGCCGTGGCGGGCGTAGAAGCCCTCGGCGCTGACCTGGGCGTTGAGGCTCACGTCGGTCCAGCCGCGCGTGCGGGCCTGGTCAATCAGCGCCACCAGCATCGCGTCGCCCACGCCGCGGCCGCGCCACTCGCGCAGCACCGCCATGCGGCCGATCTTGTGCTCCGGGGTCAGGCGGCCGGTGCCGATCGGCTGGCCCTGCAGGTCGCGGGCGATGACGTGGTGGCAGCGGGGGTCGAGTTCGTCCCATTCCTCCTCGAGCGGCACCTGCTGCTCGGCGACGAACACGGTTTCCCGAACGTGCCGCAGGTCCTTGAAGTCGGCCTGGTAGTCGGCCGGGTCCACGTGGAAGTCGGAAGGGATCATGGCGTCACCGGCGTCGGTTGGGTGTCTCGGGGCGGGGCTTCGCGAGGCGGGGCTTCTCGAGATGATAGTGGCCCTGCGCCAGCAGGGCCTGCAAGGCCGCACGGCCGTCGGCATCCAGCGAGGCCAGCGCCTGCGCGTCCAGCACGTCGGCGCCGGCCAGCAGGCGCGCCGAGGCCACGCCCATGGCATAGCCCAGGCCATTGGCGTGCAGCCGCGCACGCTTGCCCTCGCGGGCCCAGGCGTGGCGGGCATGCGGGTGGCGAAGCAGTCGGCCGCCCTTGGCCAGGGTGTCGGCCGCGGCGTCCAGCGAGGGGGCTCGCGCGGGGCGAGCCAGTTCACCGGCCGAGCGGTACTGGGTGATGAAGCGGCCGAACCACCGGCGCATGGCGGTTTCGTCCAGCGCCTGCAGGCTGGCCAGCGCCGCTCGCACCCGGGCGAAGGCGGCGTCGTCGATTTCGGCCGGGTCGGCGGGCAGGGCCAGGTCGGGGTCGGTGTAGCGCGTTTCCTCGGGGATGGCGGCCGCCAGTTCTTCGGCGAAGTCCAGCAGCAGTTCGGCCTGCGACGGCGCCCGCATGCCGAACGAGAACGTCAGGCAGGCGTCCTGCGCCACGCCGTGGTGGGGCACGCCGGGCGGCAGGTACAGCATGTCGCCCGGGGCCAGCACCCAGTCGTGGTCGGGCGTGAACTCGCGCAGCAGCTTGAGCTCGACGTCGTCGCGGAAGGCCGTGGGCGCACCCGGGCGGCTGTCTATCTGCCAGCGGCGATGGCCGTGGGCCTGCAGCAGGAACACGTCGTACTGGTCCACGTGCGCGCCCACCGAGCCGCCCGGCGCAGCGAAACTGACCATGATGTCGTCCAGCCGCCACGAGGGCAGAAAGCGGAACGCGGCCAGCAGCGCGCGCACGTCCATGTCCCACTTGTCCACGTCCTGCACCAGCAGCGTCCAGTCCTTGTTCGGCAGCTTGGGGAAGGATTCTTCGGCGAACGGGCCGTTGCGCAGCTCCCAGCGGTCGCGCTTGCGGTCGTGCAGCACCACGCGGGCCAGGGCGGCCTCTTCGCAGGCCAGGCCGGCCAGGTCTTCGGGCGTGATCGGCGAAACAAAGCCGGGAAACGCGTTGCGCACCAGCAGCGGCCGCTTCTGCCAGTAGTCGCGCAGGAATACCTCGGGCGCCATGCCCAGCGGAGGTAGGCCCGAACCGTCAACTTCTGTCGCAAGATTATTCATTGTTTTTTTGCCACGGATTTACGCGGATAGCCGCGGATAAAGCCACGAAGCCAAAAATTTCAAACGCCCTTGAATCCGCGTTCATCCGCGTAAATCCGCGGCCAAACGCCCTAGATTTCCCGCGCCAGCGACTCGGCCAGGCCGGCGTAGCCGCCCGGGGTCAGGGCAAGCAGGCGGGCTTTCGCATCGGCGGGCAGGTCCAGGCCGGTGATGAAGGCGCGCATGGATTCGGCGTTGATGCCCTGGCCGCGGGTGAGTTCCTTGAGCTGCTCGTACGGGTTGGGCAGGCCGTGGCGGCGCATCACGGTCTGCACCGGCTCGGCCAGCACTTCCCAGGCGGCGTCGAGGTCGGCGGCCAGGCGATCGGGGTTGGCGCTGAGCTTGCCCAGGCCGCGCTGCAGCGCATCCAGGGCCACCAGCGTGTGGCCGAAGGCGGTGCCCAGCGCGCGCAGCACGGTGGAATCGGTGAGGTCGCGCTGCCAGCGGCTGATCGGCAGCTTCTCGGAGAAGTGCGACAGCAGCGCGTTGGCCAGGCCGAGATTGCCCTCGGCGTTCTCGAAATCAATCGGGTTGACCTTGTGCGGCATGGTCGAGCTGCCCACTTCGCCGGCCTTCACCGCCTGCTTGAAGTAGCCCAGTGAGATGTAGCCCCAGACGTCGCGGCACAGGTCCACCAGCACGGTGTTGATGCGCCGCTGGGCGTCGCACAGTTCGGCGATGCCGTCGTGCGGTTCGATCTGGGTGGTGTAGGCGTTGAAGTCCAGGCCCAGGGATTCGACGAAGCGCTGCGCCAGCGCCGGCCAGTCCACGGCGGGGTAGGCCACCACGTGCGCGTTGTAGTTGCCCACCGCGCCGTTGATCTTGCCGGGGAACTCAATGCCGTGCATCACGGCCACCTGACGCTGCAGGCGCGCCACCACGTTGGCGATTTCCTTGCCCACGGTGGTGGGCGAGGCGGTCTGGCCGTGGGTGCGCGAGAGCATGGGCAGCGCGGCGTGTTCGTGGGCCATGGCGCGCAGCTTTTCCACCACGGCCCAGGTGCGCGGGGCGACGACGGTGGTGTAGGCCTCGTGCAGCATCAGGGCGTAGCTGAGGTTGTTGATGTCCTCGCTGGTGCAGGCGAAGTGCACGAACTCCAGCGCCGGGCCCAGTTCGGCGTCGTCCTTGAGCCGCTCCTTGATGAAGTACTCCACCGCCTTGACGTCATGGTTGGTGGTGCGCTCGATCTCCTTCACCCGGGCCGCATCGGCCACCGCGAAGCCCGAGGCCAGCGCGCGCAGGCGCGCCGCGGCGGCGTCGGAAAACGGCGACAGTTCGACAATGCCGGGTTCGGCCGCCAGCGCCAGCAGCCACTCCACTTCCACCCGCACCCGGGCCTTGATGAGGCCGTACTCGGAGAAGATCGGCCGCAGGGCCTCGGCCTTGGCGGCATAGCGGCCGTCGAGCGGGGACAGGGCGGTGAGGGCGGAATCAGGCATCGGCGGGGCTCGGGCGGTGGAAAGGCGCCTTTATTCTACATCCCCCTGCAGGAGGCCCTTCAGACCCCGTCCTGTGGGAGGGCCTTCAGGCCCGAAGCCATTCGCGGCGAAGCCTCGGGCCTGAAGGCCCTCCCACAGGGAGGCCGGCGTATGCTCGGGGGCTTGCCGGGCAAGGAGTGCAACATGGCCTCGAAAATGCGAACCGAGAAGGACAGCCTGGGCGAACTGCAGGTGCCCGCCGAGGCGCTCTACGGCGCCCAGACCCAGCGCGCGGTGCAGAACTTCCCGGTCTCGGGCCTGCGCATGCCGCGCGGCTTCATCCGCGCCCTGGGCCTGGTGAAGGCCGCCGCGGCCGAGGCCAATGCCGGGCTGGGCCACCTGCCCAAGGGCGTGGCGGCGGCCATCCGCTCGGCCGCCCTGCAGGTGGCCGCCGGCGACCTGGACGGCCAGTTCCCGGTGGACGTGTTCCAGACCGGCTCGGGCACGTCCAGCAACATGAATGCCAACGAGGTGATCGCCAGCCTGGCCTCGCGCGGGGCGAAGAAGCCCGTGCACGCCAACGACCAGGTCAACATGGGGCAGAGCTCCAACGACGTGGTGCCCACGGCCATCCAGGTGGCGGCGGTGCTGGCCTGCCGCGAGCAGCTGCTGCCCGCCATCAGGCACCTGCGCGCCACCATCGACCGGCGCGCGAGATCCCTCGGCAAGGTCACCAAGACCGGCCGCACCCACCTGATGGACGCCATGCCGCTGACGCTGGCCCAGGAGCTGGGCACGTGGTCGGCGCAGCTGGCCTCGGCCAGCGAGCGCATCGAAGACAGCCTCAAGAGGCTGCGCCGCCTGCCCATCGGCGGCACCGCGGTGGGCACGGGCATCAACGCCGACCCGCGCTTGGGCAAGCACGTCGCCGCGTCGCTGTCGAAACTGTCGGGCACGAAGTTCGAACAGGCGAAGAACCTGTTCGAGGGCATTGCCTCGCAGGACGCCTCGGTGGAGCTGTCGGGCCAGGTGAACGCACTGGCCGTCGCGCTGATGAAGATCGGCAACGACCTGCGCTGGATGAACTCCGGCCCGCTGGCGGGCCTGGGCGAGATCGAACTGCCGGCGCTGCAGCCGGGCAGCTCCATCATGCCGGGCAAGGTGAACCCGGTGGTGCCCGAGGCGCTGTGCATGGCCTGCGCGCAGGTGATGGGTAACCACGTCACCATGACGGTGGCCGGGGCCAGCGGCAATTTCCAGCTCAACGTGATGCTGCCGGTGATCGCCTACAACCTGCTGCAGTCCATAGAACTGCTGGCGAACGGGTCGCGCCTGCTGGCCGACACCGCCATCGCCGGCTTCACCGTGCGCGGCGAGCGCCTGCGCGAGGCGCTGGCGCGCAACCCCATCCTGGTGACGGCGCTCAATCCGGTGATCGGCTACGAGAAGGCCGCCGCCATCGCCAAGCAGGCGTATCGCGAGGGAAGGCCCGTGCTCGACGTGGCCCGGGAGGTCACGGGCATGCCGGAGAAAACGCTGCGGGCCCTGCTCGATCCCGCCGCACTGGCCAAGGGCGGCATCCACGGCAAGCCCGGCGGTGGCGCCGGCTGAGGGCGGGGAGCGGCGCGGCGATGCCGCGCCGGTGGCGACTCAGTCGTCGCTGGGCAGGTCGACCGGGCCGCGCACGTCGCGGTGGTTCACTTCGCCGCTGCCGATGCGGCGCACGCTCAGGCCTTCGCCCACGTCGCTGACGCTGACGTCGCCCGAGCCCACCGAACCGATGCTGACGCCGCCGTCCACGCCGGTGGCCACCAGGTCGCCCGAGCCGACGGACTCCACGCGCAGGCTGCGTCCCACCGTATGGATGGCCACGTCGCCCGAACCGATGTCGCCCACCGCGGCCTCGCCGCGTACGCCGCGGGCCTCGAGGTCGCCCGAACCCACCGACAGCACGTCCAGCGTGCCGCTGTCGAAGGCCATGACGTCGCCCGAGCCCACCTTCACGCGCAGCAGGCCGGTGGCGCCGCGCACGTCGGCGTCGCCCGAGCCCACGTCCACCCGCACGTTGGGCTGGCCGGAAATCCAGGCGTCGCCCGATCCCACCCGCACTTCGTAGGCCAGCGTGGCCGGCAGCCGGGCGTCGAGCTGCAGGGTGGCGTAGTTGGATTTGAAGAAGATGCCGCTGGAATAGCCGTCGCGCTCGGCGCGCACCACCAGCACGTCGCCCTGGCGCTCCTGCGTGAACCTGAGCTGCTCGAACAGCGTCGGATCGGAGGCGCAGGCCCGGGCGGTGAAGCTGGCCTGGCCGTCGCCCGCCGGGCCCAGGCGCAGCTCGTGCGAGTTCACCTCGATGCGGACGGTACGTACGCCGGCCAGGTCCAGGTCCAGCGAACGGGGCTGTGCGTGTTCGCAGTCCGAGGCGAAGGCGAGGGCGGGGGACAGCAGGGCCAGCAGGGCCAGCCTGCTCACGGCGCGGCCGCGTCGATTTCGGTGTTGCATTCCAGGATGTCCTTCTCGTCCATGTTGGCGTAGGGCTTGAACTCTGGAACGGCCTCGGCGGCGGCGCGCTGGGCTTCCAGCAGCGCCGGCAGTCGATCGCACAGGGCCTGGGCCGCCACCTGGATGGCATCGGTCTGGGCCTTGATGCGCTGCTCCACCTCGGACTGGTTGCCGCTCAGCGCGGCCTTCGCGGCTTCCTTCATGGCGGCCACGCCGATGGCGGCGCCCTGGATGCCGACGTCGGCGCCCGCTTCGGCCACGCCGGCCAGCTGGGCGCGGTAGTCGAGCAGGCGCTCGCGCTGGGCAGGGGTGAGGGTGATGGTCTGGCCGTCGATCACCAGGTCGCCCTGGGGCGACAGCGATGCGCTCGGCAGTCCGGCGACGCCCTGGACGATGTCCAGGTTCTGGGTGGCCATTTCCTCGCGAATCCCGTCACGGGCCTTCTGCGCCATGCCGGCCCAGCCGGTGTCGGTGTCGCCGGAAGGCTGGTCGCCGCCGCTGCAGGCCACCAGGCCCAGCGAGGAAAGCGCAAGCAGCACGGGCGCGAAAGTCTTGATGTACATGTCCAGCTCCTGTCGCGGAAAAAGGCGGGAGGCTCGCGCCCCCCGCCATGGTGGTCGTATCAGCCTTCGTCGCGGGCCCGGCGGAAGTGCACCGCCGCCAGGATCATCGCCACGCCGGCCGCCGCACCGACCCAGATGTCGAGGTGGGCGAACGCACTCCAGGTGTTCTGGGCCGAGAACAGCGCCAGGACGTCCTGCGGGCCTTCCGGGTTGAAGTTCTGCATGGCCGGGTTCTTGCCCTCGCGGTAGATCATGTCCATGCCGCTCACGGTGCCCAGCAGCAGGCGACCCACGACGTTGGTCCAGAACCAGGAGGCCTTCATGCCCAGCATTTCCATCACGTCGAACCAGGTGACCAGCACGCCGGCGAACAGCGGCACCAGCAGCGCCCAGAGGAAAGGCTTGGACTTCGACCACGCCGACACCAGCAGCAGCCAACCCACGGTGGGCAGGGCCCAGACCGCGAACACCGGCAGCGCCGCCGCCAGGTTGAACGCGACCGTCAGCGGGCTGGCCGGACCCCAGATCAGCGTCAGCGGGTTGCCGCCGTGGAAGAGGGCGTAGCCGCTCAGGATCACCAGGAAGCCGATCGAGGTGGCGATGGCCGCGACGGTGGCGATCACCGGCGCGATGACCAGGGCGCTGAACACCTTCGACAGCACGGTCTGCTGGTCCGAAAGCGGCAGCGACTTCCAGAACAGGATGCTGCGGTCCTTGCGCTCGTCGAACAGGGCGCCCAGGCAGTAGAAGAACACCACGAAGGCCAGGACGATGAAGGGCCAGGTGGAGGCCAGCAGCGCTCCGAGGTCGAGGCCGGCACCCATTTCAGCGATGTCACCCGGCCGCATCGTTTCGGTGAGCTTGCTGAGCTCGACGCCGTTCATCCTGAGGCCTTCGCCGTCCAGGGCCGCGCTGCGCATGCTTTCGCCGGCGATCACCGCCATCAGGGTCAGCAGCAGGAAAACGCTGCCGGTAATCAGCGGCGCCCAGAAGAAGCCGCCCCGGTTTTCCCAGTACTCACGCTTCAGGAGCCATTTGAAGGTGTTCATGCGTAGGTTCCTTTCATGGTGGCGACGAACAGGTCGGCAATGCCGGGGTTGCGCGTTTCGCCGTATTCGGCCAGCTGGTTGCGCGGCACGCCGTCGAATAGCATCACGGCCTTGCCGAACACCTGGCGCTCGTCAATCGGCTTGAGCGCGCGGGCGGCGTCGGCCTTGTCGGCCGGCACCATCACTTCGGTGAAGCGGTCGCCCACTTCGTCCATCGTGGCCGACATGACGATGCGGCCCTCGCGGATGAACATCAGGTCGGTGAGGATGTGTTCGATCTCCTCCACCTGGTGGGTGGTGATGACGATGGTCTTGTTCTCGTCGAAATAGTCTTCCAGCAGGTTCTGGTAGAACTGCTTGCGGTACAGGATGTCCAGGCCCAGCGTGGGTTCGTCCAGCACCAGCAGCTTGGCGTCGATGGCCATCACCAGCGCCAGGTGCAGCTGCACGATCATGCCCTTGGACATTTCCTTGACGCGCATGTTCGGGGCCAGCTTGGTGTGGGCGATGTAGGCCTCGGCCTTCTTGCGGTCGAAGCGCGGGTGCACGCCCTCCACGAAGTCCACCGCGTCCTTCACCTTCAGCCAGCGCGGCAGCACGGCCACGTCGGCGATGAAGCACACGTCCTGCATCAGTTCGTCGCGCTCGGTGCGCGGGTTGCGGCCCAGCACCTTGAGCTCGCCTTCGAAGGGCACCAGGCCCAGGGCCGCCTTGAGGGTGGTGGTCTTGCCCGAGCCGTTGGGGCCGATCAGGCCGACGATGCGGCCGGCGGGGATGTCGAAGGTGACGCTGTCCAGGGCGACGGACTTGCCATAGCACTTGCGCAGGTTGCGGGCGGAAATGACGGCGCTCATTTGCTGGTCTCCCTGTCGGCGCTGCGCATCAGCTTTTCGAAGTCCAGGCCCAGGCGCTGGATCCTCTCGATCACCAGCGGCCATTCCTCCTTCAGGAAGCGGTCGCGTTCGGATGCCAGCAGCTTCTCGCGGGCCCCATCGGTCACGTACATGCCAAGTCCCCTTCTTTTTTCCACGAGTTCTTCGTCCGCCAGCTCCTGGTAGGCGCGGGAGACGGTGATTGGATTGAGCTGGTACTCGGCGGCGATCTGGCGGACCGAGGGCAGCGATTCGCCCGCCTTGAGGTCGCCGTCGAGCATCATCGCCACCACTTTGTCCTTGAGCTGCCGGTAGATCGGCGCGCTGTCATTCCATGCGATGGTCATCTCAGGACTCCCGGCGCGGCAGCAGGGCCGCAAAGGACACGTAGGGCATGGCCAGGTGGCGCTTGAGGGCACCGCGGCGGCTGGCGACCGGGGTGGTGTCCTGGGCCGCCAGGGCCGGGGCGATGTCGGCCTGGGCCAGTGCCGGGCTGATGACCTGGCCGGGCTGGCTGGCGCTGGGCGCCTCGCCCAGGCTGAACCCGACCACCACGAAGCTGAGCGCCGCGGCCAGTCCGATCAGGTTGGTTTTCAATTTGGCGTACATGTCGCCTCCCGTCTTGGTGAAGTATTGGATAGGTGTTGTAGGTAACTATAACACTACAAAAAGACCTGTCAACACCCCGTGCACACTTTTGCGCCCAAACTGATGGCACATACCCGGCATGGCGCCGGCGGAGGGTGGTTTCGATGAACAAGTGGGCAACCGTTGCACTGGCCGGCCTGTTGGCCGCCGCCCCGGCGCTGGCCGGGGAATCCCTGCTCGACCGCGACTACCGCCGGCTGGCGGGCAAGGAAACCGTGAACCTGCAGGCCACCTACGGCGGCCAGGTGCTGCTGGTGGTGAACACGGCTAGCAAGTGTGGCTTCACCCCGCAGTACGAAGGCCTGGAAGCCATGCACGCCAGGTACAAGGACCAGGGCTTCGCGGTGCTGGGCTTCCCGTCCAACGATTTCATGGGCCAGGAGCCGGGCAGCGAGGAGGAAATCCAGGAGTTCTGCACGCTCACCTATGGCGTGAAGTTCCCGATGTTCGAGAAGGTGCAGGTGCGCGGCGATTCGCCCACGCCGCTGTACGCGGACCTGATCAAGGCCACCGGCGAAGCGCCGGGCTGGAACTTCCACAAGTACCTGATCGACCGCAGCGGCAAGGTGATCGCCAGCTTCGGCAGCCGCACCACGCCGCAGGATCCCAAGCTGGTGGCGGCCATCGAAAAGGCGCTCGCCGAACCGGCGCCGGCCAAGCCGGCGGCGAAGCCCTGAGCGATGCGCAGGCGCCGGCCTACAGCCGGCGCTTGATCGCGTTGATCGCCGTGCCCAGCAGCGGAATGTGCTGGAAAATGCCGTCCGCGGCGTTCCAGTAGTCCTGCTGGTACACCACGCGCCCCTGCGCGTCGAAGCGCAGGTGGCTCATGCCCACCGTCCAGGTGTCGACGCCGCGGCGCAGCCGCTTGAAGCGGATCATCATGGACCAGCGCACCAGGTGTTCGCCGTGGGCGGTGCGCGTGGTTTCGTGGATCTGCACGCGGCAGTCCTCGACGGCCTGCGCGCTGTCCTTCAGGTAGTGGCCCAGGTTGTCCAGCCCGCGCACGGCCTTGAGCGTGTCGTTGAAATAGACGTCGGCGGCGTAGGTTTCCGCCAGCAGCGTCTGCACGCGATCGGGCGCGAAGCTGGAGAAGAACGAAGCAAAGCGGGCCAGGGCCTGCGACTCCGCCTCGCTGCCGGCCGCGGGCGGGGCAGGGTGGCGGGCGCGGATGCGGTCGAGCTCGGTCAGGGTTTCCATGGCGGCATTCCAGCGCGTGCGGCGTGAGGGCGGCATGACCGGTCCCGGCCGGGCCCTGTCCGGGTCCTCTGCGGGGTGGCCAGACCCGTCCGGCCACAGCCTGAACCGCGATTGTTCGCCGTGATTGCCGAAGTGCCTGCGCCCCGCGACAATAGGCGGTGACGTGCCGGTCCGGCCCGCCCCCTCAGGAGTCCCTTCGCAATGAATTCCGCCCTGCGTTTCGCCGCGCCGCTGGTCCTCGCCAGCCTGGTGCTCTCGCTCAGTGCCTGCAAGCCCGAGAACAAGGAAGAAGCCGCCAAGACCGAAACCGACGCGCCGGCCGCTGCGGCCGAAGACGCGCCGATCATCCCGGACATCGCCGGCCTGGAGACGGGCAAGAAGCAGGTCAGCTACATGATCGGCCAGGACATGGGCAAGTCGCTGTCGGTCATCAAGGACGAGATTGACCTGGAAGTGCTGACTCAGGCCATCGCCGACCAGTTCGCCGGCAAGGAATCCAAGCTCACCGCCGAACAGGCGCTCAAGGTGCAGGAAACCTTCACCGCCGCCATCCAGGCCAAGCAGGCCGCCGAGGCCGAGGCCAAGGCCGCCAAGGGCAAGGAAGAGGGCGCCGCGTTCCTGGCCACCAACAAGGACAAGCCGGGCGTCAAGGTCACCGAGAGCGGCCTGCAGTACCAGGTGGTCCGCGCGGGCAATGGCCCCAAGCCGACCAGCACCGACGTGGTGCGCGTGCACTACAAGGGCACCCTGCTCGACGGCACGGTGTTCGACAGCTCCTACGATCGCGGCCAGCCTGCCGAGTTCGGCCTGGGCCAGGTCATCCCGGGCTGGTCCGAGGGCGTCGCCCTGATGCCGGTGGGCAGCAAGTACACCTTCTGGATTCCGGCCGAGCTGGGCTACGGTGAGGCTGGCGGCGGTCCGATCCCGCCCAACGCCATGCTCACGTTCGAAGTCGAGCTGATGGAAATCGTCAAGTAAACCCGCGCGCGGGCGACCGGCCTGGCCGGTCGCCCGACGCCCGTCACCAAGGCGGGCACGGCCCCGCCGGTTCCCGGCACGGAGGCATCCCATGCGCGTTACGGTATTCGGCACCGGCTATGTCGGCCTGGTCACGGGCACTTGCCTGGCCGAGGTCGGCCACCAGGTGGTTTGCGTGGACATCGACCGCGCCAAGGTCGAAGGCCTGCGCCAGGGCATCATCCCGATCTACGAGCCGGGCCTGGAGGACATGGTGCTGGCCAACCATGCGTCCGGGCGCCTGGATTTCAGCGTCAATGCCGCCGCCTCGATCGAGCACGGCGACATCATCTTCATCGCCGTCGGCACGCCGCCCGACGAGGACGGCAGCGCCGACCTGCAGTACGTGCTGGCCGTTGCGCGCAGCATCGGTGAGTCGCTGCTGCGGCCTGCAGTGGTGGTCAACAAGTCCACGGTGCCGGTGGGCACGGCCGACAAGGTGCGCGCCGAGATTGCCGCCCAGCTGGCGCGGCGCGGCGTGGACATTGATTTCGACGTGGTGTCGAACCCGGAATTCCTGAAGGAGGGCGCGGCGGTCAATGACTGCATGCGCCCCGACCGCATCGTGCTGGGCTCGCGCAGCGCGCACGCGGTGGAGCAGATGAAGCGCCTGTACGCGCCGTTCAACCGCAACCACGAGCGCATCGTGGTGATGGACGAGCGCTCGGCCGAGCTCACCAAGTACGCGGCCAACGCCATGCTGGCGACCAAGATCAGCTTCATGAACGAGATGGCGAACATCGCCGAGCGCGTCGGCGCCGACATCGAAATGGTCCGGCACGGCATCGGCTCCGACCCGCGCATCGGCTACAGCTTCATCTACCCCGGTGCGGGCTACGGCGGCTCGTGCTTCCCCAAGGACGTGCAGGCGCTGGGCCGCATCGCGCGCCAGGCCGGCTACACCGCCGGGCTGCTGGAGGCGGTGGAGGCGGTGAACCACGCGCAGAAGGGCAAGCTGTTCGAACTGGCGTCGCGCCACTTCGACGGCCAGCTGGCCGGCCGCACCTTCGCGGTGTGGGGGCTTTCCTTCAAGCCCAACACCGACGACATGCGCGAGGCGTCCAGCCGCGCGCTGCTCGAGCAGCTGTGGCAGGCGGGCGCCAGCGTGCGCGCGCACGACCCGGAGGCCATGGAAGAAGCGGCGCGCATCTTCGGCGCGCGCGACGACCTGGTGCTGTGCGCCACGCCGGAAGAAGCGCTGCAGGGCGTGGACGCGCTGTTCGTGGTCACCGAGTGGAAGGCGTTCTGGAGCCCGGATTTCGCGGCGCTGGCCGCGCGGCTGGGGTCGCGCGTGGTGTTCGACGGACGCAATATCTACGATCCGGCCCAGGTCGAGGCCGCGGGCCTGGCCTACTACGGCATTGGCCGCGGGCGCAGCCTGCGCGGCGGTGCGCAGGGCGGCGGCCATGGCCGCTGATTCGATGGCCGAAATCCTGCTCAGCCACGCCCAGCGCCTGGCCGAGCTGGAAACCCGCGTGGCCTTCCAGGAGCATGCGCTGCAGGAGCTGAGCGACGCGCTGGCGCAGGCCCGCATGGAAACCGCGCGCAGCGATGAGCGGCTGCAGCGCGCCCTGGCCGACCTCAAGCACTCCGTGCAATACGCCGACCCCGGCAGCGAACCGCCGCCGCCGCACTACTGATCGAAGGCGACACCATGAGCAATTCACTGCGCGAGAAGCTGCTGGGCCTGGGTTTTGCCGCGCCCGCCCCGGAGCCCAAGCCCGAGCGCAAGCCCGACGCGGCAACGCGCGGCGACCATCGCCCGGGCGGCGAGCACCGCGGCGGCGGCAAGCCCGGCGTTCATCGCGGCGAACCGCGCCGCGATGGTCGGCCTGCGGGTTCGGGCAGGCCGGGCGAGCCGCGTCGCGATGGCCGTCCGCCGGGTTCGGGCAGGCCGGGTGAACCGCGCCGCGATGGCCGTCCCGCGGGGGCCGCCAAGCCCGGCGAGGCGCGCCCGTCCGGTCCGCGCCGTCCGTCCAGGCCGCGCAGCCAGGAGGAGATGGACCTGGCCAAGGCCTACGCCATCCGCGCCCAGCGCGAGAAGGAAGAGCGCATCGAGGCCGAGCGCCTGAAGCAGGAAGAGGCGAAGCTGCGCCGCGAGGCCAAGGCCAAAGTGGCCGAGCTGGTCAAGGACAAGTCGCTCAACGACAAGGACGCCGAGATCGCGCGCCACTTCGCCTACGGCGGCAAGATCAAGCGCATCCACGTCACCGAGGCGCAGCTCAAGGCGCTCAACGCCGGCGAACTGGGCGTGCTGCAGCTCGACGGCCGCTACCTGCTGGTGACCGCGGCGCTGCTGGACGAAGCCGGCGCCATCTTCGCGCCCGCCGTCGCGCTGCGCGTGGACCCCAACGCGCCGGCCGGCGAAGACCCCTACGCCGACCCCGCCTACCAGGTCCCCGACGACCTCGTCTGGTAGGAAAAACCGGGGTCAGAGCCCGATTTCCGAACGCGAAGCTCCCGCCAGATCGCCGTATCCGGTTTCGGAAATCGGGCTCTGACCCCGGTTTTTTCCCGGTTTCCCCCGGTTTTACTCGGGGTCGTAGTCGAGGTTGGAGGCCAGCCAGCGTTCGGCCTGGGCCAGGGGGACGCCCTTGCGGCGGGCGTAGTCGGCCACCTGTTCGCGCGACAGGCGGCCCACCACGAAGTACTGGCTGCCCGGGTGTGAGAAGTACAGGCCGCTGACGGCCGCCGCCGGGTACATCGCGAAGCTTTCGGTCAGCGACAGGCCCGTGTGTTTCTCCGCGTCCAGCAGCCGGAAGATCGTCGCCTTCTCGCTGTGCTCGGGGCAGGCCGGGTAGCCGGGCGCCGGGCGGATGCCGCGGTACTGCTCGCGGATCAGCGCCTCGTTGTCCAGGGCTTCGTCGGGCGCATAGCCCCACAGCTGCGTGCGCACGAGCTGGTGCAGGCGTTCGGCCAGCGCTTCGGCCAGGCGGTCGGCCAGGGCCTTGAGCAGGATGGCGCTGTAGTCGTCGTGGTCCTTTTCGAACGCCGCCACGTGCGGCTCGATGCCCAGGCCCGCGGTGCAGGCGAACGCGCCCACCCAGTCCTGCACGCCGCTGCCCTGCGGCGCGACGAAGTCGGCCAGGCACAGGTTGGGGCGGTCGTCGGGCTTGTCGGCCTGCTGGCGCAGGCAGTGCAGCACGGCGTCCTGTTCACCCTGCAGGCGGATGTCGTCGCCCACGCTGTTCGCGGGCCACAGGCCGGCCACGGCCTTCGCCGTCAGCCACTTCTGCCCGATGATGCGGTCGAGCATGGCGTTGGCGTCGGCGAACAGTTCGCGCGCCTGCGCGCCCACCACCGCGTCGTCGAGGATGGCGGGGTAGCGGCCGGCCAGCTCCCAGGTCTGGAAGAACGGCGTCCAGTCGATCACGCCGCGCAGGTCCTGCAGCGGGTAGTCGTCGAACACCGTCAGCCCCGGCTTGAGCGGCGTCGGCGGCACGTAGTCGGACCAGCCGCCGTCGAACTTCTTGGCGCGTGCGCGCTCGAGCGGCATCAAGGGCTTGGCGTCGCCCTTGTTGGCGTGGCGCGCGCGCACGTCGGCGTAGTCGGCCTCGTTGGCGGCCACGAAGGGCGCGCGCAGGTCCTGGCTCAGCAGCGACTGCATCACGCCCACCGCGCGCGAGGCGTCCTTCACCCACACCACCGGCGAGCCGTAGTGCGGGTCGATCTTGAGCGCCGTGTGCGCGCGCGACGTGGTGGCGCCGCCGATCAGCAACGGGATGTCGAAGCCCTGGCGCTTCATCTCGCGCGCCACGTGGCTCATTTCCTCCAGCGACGGCGTGATCAGGCCCGACAGGCCGATGATGTCGGCCTTCTCCTCGCGGGCGCGGTCCAGGATCACCTGCGCCGGCACCATCACGCCCAGGTCCACCACGTCGAAGTTGTTGCAGGCCAGCACCACGCCGACGATGTTCTTGCCGATGTCGTGCACGTCGCCCTTCACCGTGGCCATCAGCACCTTGCCCTTGGCCTTGCCCGCGTCGCCGTTGAGCGCCTTCTCGGCCTCGATGTGCGGAATCAGGATGGCCACGGCCTTCTTCATCACCCGCGCCGATTTCACCACCTGGGGCAGGAACATCTTGCCGGCGCCGAACAGGTCGCCCACCACGTTCATGCCGGCCATCAGCGGGCCTTCGATCACGTCCAGCGGGCGCGCGGCGGCCAGGCGCGCCTCTTCGGTGTCGGCCTCGACGAAGCGGTCGATGCCGTGCACCAGCGCGTGCCGGATGCGATCGGCCACCGGCGCGTCGCGCCAGGCCAGGTCCTCGGCCCGCACCTCGCCCTTCCTGGCCTTGTGCTTGTCGGCTTCCGCCAGCAGGCGCTCGGTGCCGTCGGCGCGCCGGTTGAGCACCACGTCCTCCACGCAGTCGCGCAGCGCCGGCGCGATGTCGTCGTACAGCACCAGCGCACCGGCGTTGACGATGCCCATGTCCATGCCGCTGCGGATGGCGTGGTAGAGGAACACGGCGTGGATGGCCTCGCGCACCGCGTTGTTGCCGCGGAACGAGAACGACACGTTCGACACGCCGCCCGAGATGTGGCTCAGCGGGAAGCGCCGCTTGAGCTCGGCCGCGGCCTCGATGAAGGCCACGGCATAGCCGTCGTGCTCCTCGATGCCGGTGGCGATGGCGAAGATGTTGGGGTCGAAGATGATG
>DAORUD010000045.1:18309-19865 GCA_035433005.1 Arenimonas sp. | reverse complement strand
CAGGCGGTGGTAGTCGAGGGCGGCTTGCTTGAAATCTTCGTGTTCTGACATGGGTCTGCGCGGTCTCGGGCCGGGCGCCGGGGCGCCGCCTGGATGGGACCCCGATTGTAGCGGCCCCATGCACCCGCTGCCGACGCGCCCGTATGGGCACGCGGCCGCGCCGCGTTTGGCGGCCCCGGGCCCGGGCTGCGACACTGCCGCGATGCCTCCCAACCGCCTCCCCCGCCCCACGGTCCGCTTCGCCCTGCCGCTGCTGGTGCTGCTGCTGGCCTGCCTGGCGCAGTGGACGCTGGCGCTGAACCCGGGCTATTTCAGCCACGACGAACTGCAGTGGGGCGCCGCGGCCGACGTGCCGCCGGGCATGGCGCTGCCCTGGTTCCCGTGGACCGACGCGACGATGCTGCAATGGCGGCCGCTGACCTTCAACGCCTGGCTGCTGCTGTCGAGCGCCCTGTTCGAGACCCCGCGGGCCATGCACGCGCTGTGGGTGCTGATGGGCAGCTCGATCGCCGCGGGGCTGGCCTGGCTGCTGCTGCGCATGGGGCTCAAGGCACGCACAGCCGCGATGGCCGGCCTGCTTTTCGCGCTCAATCCCTACGCGGCCTACGTACACGGCTGGGTGGCCACGCTGGCCGATCTGCTGTGGGTAGGCGCGTCGCTGGCGCTGGCCGCGGTGCTGGAGCGCGCGTACCGCCGCGGCGCCATCGTGCCGGCGGCGGCCTGGGCCTTCGGCCTGACCGCGCTGGGGCTGCTGGCCAAGGAGGCCGCACTGGTGATGCCCGGCCTGGTGGGCCTGGCGTGGCTGCTGGCCGGCCGGCCGCGCGTGCTGGCGGCCGCCACCGCGGCCAGCGCGCTGGCGGCGCTGGCCTACCTGGCGCTGCGTGCGGGCGCACTCCTGTCGCCGGACGCGTCCAGCGGCTATTCGCTGGCGCCGGCAGCGGCGCCGAAGAACTTCGCCGCGTACGCGATGTACCTGCCGGTCACCGCCAGTTTCGAAGTGAACACGCTGTGGCTGCGCTCCCACGGCCAGCTGGTGGCATCGGCGCTGCTGATGCTGGGGCTGGCTTTGGGCGTGCTGCGCGCGTCGCCGCGGCTGGGCCTGGCGCTGGCCCTGGGCGCGGTGGTCACGGTGGGGCCGGTGCTGGTGCTGCCGCAGACGGCCACGCAGTACGGCTACGGGTTCTCGCTGTGGCTGGTGGCGTGCACGGCGCTGGCATGGCCGAAGCTGGGCCGGCCCTTCCGCGCGCTGGTGCTGCTGCTGTCGCTGCTGTGCACGTGGCACGGCGTGCGCGTGCAGCATGAAATGCGCGCGGTGGGCGAACGCCAGGCGGTGTTCCAGCCGGCGCTGGCGCAGGCGCTGGCGGCGCACGACGGGCCGCTGAAGCTGCAGCGGCACCGCAAGTTTGGCTGGGCCTACGAGCGGCTGGTGCACGACGTGCCGTCATGGCGCGGGCAAGCGATAGGCGACCGCGTGCGGTGGGTGGAGGACGCGGCGGAGGCGGATTACCGGATCGCGGACGATGGGCGGCTGGTGCGGCCCTGAAGCGCTTCGGGCT
>DAORUD010000045.1:0-18209 GCA_035433005.1 Arenimonas sp. | reverse complement strand
CGGGCTTGAAGGGCGTCGGGCCTGAAGGCCCTCCTACAGCTACAGGCCCAGCACCAGGTCGTCGGCATCCACGCGGTCGAGCCTGATCTTGTTGGCGAACAGCGAGAACGCCAGCATGCCGGCCAGTCCGTTCGCGCGCTGCATCCACGGCGGCACGTACAGCGGCGCGGCGATGGCGCCCGAATCGAACGCCCCTTCCAGCGCGAACACATCCTCCAGCGCCATCTTTCCCGCGAACAGCTGCCGCGCCTGCGACAGCTTGTGGTGGCGCAGGCACCAGCGGAAATACGTGTGCACGGAAAGCAGACCGCGCAGGTACACCGTGTCCTTGGTGAACGCCGCGCCGCCGCCCAGCGGCACGCCGCGGAACACGCGCTGGCTTGAAGTGAAGCTGTCGAGCGGGCTCTGCCCCGAATCAATGAAGAATCGGAACACGTCGACGAAATCGGCGCCGTGGATGGCCTTGTCAATGGCGACGATGCGCAGGCTGATGCGCTTCATGCGCTCGATGTCCATCGAGCCCGAAATCAGCTCGGCGAACGTGGCCAGGCCTTCCTGCGTGGCCGTGGTGCGCGGCGAACCGCGCGCCATGGACTTGAAGTGCGGCTGCTCGCGGCCGTTGAGCCCGGTCAGCGAATGCACGAAGGCCTCGTGCACCAGCAGCTGGTTGCGGTCGTACTCGGAGAAGCCGGTATTGGTGCGCAGGCGGATGCGGGTCGAGCTGGCCGCGGCCTTGGAAATCAGGTTCGGGTCCAGCTCCACGCGCACCTTGTGCCGGGTGAAGAAGCCGTCGATGGCCGCCTGCAGTTCGTCCTGCACGGTTTCGGCGGGCAGCACGTAGTCGGGCTCGACCTCGCGCAGCTCCTGGTCCATTTCGTCGGCCAGGCTGATGAAGTGCCGCGCCGCGTCCAGGTGCGTGGGGCCGTCGCCGGGCAGCGCTTCCATCGGCCGTCCGAACAGGCGCGTGGAATAGGCGGTGACGCGGTGCGTGCCCACGGCGTCCAGCAGGCGGGTGGTGATGCGCCAGCTTTCGGACGTCAGCAGCAGGTAGCGGCCCAGCGGGTCGTCGGGGTCGGCGGCCTGGTCCACGGCCTCCAGCTCGGTGCGGATGGCGTCGTAGTCGCCGCGCGGGTACTCGATTTTCGGCAGGTGGATGCGGCCGACCTTCCATGCCGCCAGGAACGCCTCCTGCGCCTGCGCCGGCCAGCTCACCGACTCGAGCAGCCGGATGCCGCGCACCGCAGCCACCAGGCGCGCGTCCAGCGCGGCGTGGTGCTGCAGGGAGCGTTCGTCCGGCGTCATCAGCGGCGCCCGTACTTGTCCTTGAGCCGCTTGCCCAGGGCCTTGTTCGCCACCCGCTCCTCGGCGCGGCGCGCGGCCTGGGTGACGGCCGCGGCTTCCACTTCGTCGCGCAGCTTGAGGAAGTGCAGGTAGCGGGCTTCGTCCAGCGTGTCGTCCTCGATGGCGGCGCGCACGGCGCAGCCGGGCTCGTTGCCGTGCACGCAGTCGCGGAAGCGGCAGTGCGCCGCCAGCGCCTCGATGTCCTCGAAGGCGTCCACGATGTCCTCGTCGCCGCTGAACTTCACTTCGCGCATGCCGGGCGTATCAATCAGGCAGCCGCCCTGCGGCAGCGGCGTCAGCACGCGCGAGGTGGTGGTGTGGCGGCCGCGCGAGTCGTTGCCGCGCACGGTGTTGGTTTTCATCTTCTCGCGGCCCAGCAGCGTGTTGGTGAGCGTGGACTTGCCCGCGCCCGAACTGCCCACCAGCACCACCGTGTGGCCCGCGGCGAGATACGGATGCAGCACCGCGGTGCTGGCCGGGTCCTTGGCGTTCACGGCGTGGATGGGCACGCCCGACTCCTCCACTTCCACCAGCAGGTCAATGCAGTCCTGCACGATTTCGCACTCGTCGGCCTTGGTCAGCACCAGCACGGGGTTGGCGCCGCTGGCGCGGATCAGCACCAGGTAGCGTTCGATGCGGCGCGGGTTGTAGTCCTGGTCCAGGCCCACCACCACCAGCACATGGTCCACGTTGGCGGCGATCAGCTGCTGGCGGTGGTGTTCGCCGGCGGCGCCGCGCTTGAGGATGGACCGGCGCGGCAGGAAGGACAGGATGTTCTTGCCCGCCTCGTCCAGCGCCACCCAGTCGCCCACGGCGGCGCGCTGTTCGGGCGGGCAGCGGGGTCGGGTCCAGGGCAGCGGCGGCTGCACCTTGATGATTTCGTCGGCCTGGGTGGCCACGTCGTAGGCGCTGCGGTGCTGGCCGACCACGCGGGCCAGGCGGGCGCCCTGGGCGGCGGCGAGCGCGGCGCGGCTGGTGTCGTCGTCGGGCCAGCCGATGGCGCGCAGGCGGTCTAGGGCTTCGGGAGTGGGCTGCATTGCCCCGGATGATACCCCCGCCTGCACGCGCCACTCACCGCCGGGCGGCCAAGCTGGCGACATGGAACGATTCCGCATTGCTGTCCTCACCCTCGCCGGCCTGGGTTTCCTGGGCTTCGGACTGGCCATCGTGGCGGCGCCGGAAGCGGTGCTGGCTTCGGTGGGCATCTCCGGCACTGCGGCAGGATGGGTCGAGCTGCGGGCCTTCTACGGCGGGCTGGAGCTGGGCCTGGCGGCGTTCCTGCTGGCCTGCGCGGCCAGGCCGGCCTGGCGCGAGCCGGGGCTGTGGTCGGTGGCCCTGGGCAACGGCGGCATCGCCGCCGCGCGGCTGCTGGGCATCGGGCTGAGCGGCGAATTCACCGGTTTCTTCGCTGCTGCGCTGGTCTGGGAGATCGGCTTCACCGTGGCGGCCGTGCTGGCCCTGCGCGGACGCAAGGCCTGAAAACCGCGCCGCACAGCTGATTCAACCCCGCGTTTCCGCTAACCTCGGCGGCAGAATCCCTGTTCCGAGCCTGCTGTCACCATGCCCTCCTCACCCCTGCCCACCCGCGAAAGCCTTCGCGAGGTCCGCTACGACATCCGCGGTGAACTGTCCCGCCGCGCCCGCGAACTCGAAGGCCAGGGCCGCCACCTGATCCGCCTGAACATCGGCAACCCCGGCGCCTTCGGCTTCCGCACCCCCGCGCACCTGCAGGAAGCGCTGGCCCGCCACGTCCCCGACAGCGACCCGTACACCCACCAGCAGGGCCTGCCGCTGGCCCGCGAAGCCGTGGCGCAGTTCCACCGCGAGCGCGGCACGCCCAACGCCAACGCCGAGCGCGTGTTCGTCGGCAACGGCGTCAGCGAGCTGATCGACATCTCCCTGCGCGCCCTGCTCAACCCGGGCGAGGAAGTGCTGCTGCCCAGCCCGGACTACCCGCTGTGGAGCGCCGCCACCATCCTCAACCAGGGCCGGCCGGTGTACTACCGCTGCCCGCCGGAGCGCGGCTTCCTGCCCGATCCGGCCGAGATCGAAAAGCTCATCACGCCGCGCACCCGCGCGCTGGTGGTCATCAACCCGAACAACCCCACCGGCGCCAACTACCCGCGCGAGCTGCTGCAACAGCTGGTGGACATCGCCGCGCGGCACAAGCTGCTGCTGATGGCCGACGAAATCTACGACGGCATCCTGTACGACGAAGCCGCGTTCACCCCGCTGGCGCCGCTGGCCGGCGACGTGCCCTGCCTGAGCTTCGGCGGCCTGTCCAAGGTCTGGCGCGCCTGCGGCTGGCGCGTGGGCTGGGCGGTGCTGTCGGGCGACCCGCTGAAGATCGGCGACTACCACCACGCCATGGACCTGCTGAGCGCGCTGCGCCTGTGCGCCAACGTGCCGGCGCAGTTCGCGGTGCCCGCGGCGCTCACGGGCCCGGAAACCATCCTCGAGCTCACCGGCGCCGGCGGCCGCCTGCACGAGTCGCGGCGCGCGGCCATCGAGTGCTGCGAGGCCAGCGAACACCTGTCGCTGGTGGCGCCGGCCGGCGCGCTGTACGCGTTCCCGGAAGTGGTGGGCGACGCCGCGGTGGACTTCGACGACCAGGCCTTCGCGCTCGAGCTGCTGGAGGAAGAAGACGTGCTGGTGGTGCCGGGCAGCGGCTTCAACGTGCCCGGGTCGCGCCACTTCCGCATCACCCTGCTGCCCGACGCCGCGATGATCCGCGAGGTGTTCACCCGCATTGACCGCGCCCTGGCCCGGCACGCCGCCCGCGCCCGCGCGCGGCAAGTGGCCTGAGGCCGGCGCACCGGTGGCGCCGCCGCTGACCTACCTCGCGCTGGGCGACAGCTACACCATCGGCGAATCGGTGCCCGAAGCCGGGCGCTGGCCGGTGCAGCTGGCCGCGGCGCTGCGCGAACGCGGCATCGGCCTGGCCGAACCGCGCATCATCGCCACCACCGGCTGGACCACCGACGAACTGTCCGCCGCCATGGACGCGGCCGGGCCGCTGGGCACGTGGGACGTCGTGTCCCTGCTGATTGGCGTGAACAACCAGTACCGCGGCCGCGACCTGGCCAACTACGCCGAAGAGTTCGCGGCGCTGCTGGACCGCGCCATCACGCTGGCCCACGGCCGCCCGGACCGCGTGCTGGTGATGTCCATCCCCGACTGGGGCACCACGCCCTTCGGCCAGGCCAGCGGGCGCGACACCGCGAGCATCGCCGCCGAACTGGACGCGTTCAACGCCACCGCCCGCGCCGCCTGCGAGACCCGCGGCGTGGCCTTCGTGGACATCACCCCCGCCAGCCGCGCCCCCGGCGCCGGCGTGGCCGACGACGGCCTGCACCCCGACGCCGCGCAGTACGCCACGTGGGCCGCGCTGGCCCTGCCCGTTGCCGCCGTCCTGCTGGGCGACTGAGGCGGGGCGAGCAGGGAATATGTACCAGGTACATTTTCACGGGACCTCCGGCGAACACCGGGGGCTGAATGAAAATGTACCTGGTACATATTCCCTGCTCTACCGGGCGTAAAATGGCGGGATTCCCGCTGGAGTCCGCCATGTCCCTGTCGCCCGAAACCCGCAGCCGCATCGAAGCCATCCTCGCCCGGCACAACGTGGTGCTGTTCATGAAGGGCAGCCCGCAGGCGCCGCAGTGCGGCTTCTCGGCCAAGGCCGTGGGCATCCTGGGCGGGCTGGTGCCGGACTTCGGCCACGTGGACGTGCTGTCTGACCCCGAGATCCGCGAGGGCATCAAGGTGTTCGGCCAGTGGCCCACCATCCCCCAGCTGTACGTCGGCGGCGAGCTGCTGGGCGGCAGCGACATCATCGAACAGATGCTCAACAGCGGTGAGCTGCACGAGGCCCTGGGCCTGCCCGCCCCCGACCGCACCCCGCCGCCGATCGAAGTGACCCCGGCCGCGGCCGAAGCCATCACCCGCGCCATGGGCGGCGCCGACGACGGCGTCGTGCTGCACCTGTCGGTGGACCCGCGCTTCAACGCCCGCTTCGAGCTCAAGCCGGCCACCGGCGGCGAAGTGGTGGCCGAGTCGGCCGGCATCCGCCTGCACCTGGACCTGGCCAGCGTGCCCCGGGCCCGCGGCATCCGCATTGACTGGGTGGAAGACCCCCGCGGCGCCGGCCTGGCCATCCACAACCCCAACGCCCCGCCGCCGGTGAAGTCCATGACCGTGCAGCAGCTGCACGACCACGTCATCGCCGGCACCATCGACGTGGTGGACGTGCGCCCGGCCCACGCCCGCGCCCTGGCCCCGTTCCCGCACCCGCACGAGGTGCTGGACGAGGACAGTGCCGCCCGCCTGGCCGAGCTGCCCAAGGAAATGCCCCTGGCCTTCCTCTGCCACCACGGCAACTCCAGCCGCCAGGCGGCCGAGCATTTCCGCGGCCTGGGCTTCCACGACCTGTACAACGTCGAGGGCGGCATTGACGCCTGGTCCACCCAGATCGACCCCTCGGTGCCCCGCTACTGAATGTGCGGTAAGCGCCCCCGCGTCAGCAAGATTGCCGCCCGTAGAGCAATTGCGCTAATTTGAGCCCGTCTGCAGGCCCGCCCGGCCGGAGTTTCCTGGCGACGGGGCATTGGCTTGGACCAGGGGGACTGAATGCGTACTTGGGTTGCAATCACGATGGCCGCCACGCTGACCGCGTGCGGCGGTGGCGGCGGATCCGCCGGCGGCTCTCCGAACGACCTGGCGGCCAAGGCTTGCGAAGAAGCCGCCAAGTCGCGCGTCGAGGGCAAACTCTACGAAATGGACCTGGCCGCGCTGGCGGCCAGCATGAAGGATGCGCCCAACGGTGAGAAATTCCTCACCGCGCCCATCGTCATCGAACCCGGCCTGACGTCGGAAGCCAAGCAGATCGTCGAATGCACCGTCCGCTTCAGCGACGCCAAGCCGGCGCCCGACGTGGTGGGCTTCGGCTTCACCTGGTAAGCGTCACTCGTCGAAGCGAAGGTGCTTGACCGATTTGCCGTGGCGGCGGATCAGCCGCAGCGCTTCGATGCCGATCTGGATGTGGCGCTCGACGAAGTGCTCGGTCACCACGCGGTCGGAGGCTTCGGTCTTCACGCCTTCCGGGATCATCGGCTGGTCCGACACCAGCAGCAGCGCACCGGACGGGATGGAGTTGGCGAAACCGGCCGAGAAGATGGTCGCCGTTTCCATGTCGATGGCCATGCAGCGCAGCTTGCGCAGGTATTCCTTGAACGCCTCGTCGTGCTCCCAGACGCGGCGGTTGGTGGTGAACACCGTGCCGGTCCAGTAGTCGTGCTCGAGGTCGCGGATCATCGTTGACACCGCGCGCTGCAGTGCGAACGCCGGCAGCGCCGGCACTTCGGGCGGCAGGTAGTCGTTGCTGGTGCCCTCGCCGCGGATGGCCGCGATGGGCAGGATCAGGTCGCCCAGCTGGTTCTTGCGCTTCAGGCCGCCGCACTTGCCCAGGAACAGCACCGCCTTGGGGTCGATGGCCGACAGCAGGTCCATCACCGTGGCCGCGTTGGCGCTGCCCATGCCGAAGTTGATCAGGGTGATGCCGTCGGCGGTGGCGCTGGGCATGGGCCGGTCGGTGCCGACGATGGGCGCGCCGGTGAGCCGGGCGAAGGTGTTGAGGTAGCCGCCGAAATTGGTCAGCAGGATGTGTTCGCCGAACTCGCCCAGCGGCACGCCCGTGTAGCGGGGCAGCCAGTTGCTGACGATTTCCTGTTTGTCTTTCATCTTGGTTTTTCTCCTTGTTGTTATTTTTCTACGCCTTGCCCCGCCATTCTAGCGTGGCCGCCGCGTGAAGGCCGCGCGGCGCACTTGGCAAGCCCCGCCGGGCCCGGCTAGGGTGGGCGCTTCCAGGGGGAATCCATCCATGTCCAGACCGTTGAAGGCCACGCTGCTGGCCGCCGTCCTGCTTGCGCTCCCGGCCCTGGCGCCGGCGGCCGAACAGCCTTTCGCCAGCACCTACCGGCCGGTCGCCTCGGGCCCGGTGCTGATCCGCAACGCCACCGTGCTCACCGGTTCGGGCGCGCGCCTGGAGGGGGCCGACGTGCTGATGCGCGAAGGCCGCATCGCCGGCGTCGGCGTGAACCTGGACGCCGGCGACGCCACGGTGGTGGACGGCACCGGCAAATGGGTGACGCCCGGCATCATCGACGTGCATTCGCACCTGGGCGTGTACCCCAGCCCCGGCACCGAGTCGCATTCGGACGGCAACGAAGTCACCGCGCCGGTCACCGCGCAGGTGTGGGCCGAACACAGCGTGTGGCCGCAGGACCCGGGCTTCGCCACCGCGCTGGCCGGCGGCGTCACCTCGATGATGATCTTGCCCGGCTCGGCCAACCTGATCGGCGGCCGCGGCACGGTGCTCAAGAACGTGGCCGCCACCACCGTGCAGGACATGAAGTTCCCCGGCGCCCCGCACGGCCTGAAGATGGCCTGCGGCGAAAACCCCAAGCGCGTGTACGGCGAACGCGGCCAGTCGCCGATGACGCGCATGGGCAACCTGGCCGGCTACCGCGCCGCCTTCATCGAGGCGCAGGCCTACCGCCGCGCCTGGGACAAGTACGAAGCGGGCCAGTCCGGCGCGGGAAAGAAGAAGAAAGGCGGTGGCGAAGCCGGCGACCCGCCCAACCGCGACCTGCGCCTGGACACCCTGGCCGGCGTGCTGCGCGGCGACATCACGGTGCAGATCCACTGCTACCGCGCCGATGAAATGGCGCTGATGATCGACCTGGCCAAGGAGTTCGACTTCAAGATCGCCGCCTTCCACCACGGCGTGGAGGCCTACAAGCTGGCCGACACGCTGGCCGCCGAAGGCATCTGCGGCGCGCTGTGGGCCGACTGGTGGGGCTTCAAGATGGAGGCCTACGACGGCATCCAGGAAAACATCGCGCTGGTGGACCGCCCCGACAAGGGCTGCGCCATCGTGCACTCCGATTCGCCCGAAAGCATCCAGCGCCTGAACCAGGAAGCAGCCAAGGTGATGGCGCGCGGCGAGCGCGTGGGCCTGAAGCTGCCGCCCGAGCGCGCCATCCGCTGGCTCACCACGAATGCCGCGCGCGCCATCGGCATCGCCGACCAGACCGGCGAACTGGCCCAGGGCAAGATGGCCGACGTGGTGGTGTGGAACGGCAATCCCTTCAGCGTGTATGCCAAAGCCGAGAAGGTCTACGTGGACGGCGCGCTGCTGCACGACATCAACGACGCTTCCAGGCGCCCCGTCACCGACTTCATGCTGGGCCAGGAGGTGGCGCCATGAAGCGCCTGCTGATCGCTTTCACGCTGGCGCTGGCGCTGCCTGCCGCCGCGCAGGACCTGCTGGTGCGCAACGCCACCGTGCACACCGCCGGTGCCCAGGGCACGCTGAACAACCACGACGTGCTGGTGCAGGGCGGCGTGGTGCGCGCCGTCGGCGCCAACCTGGCCGCGCCCGCGGGCATCACCGTGGTGGACGCCAAGGGCCGGCCGCTGACGCCGGGCCTGTTCGGCGGCCTCACCGGGCTGGGCATCGAGGAAGTGTCGGCCGAGGCCGCCACCGTGGACGCCAACCTGGCGCTGGGCGCGATGGTGCCCGCGCACGAGGGCAGTTCGTGGCGGCCGGAGTTCGACGTGGACGTGGCCTACAACCCGCGCTCGTCCGTCATCGGCGTTTCGCGCGTGGAGGGCATCACCTTCACCGTGCTGTCGCCCGGCAGCCTGCCCGGCGGCAGCTTCGTCGCGGGCCAGGGCAGCGCGGTGCTGCTGGACGGCCGCTTCGACGCCGCGCTTCCGGGCAGCCGCAGCCTGTTCGTGAACCTGGGCGGCGGCGCCTCGCCGCTGTCGGGCGGCAGCCGTGCGGGCCAGTGGATGCTGCTGGAACAGGCGGTGGCCGAAGCCCGCAGCGGCAGCGGCGACGGCCTGCTGACGCGCGCCGGCCGCACGGCGCTGGCCAGCTACCTGGCCGGCGGCCGCGTAGTGTTCCATGTGGACCGCGCCGCCGACATCCGCCAGGTGCTGGCGTTCGCGCGCAAGCACGGCATGAAGCCGGTGATCGCCGGCGGCAGTGAAGCCTGGATGGTCGCGGCCGAACTCAAGGCCGCGAACGCGCCGGTGCTGCTGGACGCACTGGCCAACCTGCCGTCGAGCTTCGACGCACTGGGCGCCACGCTGGAAAACGCCGCGCGCCTGCACCGCGCCGGCGTGCGCGTGGGCTTCACCCAGAGCGGCGACGCCACCCACAACGCGCGCAAGGTGCGCCAGCTGGCGGGCACGGCCGTGGCCCATGGCCTGCCGTGGGAAGCGGGACTGGCCGGTCTCACGTCGGTGCCGGCGCAGGCGTTCGGGCTGTCGGCCCAGCGCGGCCGCATCGAGGTGGGCCAGGTAGCCGACCTGGTGCTGTGGACCGGTGACCCGCTGGAGGTGAACACGCTGGCCGAACAGGTGTGGTTCGCCGGCAAGCCCGCCAGCATGCGTTCGCGCCAGACCGAACTGCGCGACCGCTACCTGGCCCCCGAGGGCGCCCTGCCCCGCGCCTACACCCGCTGACCCGCCAAGCCTTGTGGGAGGGCCTTCAGGCCCGATGCCTTTCGCTGGAAAGCATCGGGCCTGAAGGCCCTCCAACAGGGTCGCAGGGTCATGGCGTGGGCGTGGCCGCGTCGGCCACCACCATGTTGCGGCCCGAATCCTTGGCGCTGTACATCGCGCGGTCGGCGCGATCCACCAGGGCGTCCAGCGCCTCGTCGGCGCCGAGGTATTCGGCGGCGCCGATGCTCACCGTCAGCTCCACCACTTCTTCGCCGACGATGCGGCAGTGGCCCTGCACCGCCACGCGGATGCGCTCGGCCACGGCGATGGCGTGGATGCGCTTCGCCCCGGGCAGCGCCACCGCGAACTCTTCGCCGCCCATGCGGCCCAGCACGTCGCCGCCGCGCAGTTCGGCCGCCACCGTGGCCGACACCGCGCGCAGGCAGTCGTCGCCCACGCCGTGGCCCAGGCTGTCGTTGATCAGCTTGAACAGGTCGATGTCGAAGAACAGCACCGACAGCGGCCTCGACGGCGAGGCGCCGTTGCCCTCGTCCACCATCCTCTCGAGGCGGGCGCGCCAGGCGGCGCGGTTCAACGCGCCGGTCAGCGCATCGCGTTCGGAATCCTTCCTGGCCTGGGTGGCGGCGGCGCGCGCGTGGTCGCGCTCTTCCAGCAGGCGCAGCATGCGCAGCGACTGGCGGTGCACCAGCGCCAGGCCCCAGGCCATGGCCGCCAGCCCCAGCCCCAGGCCCGCCAGCGGCCAGCGCCCGGCGGTGAACGCCAGCAACGGCACCAGCACCGCCACCGACAGCACGAACGGCTGCCAGACCGAGCGGGGCACCACGCGTTCGCGCAGCACCGTCCAGCACAGCACCAGCACCAGCGCCAGCACGCCCGCACCCGCCAGCGACGACCAGGCGGCCACGGTGAGCGCGGCGGGCGCCGCCCAGGCCGGCGCACACGCGCCAAGGCCCAGCACCACGAGGCCGGACTTCAACGCGTAATCACCTGGCGCACGGGGACGAGGCATGGCCCTACTCTCGGCCCGCACTCCGGCGTGCGCAAGCGTTTGTTCCCCATGGGTTTTGATAACCGCCAACGGGCTCACGCTTTCACCCGACCATGACCTTCGGCCTACGGCAGGCGGGCACGGTTCACCTAGCATCGCCGGGTCCCCTGACTGGAGTTGCCCATGCCTTCCCGCCGCCCGCTGGCGCTCGCCGTTTGCCTCACTTTCTGCATCGGCGCGACCGCCGCAGGCGCCCCGGAACCGAAGTGGGACGTCAACGCCGCCCACGCCAAGGGCAAGACGGTGCGCTTCAGCACCGACGAGGGCACCTGGCTCGACCTCGACCTGAGCCCGGACGGCCAGCAGATCGTGTTCTCCATGCTGGGCGACCTGTACGTGCTGCCCGCCGCCGGCGGCAGCGCGCGGCGCATCAGCAGCGGCGCGGCCTGGGACATCCAGCCGCGCTTCTCGCCCGACGGCAAGGAAATCTCGTTCACCTCCGACCGCGGCGGCGGCAACAACCTCTGGCGCATGAAGGCCGACGGCAGCGGCGCCACCGCGGTGTCGAAGGAAGACTTCCGCCTGCTCAACAACGGTGCGTGGACGCCCGACGGCCAGTACCTGGTGGGCCGCAAGCACTTCACGTCGCAGCGCTCGCTGGGCGCCGGTGAACTCTGGCTCTACCACCGCGACGGCGGCACCGGCCTGCAGCTGACCAGGCGCAAGAACGACCAGCAGGACCAGGGCGAACCGGCGCTGTCGCCCGACGGCCGCTACATCTACTTCTCCGAGGACATGAGCCCGGGCGGCGGCTTCGAATACAACCGCAACGTGCACGACATGATCTACGCGATCCGCCGCCTGGACCGCGAAACCGGCGAGATCGAGAACGTCGTGTCCAGCGCCGGCGGCGCGGTGCGGCCGCAGCCTTCGCCCGACGGCAAGTCGCTGGCGTTCGTGAAGCGCGTGCGCGACAAGTCGGTGCTGCACGTGCTGGACCTGGCATCGGGCGAAACGCGCCCGGTGTGGGACGGCCTGTCGCACGACCAGCAGGAAGCGTGGGCGATCTTCGGCCCCTACCCCAACTTCGACTGGACGCCCGATTCCAAGGCCGTGGTGATCTGGGCCCAGGGCAAGCTGTGGAACGTGGACATGGCCAGCGGCCAGCCCACCAACATCCCGTTCACCGCCGAGGTGTCGCAGACGGTGATGCCGGCGCTGCGCTTCGCGCAAACCTTCGACGGCGCCGACTTCAGCCCGAAGATGATCCGCGACGTGGCCACCAGCCCCGACGGCAAGACCATGGTCTTCCACGCGGTGGGCCAGCTGTGGACCAAGGCCCTGCCGGGCGGCGAACCGCGCCGCCTCACCAGCGACGACGCCAGCTTCGAGTACCAGCCCAGCTTCAGCGCCGACGGCCGCAAGCTGCTGTACACCACCTGGTCGGACGAGAAGATGGGCGCCATCCGCGAACTCGACCTGGCCACCGGCCAGTCGCGCGCGCTCACCGCGCAGCCCGGCTTCTACTACGGTCCGCGCTACTCGCCCGACGGCAGCCGCATCGTCTATTCGCGCCAGGGCGGCGGCGGCCTGACCGGCAGCCTGTGGAGCGGCACGCGCGGCGTGTTCGTGATGCCCGCGGCCGGCGGCGACGCCGTGCAGGTGGCGCGCAACGGCGCCGACCCGCAGTTCTCGGCCGACGGCAAGCGCGTGTTCTTCCTCACCGGCGGCGGCCTGGAAAAGAAGCTGCAGAGCGTGGGCCTGAACGGCGAGCAGCCGCGCGACGTGTTCAGCCTCAAGTACGTGGACCACGTGGCCATCAGCCCCGACGGCCGCTCGGTGGCCTTCACCGAACTGTTCAACGGCTACGTGGCGCCGCTGCCGCTCACCGGCGGCAGCATCGAGCTCAACAAGGACACCAAGGCCGTGCCGGTGACCGCGCTGGGCACCGACATGGGCAGCTACCTGCACTGGGGCGCGGATTCGAAGTCGCTGCACTGGATGGTGGGCAACCGCTACCACAGCCGCGCGCTGGCCGGCGGCCAGGCCGACGCCGGCGTGCCGGTGGGCCTGCGCCTGCCCACCGACCGCCCCACCGACACCTTCGCCTTCACCGGCGGCCGCGTGGTGACCATGCGCGACGCCAACAGCGCGCAGGACGTGATCGAGGACGGCGTGGTGGTGGTGCAGGGCGAGCGCATCGTGGCGGTGGGCAAGCGCGGCAGCGTGGCCATCCCGGCCGGCGCGCGCGAAGTGGACGCCACCGGCAAGACGATCTTCCCCGGCATCGTGGACGTGCATGCGCACGCGGCGCACTTCGGCCAGGGCGTGGTCCCGCAGGCGAACTGGGCCTACGCGGCCAACCTGGCCTTCGGCATCACCACCATGCACGACCCCTCGGCCACCACCGAGTTCGTGTTCTCGCAGAGTGAACTGGTGAAGGCCGGCCGCATGGTGGGCCCGCGCGTGTACTCCACCGGCACCATCCTTTACGGCGCCGACGGCGACTTCAAGGCCGTGGTGAACTCCATTGACGATGCCCGCCGCCACCTGCGCCGGATGCAGGCCAACGGCGCGTTCTCGGTGAAGTCCTACAACCAGCCGCGGCGCGAACAGCGCCAGCAGATCAACCAGGCCGCGCGCGAGCTGGGCATGCTGGTGGTGGAAGAAGGCGGCAGCACCTTCCAGCACAACATGACCATGATCGTGGACGGCGTGACGGGCGTGGAGCACAACATCCCGGTGGCGCCGCTGTACCGCGACGTGACCGAACTGTGGCGCAACACCGACGTGGGCAACACCCCCACCCTGGTGGTGAACTACGGCGGCCTGAACGCCGAGCGCTACTGGTATTCGCGCGACAACGTCTGGGAGAACGAGCGCCTGCTGCGCTTCTTCCCCAAGAACTCGCTGTACGGGCAGACCGTGCGCCGCGAAACCGCGCCCGAGTGGGACTACTACCACGTGGAAGTGGCCCGGGCCGCCAAGAAGCTGCGCGACAGCGGCACGCCGATCCTGGTGGGCGGCCACGGCCAGCTGCAGGGCCTGGCGCCGCACTGGGAAATCTGGTCGCT
The DNA here is from genome assembly GCA_035433005.1 of Arenimonas sp. GTDB lineage: Bacteria > Pseudomonadota > Gammaproteobacteria > Xanthomonadales > Xanthomonadaceae > Arenimonas. The sequence continues at coordinate 4,274 of DAORUD010000045.1, read as the reverse complement.
CACCCAGGGCGGCTTCACGCCCTGGGAAGCGCTGCGCGCGGCCACCATCGACGGCGCCAGCTACCTGGGCCTGTCGAAGGAAATCGGTTCGCTGGAAGTGGGCAAGCGCGCCGACCTGGTGGTGGTGGACGGCAACCCGCTGGAGAAGATCCAGCACAGCGCCGACACCGCGATGGTGATGGTGAACGGCCGCCTTTACGACGCCGGCACGATGGCCGAGATCGGCGGCAAGCAGCGGCCGGCGCCGGTGTTCTTCTGGCAGCGCAGCGGCAACGGCGTGCAGATGGGCGTGGAGTACGGTCCCACCGCGCCCTGCCACTGCCCGAAGTCGGGCACGCAGCACGCGCACTGAGCCCTTCCCACGCCATGGCCACCCGCTACCACCTTCGCCTGCCCGACCCCGCGCTGGCGCGCGGGCCGGTCCCCGGCCTGTCCTTCCATTCGGTCGGCGCCGACGGTTTCGCCGAGGAGCTGCAGGCGGCGCTGCGCACGCCCGCGCTGTTCGAGCGCTGGCGCGCGCTGCAGGAGGACCCCGACGCCGTGGACGCCAGCCTGGGCGCCGTGGACCCGACGGCCGTGGTCACGGGCGAACAGACCGACCTGTCGGTGCGGCTGCAGGCCACCACCGTGCTGCCCGGCGCGGTGTTCAAGCACCGGCTGCGGCTGCTGGCGGGTTCGCACTGGGAGCTGCGGGACGTGACCTCGGCCTGATCCCCCGCGACGGCGGGGATTGTCTGATAATCGGCGCATCCAGCGGAGGCGCCATGCATTTTTTCGGGATCGGGCTGCACATCATCGTCGCCGTGCTGTTCGGCATCCACGCCGTGCGCACGAACCAGCCGCTGTACTGGCTGTTCATCCTGTTCCTGTTCCCGCTGCTGGGCAGCGTGGTGTACGGCGTGGCCATCTGGCTGCCGGAGATGCGCCAGCACCGCGGCGTGCGCAAGGCCGGCAGCAAGGTGCGCCAGCTGTTCGACCCCACGCGCGAGCTGCGCGAAGCCACCCACGCCACCGAGCTGGCGCCCACCGTGGGCAACCAGCTGCGGCTGGCCAATGCGCTGCTGGAGGCCGGCCGCGCCAGTGAAGCGGTGCCGCACTACCAGCGGGCGCTGTCGGGCCAGTACGCCGGGGACGCCGACATCCAGGCACGGCTGGCGCGCGCGCTGCTCGAATGCGGGCGGCCCGCCGAAGCGCGCGACCTGCTGGACCGCCTGATCGCCGCGCAGCCCGACTTCAAGTCGCCCAGCGCGCACCTGACCTACGCGCGCGCCGTCGCCGCCTGCGGCGACCGCGAGAAGGCGCACGAAGAGTTCGGCGTGCTGGTGGACTACTTCCCGGGCCTGGAAGCGCGCGCCCGCTACGCCACCCTGCTGCACGAATGGGGCGAAACCGAGCGCGCCCGCACCCTGGCCGCCGATTCGCTGCGCGACGCCCAGCGCCTGCCCGCGCACACGCGCGACGGTGAAAGCGAGTGGATCGCCCTGCTGCGCAAGGCCGACCGCGTCAGCTGATCAGCCGGTGTTCTGCACGCCGGCGGCGATGCCGTTCACCGTGGTCACCAGGGCATGGAACAGCGCGTCCTCGGGCCGGCCCGCGGCGCGCCAGCGCGACAGCAGGTCCACCTGCAGCAGGCTGAGCGGGTCCACGTAGGGATTGCGCAGGCGGATGGACTGGCGCAGGCGGAAGTCGTTCGCCAGCAGTTCGCCCGTGCCCTTGAGCGAGAGGATGGCGTCGCGCGTGCGCGCGAACTCGCCGGCGAGCAGCGGGAAGAACGCGGCGTGCGATCCGGCCAGCGCCGAGTAGCGCTCGAAGATGCCCAGGTCGGACTTGGCCAGCACCATTTCCACGTCGTCCACCAGGGTGGCGAAGAAGGGCCAGTCGCGCGCCATCTCGGCGACCGCGTGGTGGCCGTACTTCTCGATGCCGTGCGCCAGGCCGGTGCCGACGCCGAGCCAGGCGGTCAGGCCGCAGCGGTTCTGCGACCACGCGAACACCCACGGGATGGCGCGCAGCGACGACACGCCGCCGGCGTTGCCGCGCTTGCTGGGCCGCGAGCCGATGCGCAGGCGTTCGATCACGTCAATCGGCGTGGCGTCGCGGAAGTAGTCGACGAAGCCGGGCGTGTCGTAGACGAGGCCGCGGTAGTGCGCGCGCGCCGCGGCGGCGATGTCGGCGGCCATGGCGCGCCACGCGGCCTCGCGCGGCTCGGCCGGGCGCGGGCGCAGGCTGGCGCGCAGCACGGCGCCGGTCATCTGCTCCAGGTTTCGCAGCGCGAGCGCGCGGATGCCGTACTTGCGGTGGATCACTTCGCCCTGTTCGGTCAGGCGCAGGTTGCCGTCCACCGAACCGCGCGGCGCGGCGATCACCGCGCGCTCGGTCTTGCCGCCACCTCGCGACAGCGAGCCGCCGCGGCCGTGGAAAAAGGCGATGCGCACGCCGGCTTCGGCGGCCAGCGCGGTCAGCTGCACCTGGGTCTGCTGCAGCGCCCAGCGCGAAGCCACCAGGCCGCCGTCCTTGGCGCTGTCGGAATAGCCCAGCATCACCACCTGGCGGTCGCCGCGCCCGCGCAGGTGTTCTCGGTACACCGGGTCGGCGAACAGCGAGCGCAGCGTGTCGGCGGCGGCCTGCAGGTCGTCCACGGTTTCGAACAGCGGCGCCACGTCCAGCGGCACGGCGCCGCTGCGGTCGGTGCAGCCGGCGATGCGCGCCAGCGCGATCACCGCCAGCGCGTCGGCGGCGCTGCGGCTCATGCTGATGATGTAGGGGCCGAAGGCGCGGCTGCCGTAGCGGCCCTGCGCATCGGCCACGGTGCGGAACACGTCCAGCACCGACACGGCTTCGGTGGCGTCCGGGGCCGAGGCCGGCGCGGTGCCGGCGATCAGTTCGCGCAGGCGCCCGGCGCGCTCGGGCCAGGGCCGCGAGGGCCAGGCCTCGTCGCCGAGCAGGGCGGCCAGCGCGAGGTCGTGCTGGGTGGATTCCTGCCGCAAATCCAGCGTGGCCAGGTGGAAGCCGAACGCCTGCGCGCGCCGGCGCAGTCGCCGCACCGCAAACGCGCCCGCGTGCTCGCCCCGATGGCCCTGCAGGCTGGCCTCGACGAGGCGCAGGTCGGCGAGGAATTCTTCGGCGTCATCAAAGCCCTCGCGCTTGTCCTGCTCGGTGGCGGCCAGTCGCGCCGACACCAGGGCGCAGAAGCGGCGGTAGGGCATGTCGGCGTGGCGCGACTTGAGGCGGTCGGCCGCCTTGGGGAAACGGCGCGCGTACTCGTCGGTGCGGCGCAGCAGCTCGGGCGCCACGCCGATGCGGCCCGAGGACTGGCTGAGCACTTCGCCCAGCCGCGCCAGGTCGCGGCGGTAGTTCGCCAGCACCAGCGCGCGCTGGCCCGACAGCGTGGCGTCAATGGTGGCGGCGCCCACGTTGGGATTGCCGTCCATGTCGCCGCCTACCCACGAGCCGAAGCCCAGCACGGGCGGCAGCCCGGCGGCTTCGTCGCCGTACACGCTTTGCAGCGCGTCCTCGAACACTTCATGGAACACGGGCAGCACGCGGTACAGCACGTCGGACAGGTAGAACGCGACGTGTTCGAACTCGTCGGCCACGCTGGGCTTCTCGGGCGGCGTTTCGTCGGTCTGCCAGCTGGCGGTCAGGGCCAGGCGCATGCGCTCGACGTCGGCGCGACGCTCCTGCGGGGTCAGGCTGCGGTCGATGTCCTCGATCAGGCAGCGCACGACTTCGCTTTCCTTCTCCAGCAGGGCGCGGCGCACGGCTTCGGTGGGATGGGCGGTGAACACGGGTTCGACGCGCAGGCGGGCGATGAGCGCCGACACGGTGGCGGCGTCCACGCCGTCGGCCTTGAGCTGGCGCAGGGAGTCTTCGAGGCCACCGGGCTGCGGGGCTTCGCCCAGGCGCTGGTAGTCGCGGCGGCGGCGGATGCGGTGCACGCGCTCGGCCAGGTTCACGGCCTGGAAGTAGGCGGCGAAGGCGCGCACCAGCAGTTCGGCGCGGTCCAGGGGCAGCGCGTGCAGGCGGTCGGACAGGGCTTCGATGGGGGCGCCGGCCTCGCGCCGGCGGATGGCGGCCACGCGCAGGGCTTCGACATCCGCGAGGAAATCGGGCGACACCTGTTCGGCGAGGATCTCGCCCACGAGGGCGCCGAGGCGTTTGACGTCTTCGCGCAGCAGGGCGTCGGTGGGCGGCAGGTCGATGTCGCGGAGCGACTCGAGGGGGGCGGTGTCGGCGGGCGGCTGGTTCATGCCAACAGCCTAGCGCCTCGCTGC
>DAORUD010000044.1:0-19886 GCA_035433005.1 Arenimonas sp. | reverse complement strand
ACCCGCCGCCGGGCGGATCGCTCTCTCACTCTGGCCACCTTCCACGCTGGCCAGGGCGCGTCGTATCGCGTCCGGAGGGACGCGCACGACTGACGCGGGGGCGACAAGCGCCAAGGCCCGGTTAGCCCAACGAGGGCAGCGAGAACAATGCCTCGCCTTGGTCCGGATCCACACGCGCAAGCAACGAAGCGCGCGGCCACGGGCCTTCCTCCACGAATCCAAACCGTCACGCACCGGCGGCGCCCCGGGAGCGAGGGTCACTTCCTGCGAACTAAAAGGCTCTGCCGTGAGCAGGAAGTGACCCTCGCTTCCGGGGTGGCGACGGCGCATGGACCTGGCAGTGACCCTCGCTTCTGGGGCGTCGACGGCGCCGTGATCGAATGGCGCCGCAACCACGCCTGGGCGAAGAACCGGTGATCAGGGCAGGGTGCCGAGGTTTTCGGCGGTGAGCGGCGCCAGCGCACCGTTCGCGAACACGCGCGGCGTCGTGCGGATGCGCGCATCGCCCGGAAGCGGCTTCGCCTCCGTGACGTTGGCCCACACCGCGTCCAGCGCGCGGTAACCGTAGGGCATCAGCGGCACGTAGCGCATGCCCAGCGCAGGCATGCCCAGGAACGCGTCGAAGTGCTGGGCGTTCTCCACCGCCCAGTACGTCATCGGGCGACCGCTGGCCTCGGCCCAGCGCGCGTAGGCGCCGCCGCTGAAGGCTTCGGGCACCAGGCCGTCGTCCAGTCCGTGCACCACCACGAGCGGCAAGCCTGCGCGCGGCAGCCCAGCCCGGGTTTGCGCGATGCCGGCGCGCACGGCGCCGGCCTCGTCGTCCCAGAGCGCGCGCAGGCAGCGCAGGCCGGGCAGGTGCGGGTCGCTGCCCGCAGCCAGCGTGTCCACGATGCCCACGCCGGCGCCGGGCGGCACGCCGCTGGCGTCGCTCCACCATGCGTGGCGCTCGGCGTTGGTCGGCGCGCGGGGCGTGCCGTCGGCGGCGGTGGCGGACAGGCGGTAGCCGCAGGGCATGTCGGCCGGGCCGGTGCGGGCGTAGGCCGAGGCGTAGGTCACGTCCACGGCGCGCCACAGGTCGAATCCGGTGCTGATGGCGCCCGCGGCCAGGGAGGCGTCGGTCCAGCCGCGCGCGTTCATCGCAGCGCGCGCCGCTTCGGCCTGCGCCTGCGCATCGGTCGCGGCGATGTCGCCGGCCGCGTGCAGCGACGCGCAGCGCGCGGTGCCGGCGGGATGCTTCGCGCCGCCCGGGCGCGCCAGCGCCACGCCGTCGAAGGCCGCGGCATTGAGCGCGCACGACATCCACAGCGCGGCCTCGGTGCCGTAGTCGTAAAGCGCGCGGCCGCCCTGCGCGGGCAGCACGTTCGGGGAAATGGCCACCGCGCCGTCCAGCCAGTCGCCCGGCAGTTCGGCCGCGCGCAGCACGGCGCCGGCGCCGTTGGACACGCCCACGGCGACCACGCGCGTGTTCGCCGACGTCCACGGCGCGCCCTGCGGCTGTTCCTGCTCGAGCACCTGCAGCGCGAACTCGGCGGCCTGCTGCACGTGCCGGCCCCAGTCGGCCTCGGGGTTGTCGCCCGAATGCGCGTGCTTCACGGCGATCGGCGCCACGCCGCCGGCCGCGTTCGCCGCGACGCGGAACTCCACCGGCGCATCGCCGCCGGCGCGCTGGCCGGCGATGTCGATGCCGACGCCGTCGGCGGTGTCCACGTAGCCGGTGCCGGTGCCCTTGTCGGTGTAGGCCACCGCGCAGCCGCGCGGCAGGCCCCAGGCGCCGGCCAGCGAGATGGGCCCGTAGATGCCGCGCGAACCCGACGACGCGGTGACCACCACGCAGCGCTTGGCAAGGTCGAAACCGTCGGGCAGCTGCACCATCACGCGGTGCGGCTGGCGGCGGCCGGGCAGGGTGGCGAAGGCGTGGAACTCGCGGCCCGGCGCCGGCGCCAGTGCGCCGTACACGCTGCCGTAGCCGCCGCCGGGAGCGAGGTCGGCGATGCCGCGCCAGTTGGTCCAGACGGCGCGGCGGCGCAGCTCCTGCGGCGTGGGCTGTTCGGCGTTGGCGAACGCCGGCGGCGCGGCGCTGCGCAATCCGGCTTCGCCCAGGCCGGCGGTCAGCAGGTCGTCGTTGATGACGTAGGCGATGGCGATCCGGTCGGCGTCGGCGTCGCGGCTGGCGCGCGAGGCGCCGCCACAGCCGGCCAGCAGCATCGCGGCGGCCAGGGCGGAAAGCGCGACGCCCAGCTTGCGCGGACGCGGCGGCGCGGGCGGCTTTCCGGAGGTCGGCGGTGCCGACATTGGGTCGGCGGGCCGCGCACGGCGGTCGAAGCCGGGGCGGGGGCGTGCGGGGGTCTTGGGGGGCGGGGGCGTCTGGCTCATGGCCCGACCTTAGCAACCGCGCCGGCCGGCGGCATCGTACCTTGGTACGACGCGGCGGCCGGACCGGGGCTGCTAGGGTGGGGAATCGTCTTTCGCCTAGGAATCCATCCATGTCAGACCGCTTCCTGGCCGGCCGCACCGCCCTGGTCACCGGGTCCACGTCCGGCATCGGCCTGGGCATCGCGCAGGCCATGGCTTCGGCGGGCGCGCGCGTGGCCGTCAATGGCCTGGGCAGCGCGGAACAGATCGCGCAGGCGCTGGCCTCCGTGCAGGCCGCCGGCGCGCCCGACGTCCGCCACTTCGGCGCCGACCTTTCCGACGCCGCGGCGGTGGAAACCATGATGGCGCAGATCGCCGACTGGTCGCCGTCCGACATCGTGGTGAACTGCGCCGGCGTGCAGCACGCCGCGCCGCTGGCCGACATGCCGGCCGCCACCTGGGACAAGCTGATCGCCATCAACCTCAGCGCCGCCTTCCACACGATGCGGCTGGCGATGCCGGGCATGGCCGCGCGCGGCTACGGCCGCGTGGTCAACATCGCCTCGGTGCACGGGCTGGTGGCGTCGGTGAACAAGGCGCCGTACGTGGCCAGCAAGTTCGGGCTGATCGGCCTGAGCAAGGTGGCCGGCCTGGAATACGCCACCGCCGGTTCGCGCGAGAGCGGCGGCGTCACGGTGAACTGCCTGTGCCCGGGCTGGGTGGAAACGGCGCTGATCGAGCCGCAGATCGCGGCAAAGGCCGATGCCGTGGGCGGCGACCGCGACGCCGGCGTGCGCGAACTGCTGCGCGAGAAGCAGCCCAGCCAGCGCATGTCGCTGCCGGCCGAGCTCGCCTCGCTGGTGCTGTGGCTGTGCCGCAAGGAGGCGCACAACCTCACCGGCGCCGCCATTCCCGTCGACGGCGGCTGGACCGCGCAGTAGGGCCGCGCCGGCCCGCACGCGCTCGCCCTGCCATCGCGCCGCGCCGGTCCGCACGCGCTCGCCCTACAATCGCGCCATGACCCACCTGCTGATCGCCGACGACCATCCGCTGTATCGCCTCGCGCTCACCCAGGCCGTGCGCGGCGTGCTGCCCGATGCACACATCAGCGAAGCCGAAGACCTGGCCGGCGTGCACGCCGCACTCAGCGCGCGCCCCGACACCGACCTGGTGCTGCTGGACCTGCACATGCCCGGCAGCCACGGCCTGATGGGCCTGGCCTCGCTGCGCGCCGAACACCCGGGCGTGGCGGTGGCGATGATTTCCGCGCACGACGACCCGCTCACCATCCGCCGCGCGCTGGCCTACGGCGCCGCCGGCTACCTCACCAAGCGCGCCGACCTGGCCGAACTGCAGGCGGGCCTGCGCGCCGTGCTGGCCTGCGAGGAGTGGCTGCCGCCGGCGCTGCGCGATGCGGTATCGGCCGCCGCCGCCGAACCCGGCGACCGCGAAACCGCGGCCAGGCTGGCCACGCTCAGCCCGCAGCAGTTCAAGGTGCTCACGCGCGTGGCCGAAGGCCGGCTCAACAAGCAGATCGCCGACGAGCTGGGCATCCAGGAGCGCACGGTGAAGGCGCACATGAGCGCCATCTTCGAGAAGCTGGGCGTGCGCAACCGCACGCAGGCGGGCGTGCTGCTGGGTTCGCTGGCGCTGTCCGATCCGGCGCGCGAGGCCTGAGTCAGCGCCAGAACGCGATGACGAAGGGCTGCTCCGGGTCGTCGCCGGGTTTCGGTGCTTCCTCGGGGCGCGTCAGCACCGACAGCTCGTGGCGCCCGTCGGCCAGGTCCTGCACCGGAACCATGTACAGCAGGCCCCGAAGGTCGCGTGCCGGCTCGGTGTACCAGTCCGGGCGCAGCGCCAGCGGCTTGCCGTCCAGCGACACCGTGATCTGGCCGCTGAAACAGTCCAGCAGGACATCGCGGCGCGCGCGCTCGTCGGCGGTGGACTTTGATTCGGACGACGACGGGCACGCCTTCATCAGGTGCCCGTTGAAGTTCGGCGAATAGGGCACCACCAGCCGCGCATAGGCCCCGCGCACTACGAGGTCGGGCAGGTAGGGCGTGGCCGGTGACCAGTCCGGCTCCTGGCTGTTGGCGTAGCTGCGGCCCTCGACGCTGGAGCCCATGCCGCGGCGCGGGTCGGGGAACTCCGCGAACGAACCCAGGCCCAGGTCCTTGCGGCTCAGCACCAGGCCGGCCAGGCTCGACAGCATCACCACCATCATCACCGTGAAGATGATGGCCTGGCCGCGCCGCTCGCCGATGTTGGAGCTGAACACCGTGACCAGCGGATTGGAGGCGCGGCTGAGCCCGATCCTGGCGTAGAACACCAGGCAGGCGTGCGTCATCCGGTAGGCGAGCGAGCCGGGCCGCAGGCGGTCGCCCCGCGCCTTGTCCACCGCGCTGGACGCCATGTAGGGCAGGAAAAGCAGCGCCATCAGCCCCAGCATGATCCAGTCGGCGTGTGCAGGCAGGCCCGACAGCCAGGCCAGAAGTGCCGCCACTGCGAACATCAGCGTCACCACCAGCGACACCGGCACCAGCACCATCGCGATGGACACGCCGATGCCGAACACCATGGTGGCGCCGTTGTCGGCCCGCTCGATGCTTTCCGGCATCGAGCGCACGCGCTGCAGCAGCACCGACTTGGTCAGCGGCCCGGCCTTGAGGGCCTCGAGCTTGATGCCGTTGGGGAACACCGAGTTCATGCCGATCAGGGCCACCCAGTAGGCGCGTATCGCCAGGTGCAGTGCGAACGTCAGCGCCAGCAGGATCAGCCCGCCATAGCCGTAGGTGAACAGCATGCTGCACAACATCAGCACGTCGCCCTGCAGGCGCGGCAGCAGGTAGGCGCCGCCGGCCATCATGGCCTGCGCGCCCTGGAACAGCGCGAACACCGTGGCGCCCGACAGCAGCAGCTCCATGTCCCAGGTGGGCGTGGTGCGCTTGGGTATCTGGTTGGCGTCTTCCGGCGGGGCGTTTTCGAGGTCCATGCGGCATTCCTGGTGGCGACGGCTAGGGTCGCAGACCGCGCCGGTCGGCCACAAGCGGGCGGTGGTAGCATCGGCGCCTTCCAAACCAGGCGATGGCGGGCGGCATGAAGAAACTGATCGGGTGGCTGTTCGCCATCGTCCTGCTGGCCGTGGTCGGCAAGCAGTGGGTCACCGGCGAAGGGCCGCTGCCGCTGGGCGGGTCGTCGGCGATGATGGTCAATCCGTACGCGCCCGGTTCGGCCCTGCATGCGCAGCAGCAGGTGTTCGTGGATCGCTTCAATGCCGACCCGGCGCTGCGCGAGCGCTTCGCCGGCACCTTCACCAGCAAGGGGCTGTATGCCGAGCTCACGCGGGCCCTGCAGCGCGGTGCGCGGTCGCTCGATTCGGGCCAGCTGATGACGCTCACCAAGGCCATGGCCGCCGTCATCCCGCGGCTGCCGCAGCACAGCTGCGCCAAGCTGATCCGCCCGCGCGACGACTTCGACCCCGCCCTGGGCGCCGACTTCCGCGGCGCGCTCGAGCGCCTGCCGCCGCACCACCACCGCAATTTCTGGGAGTTCTACCTGCAGGCGCTGAAGGCCGAGATCCAGCAGCTGCCCGAGAAGCCCATCGACCAGGCCGCGCGCGAACGCGCCCTGCTCGAGCTGGGCGCCCGCTACCCCGGCCGGTTCGGGCAGCGCATCGCCGCGGTGTTCGCCAATCCGGTGGGTGCCGCCGACGAGGACGCCTGCTGGGCCATCAACACCCTCACGCACACCTCCACCCAGCTCTCGCCCGACCACGCCGAACAGATCGCCCGCCTGCTGTGGGGCGGCGAGTAGGGCATGCGCCCACTGCCGGCGATCGGCTTTGCGCTGGGCGTGGCCTGGGCCAGCCCGGTCACGCTGGCCGGCCTGCTGGCGGGGCTGGTGGCCTGGCCCTTCGGGGCGCGACCGCGATTCGCCGACCGGGCGCTGGTGTTCCACCGCTACCCGTGGGGCCCGGGCGGCGCGCTGACGCTGGGCAACGTGATCCTGCACACCGGCGCGTCCATGGACGAGGCCACGCTCACCTACGCCTGCCGGGCCCGCCGGGGCACCGACGAAGCCGTGCGCCTGGGCGACCACGAGCGCGCCCACGTGCTGCAGTACCTGGCGCTGGGGCCGCTGTTCCTGCCGCTGTACTTCGCCTGTGGCGGCATCCACGCCGGCAACCGGTTCGAACAGGCGGCCGACCGCTACGCCCTGACGGGGCGGGGCTGGTGGCCCTGGCCGCGGCCCCCGGCCGGGCCGCCGGCGGGTTGAGCCGGCTCAAGGCGGCGTGAAGGCCCGGTGCTAAACTGCCGGCAACCCCGAAACCGTTGGTGACGCCATGTTGGCCCTCGAATTCCCCGGCTGTGACCGCCTGCTGGCGATGATCAACGAGGCCGTCGCGCTGGGCGACGACCACGCCGTCACCGAGCGGCTGCGCAACGGCCTGTCCGACGCCATCCGCGACGGCCAGATCCAGCTGCCCGAGTGCGTGCTCGAACCGGTGGCCGACCACTACGCGCGCCGCGAACTCTACCGCTGCGAAGTGTCGGGCTACAGCGTGGTGGCCATGACCTGGGGCCCGGGGCAGGGCACGCCCATCCACGACCATTCGGGCCTGTGGTGCGTGGAGGGCATCTGGCACGGCCAGCTGGAAATCACCCAGTACGAACTGCGCGAACAGCAGGGCAACCGCTTCCACTTCGAACCCGTGGGCACGCACCTGGCCGGCGCCGGTTCGGCCGGCAGCCTGATCCCGCCGCACGAGTACCACACCATCCGCAATCCCAGCCGCGACGCCATCGCCGTGTCGCTGCACATCTACAAGCAGGCGCTCACCTGCTGCGCCATGTTCCAGCCCGAGGGCGGCCACTGGTACACCAAGACCGCCCGCGAACTGGGGCTGGACGAGGCCGCCTGAGCTATACTTTCGCGGCAATGCCGGTGTGGCGGAATGGTAGACGCGGCGGACTCAAAATCCGCTTGTGGTGACACAGTGGAGGTTCGAGTCCTCTCACCGGTACCAGAACGGGGTCAGATGAACTTATTTTTGCCAACCACAGGTTGGCAAAAATAAGTTCATCTGACCCCGTTCTGGTTCAGGAACCCGGCGATGGCGGGGCCGAAGCGGGCGATGTCGACGAGGAAGGCGTCGTGGCCTTGGGGCGAGGGCAGGGGGACGAACTGGCTGTCGGCGCCGCCGGCGCGCAGGCCGTCGGCGATCTGTTCCTGCTGCTGCAGCGGGAACAGGATGTCGGTGTGCACGCCGATGGCCATGGCGCGCTCCACGCGGATGCCGGCCAGGCCCTTCATCACGTCGCCGCCGCCGTACTCGGCCACGTCGAACAGGTCCATGGACCGGCCCAGGTAGAGGTAGCAGTTGGGGTCGAAGCTGCGCACGAATCGCTGCGCGTGGCCCTCGAGGTAGCGTTCGACCTCGAACTCCTGGCCGAACAGGTCCTCGTCGCCGCGCAGCTCGCTGTCGAGCTTCACCCGGCCGAAGCGGCCGTCCCACTCCATCGCCGAACGGTAGGTCACCACGCCCAGCTTGCGGGCGATGCGCATGCCGTTCTCCGGGTAGTGCCCGTCGTCGTAGTTGCCGCCGTTCCACATCGGGTCGAGCCGGATGGCTTCGCGCTGCAGCGAACGGATGGCGATGGAGAACGGCAGCGCCTGCGCGCTGCCCGACACGTTGATGTGGGTGCGCGCCGCGCCCGGATGCAGCAGCAGGTAGGCCAGCGCGGTCATGCCGCCCATGGAGTTGCCGATGACGCAGGCCAGGCGGTCGATGCCCAGCGACTGCACCACGACGTGGGCGGCGCGCGCCCCGTCTTCCACCGACAGGTCCGGGTACGACAGCCGGTAGGGTTCACCCGTGGCCGGGTCCACCGACGCCGCGCCGGTGGAGCCCTTGCAGCTGCCCAGCGAGTTCACGCACACCACGAACCAGCGGTCGGTGTCGATCGGCTTGCCCGGGCCTAGCATCGCCTCCCACCAGCCCGGGTCCGGGTTGCCCGCGTTCGACGCCGCATGCGCGTTGGGCGACAGCCCGGTGAGGATGAGCACGGCGTTGTCGCGCGCCGCGTTGAGTTCACCCCAGGTCTCATAGGCCATGCGCGCGCCGTGCAGCTCGCCGCCGCGCTTGAACGCGAACGGCGAGGGCAGCGCGACGAAGCGCGTGCCCGGCGGGATGGTTTCGGTCACGGGTGTACCCGGTCGATGACCAGGGTGAAGCGCGCGCCGTCGGCCACGTCCACCACCTGGCCTTCGGCCTCCAGGTCGCCGGCCGCGGCGGCGGCGTCGCCGGACTTGGAGACGCGCGCCATCAGGCGCACCTGCTTCTGCATGGAAAGCTTCTGCGCCGGCATCAGGCCGTCGGCGTCCGACAGGCCCAGCGTGACCGGGAAGCCGGTGGCCGGCAGGCGCTTCACGGCCACGGGCAGGCCGGCGCCGTCCACCGTGCGGGCGAACACGAACAGCGTGTCGCCGGCCGCAAGCTGCGACGCCAGCGCGGGCGCCAGTTCGACGGTGAGTTCAAGGGTGGGCGCGGGGGCCGCGGCGGGCAGGTCCTGCACGGGCGGCAGGCCGGCCTGTTCGCGCGCCAGCGCCAGCTGCGGCACCAGCGCCTGCGCGGTGGCACCATCCACCAGCGGCAGCAGCTGCTCCCACACCTTCACCGCTTCGGCGGGCTGGCCCGACTGCAGGCGCTGCGCGCCCAGGTAGAACAGGCCGCGCTGGTGCGTGGGCTGGCCGGCCACCACTTTCTCCAGCAGCGCCACGGCGCTGGCCGGGAAGCGGCCGTCGGGCGCGGCGCGCATCTGCGCGTCGGCGTATTCCACCATCAGGTCGGGTTCGTCGGGCAGCAGCGCGTGCGCCCTGGCGAACGCATCGCGCGCCTCGGGCCAGCGCTGCTGGGCCATGCGGCTGCGGCCCAGCAGCACCCAGCCTTCGACGCTGGCGGGTTCTTCGGCCAGGCGGCGCTCGAGCTGCACGATGGCCTCGTCCAGCGTCTCGGGCACCTTCACGTTCACCGGGTCCAGCGCGGCGGGCACGCCCAGCATCGCGTACAGCCCGAACGCAGCCAGCGGCAGCGCCACCGCCAGCACCACCGCGGTGCCGCGGGCCTGGCGCCACAGCGGCGGCAGCAGGAAAGCCAGCGCGAGGGCGGCGAGCGCCAGCGAGGCAAGCACGAAAGTCGTCATCACCACTCCTGGCTCTCGTCGGCGGGCGGCGCGGCGGGCGCGGTGCCCGCGCGCTTGCGCACCACCAGCACCACCACCACGGCCCCGCCCAGCAGCATCACGCCCGGGCCGAACCACAGCAGCCAGGTGGAGGGCCGCACCGGCGGGCTGTAGAGGACGAAATCGCTGTAGCGCGCGACCAGGTAATCCTTGATCTCGCGGTCGGTCTTGCCTTCGCGCATCAGGGTGAGCACCTGCAGGCGAAGGTCGTGGGCGATCTGCGCGTTGGAATCGGCCAGCGACTGGTTCTGGCACATCACGCAGCGCAGCTCGGCCGACAGCGCGCGGAACCGCGCCTCTTCGGCGTCGTCGTTGAACTTGATCGGCTCCATCGCCGCCGCCGCGGCGCAGGCCAGCAGCAGGGCCAGGGCGAACAGCAGGCGCTTCACTTGAGCTTCTCCAGTTCGGGCATCAGCTGGTCGCGCACCACCTCGGGCGTGATCGGGCCGACGAACTTCCAGCGCACCACGCCCTGCGCGTCCACCAGGAACGATTCGGGCGCGCCGTAGATGCCCCAGTCGAGCGCGGCGCGGCCGTCTTCGTCGGTGATCACCAGCTGGTACGGGTTGCCGAACTGCTGCAGCCAGCGCTGCGCGTCTTCGGGCGCGTCCTTGTAGTCGTAGCCGATCACGCGCACGGCGCCGCTGGCGGCCAGGTCGGTGATGACGGGATGTTCGTCGCGGCAGGCCGGGCACCAGCTGCCCCACACGTTGAGCAGGTAGGCCTGGCCCAGCAGGTCGGCGTTGCCAACCCTGCGCGACGGATCGCCCAGCACCGGCAGCGAGAACGCCGGCGCCGGCTTGCCGATCAGCGGCGACGGGATGGCGCTGTTGTCCTTGCCCGAATTGCGCAGCACGCCCCCCGCCAGCAGCACGGCCAGGGCGAGGAAGGCGAACAGCGGCAGCAGGCGCTTGATCATGGCGCGGCCACCGGGCGGCGGAAGCGCTTGTCGAAGGCCACCATGAAGCCGCCCAGCGCCATCATCAGCGCGCCCAGCCAGATCAGCCGCACGTAGGGCTTCACGTACAGGCGCAGCGCCCAGCCGCCGGTCTGGTCCAGCGGTTCGCCCAGCGCCACGTACAGGTCGCGCGACACCGCGCCGTCCAGCGCGGCCTCGGTCATCACCTGGCCGCCGGCCTTGTAGGCGCGCTTCTCGGGGTGCAGCACCGCCACCGGTTCGCCGTCGCGGAACACACGCACGGTGCCGCGGTCGGCCAGGTAGTTCGGGCCGGGGTGTTTCTCCACGCCGTCGAAAGCGAAGTCGTAGCCGCGCAGTTCGAAGCGGTCGCCGGCACGGGCCGCCACGTCGCGCTCGATGCTGGTGGAGTCGGTGATGAACACGCCCGCCACGAATACCGCCAGCCCTGCGTGCGCGAACAGCATGCCCACCATCTCGGCGGTGAAGCGGCTGCCGGGGCCGCGCAGGCGCTGCCACACGAAGCGCGCCGTGCCCGCGAGCAGCCACACGGCGCCGGCCATGCCCACCGCGGTCTTGGCCGTGCCCTGCGGCCAGGCGAAGAAGGCGATCACGCCCACCGCCGCCGCCAGCGCCGCCCACGGCGCCAGCCAGCGCAGCGGCTGGCTGATGTCCTCGCGCTGCCAGCGCACCAGCGGCCCGAACGGCAGCAGCAGCACCAGCGGCGCCATCAGCAGCACGAACAGCATGCCGAAGTAGGGCGGGCCCACCGAGATCTTGCCCAGGTCCAGCGCCTCGGCCAGCAGCGGGTACAGCGTGCCCAGCAGGATCATGGCCGCCGACGCGGTGAGCAGCAGGTTGTTGGCCAGCAGGAAGGTTTCGCGCGACGACGCGGCGAAGGGCTTTCCGGTTTCCACCTTCGGCGCGCGGATGGCGTACAGCAGCAGCGAGCCGCCGATCACGATGGCCAGCAGCGCCAGGATGAACATGCCGCGCTCGGGGTCGGAGGCGAACGCGTGCACGCTGGTGATGACGCCCGAGCGGGTGAGGAAGGTGCCCAGCAGCGACAGTGAGAACGCGGCGATCGCCAGCAGCACGGTCCAGCCGCGGAAGTTGCCGCGCTTCTCGGTGACCGCCTGCGAGTGCACCAGCGCCGTGCCCACCAGCCAGGGCATGAAGCTGGCGTTCTCCACCGGGTCCCAGAACCACCAGCCGCCCCAGCCCAGTTCGTAATAGGCCCAGAAGCTTCCCAGGGCGATGCCCAGCGTCAGGAAGGCCCAGGCCACGTTGGTCCACGGCCGCGACCAGCGCATCCACTGCGCGTCCACCTTGCCGTCGATCAGCGACGCCACGGCGAAGGCAAACGCCACCGCGAAGCCGACGTAGCCGACGTACAGCAGCGGCGGGTGGAAGATCATGCCCACGTCCTGCAGCAGCGGGTTCATGTCGCGGCCCTCGGCCACGCCCGGCAGGATGCGTTCGAACGGATTGGAGGTGAACAGCGTGAACGCCAGGAAGCCCAGCGCGATCATGCCCATCACCGCCAGCACCCGCGCCACCACCGGCGCCGGCAGCGCCCGCGAGAAGCGCGCCACCAGCGCGGTCCACAGCGCCAGGAACAGCACCCACAGCAGCAGCGAGCCCTCGTGCGCGCTCCACACCGCGGTGAACTGGTAGGCCAGCGGCAGCAGCGTGTTGGAGTTGGTGGCCACGTAGGCCACCGAGAAATCATGCTGCACGAAGGCCCAGGTCAGCAGGCCGTAGGAAATCGCGACCATCAGCAGCTGGGCGTAGGCCAGCGGCCGCGCCGTGGCCATCCACGGGCCGTGGTTGCGCTGCGCGCCCAGCAGCGGCAGCACCGACAGCGCCAGCGCCAGCACCAGCGCCAGCGCCAGGCTCACCAACCCCAGTTCGGGCAGCACTCAGTAGCCTCCCGGCTTGGCCGCGTCGGCGCCGGCTTCGCCTTCGGCGGGCACGTTGTGCTTCACGTGCGCCTTGCCCATGGCTTCGGCCACTTCGCGCGGCATGTATTCCTCGTCATGCTTGGCCAGCACCTGGGTGGCGATGAACTCGTCGCCCTCGCGGCGGCCGGTGGCGATCACCGCCTGGTTCTCGCGGAACAGGTCGGGCAGGATGCCGTCGTAGTGCGCGGTCATCACCGCGTCGCCGTCGGTGACGCCGAAGCTCACCTTCAGCGTGCCTTCCTCGCGCTTGAGCGAATCCTTGGCCACCATGCCGCCCAGCCGGAACACGGCCTGGTCGGCGGCTTCGCCGGCGTACACCTGGCTGGGCGTGTAGAGGTAGGTGATGTTTTCGCGCAGGGCCAGCGCCACCAGCGTGGCGGCCACGCCGGACGCGGCCACCAGCGCGAGGATGAGCAGCAGGCGGCGTTTGCGGATCGGGTTCATGCGGGGTTTCCGTTCTTGCGTGCGGCCTCGCGCTTGGCGCGCAGCACGATGTTGCGGCGGGCGCGGGCCAGGCGCAGGCGGGGCACCAGGAAGTCCCAGGCCAGGAAGGCGGCGAACACCGCGTAGGCGCCGATGACGTACTCGCGGTAGCTCATCGCTCCACCCCTGCGGCGGCGCGCGCCCAGTCCTTGCCGGCCTCGCGCTCGAGGTTGTCGGCGCGGGCGCGCTGCAGCAGCGAACCCACGAACCAGAACTTGGTGGCCAGCACCATCACCCACAGCGGCCAGGTCATGGACGCGTCCATGGTGGATTCGCCGAACAGCTTGATGGTGGCGCCCTGGTGCAGCGAGTTCCACCACGTCACCGAATAGCGGATGACCGGCAGCAGCACCACGCCCACGATGGCCAGGAAACCGGCGGCGCGCGCGGCCGCGCGGCGGTCTTCGATGGCGGCATTGAGGCCGATCACGCCCAGGTACAGGAACAGCAGCACCAGTTCCGACGTCAGCCGCGGGTCCCAGTCCCACCAGGTGCCCCACATCGGCTTGCCCCAGATGGACCCGGTGGCCAGCGTGACCGCCGTGAACAGCGCGCCGATCGGCGCGCAGGCCATGGCCAGCACCTCGCACAGCTTGATGTGCCACACCAGCGCGATGACCGCGTAGAACGCCATCAGCCCATACACGAACAGGCTCATCCAGGCCGCCGGAACGTGGATGTAGAGGATGCGGAAGCTGTCGCCCTGCTGGTAGTCGGCCGGCACCACGAACAGTGCGCCGTAGAGTCCGATGGCCATCGTCAGCAGGCCCAGCACGAAGCCCACCGGCACCCAGCGCGCGGCGAAGCGGTCGAAGACGGGGGGCGATCCGAGTTGGTGGAACCAGAGCAGGACGGGATTCACGGGGTGGGGACCGGGAGGTTCAGTTCAAGGCGATCCGGATCGCCGCGGCGGCGGCGAGCGGGGCGAGCACCAGTGCCAGCGCCAGGCCGGCGCCGAGCAGGAGCAGCGCGCCGATCCAGGGCAGGCCTTGCGCCGCGGCCATCACGCTGCCGGCCCCGAACACCAGGACAGGCAGGAACAAAGGCAGCGCCAGCAGGGCCAAAAGCATACCAGAGCGGCGGATTCCGACCGTCAGCGCCGCCACCACCGCGCCCATCAGGCTCAGCAGCGGCGTGCCCAGCAGCAGGGACGCCATCAGCACCGGCAGCAGGTCGGCCGGAAGGAACAGAAGTTCCGCCAGCAGGGGCGTGACGACCACCAGGGGCAGGGACGCGGTGAACCAGTGCACGCCCACCCGCACCGCCAGCAGCCAGGCCAGGGGCACCGGCGCCAGCAGCATCTGCTCCAGGCTGCCGTCCTCGACGTCGCTGCGGTAAAGCGTGTCCAGCGTCAGCAGGCTGGCCAGCAGCACCGCCACCCACAGCACGCCGGGCGCGATGCGGGCCAGCTGCTGCGGATCGGCGCCCAGCGCCAGCGGGAACAGCGCCACCACCATCAGCGCGAACAGCAGGGGCTGCGCGGCGTCGCCGCGCCTGCGCCAGACCAGGCGCAGGTCGCGCAGGGCCTGGGCGCGGGCCGCGGCCAGCAGCGACGGGGCGCTCATGCCGGGCTCCGCGCGGCGGCCAGGGTGAGCGTGCGCACCGGCACCGGCGGCGCCGCGTAGGCGCCGTGGGTGGTCAGCAGCACCGAGCCGCCCTCGGCCACGTGGCCCTGGATCAGGCGGTTCACCAGCGCGATGCCGTCCAGGTCGAGGTTGGCGTAGGGCTCGTCCAGCAGCCACAGCGGGGCGCCCTGCAGCCGCAGCCGGGCCAGGGCCAGCCGCTTGTTCTGGCCGGCCGACAGGCGCCGGGCCGGGGTGTCTTCGTGCCCGGCCAGGCCCACCTCGGCCAGCGCGGCCTCGATGCCGGGGCCCCCGCCGCCCTGGATGGCCTGGCTGAAGGCCAGGTTTTCCAGCGCGCCCAGGTCGGCCTTGTGGCCGTGCAGATGGCCCAGATAGGCACTGCCTCGGGCCAGGTGCTGGCGGTCCACGGGACGGCCCAACAGCTCGACTTCGCCGGCGCTGGCCTGCAGCAGGCCGGCCAGAACGCGCAGCAGGGTGGTCTTGCCGGCCCCGTTGCCGCCCAGCACCAGCAGGGCTTCCCCGGGCGCCAGGCGGAAATCCAGGGGGCCGAACACCGGTTCGTCGTTGCGTGAAAAGCCCAGGCCCCGGGCCAGCAGCAGCGGTGCGTCGGGGGCGGGTGGGGTGGTCATCGGGATCACATGCTACCGATTGCACCCTTGCAGCGTCCATGCGGCGCGAGGGTTTCACTAACGGCGCAACTATCGCTGGCATCGGGAATCCGTGGGCCCGCTTCACAAAACCAAACCGTGCGGTGGGTCACACCAGCGTTGTGATTGCCCCGCGCCTGCGTGAGAATCGGGCGGCTGTCACCCCCTTCAGGATTGAATGAACATGCGTGCAACCCCTTTGATGCTCGCCACCGCCATCGCCCTGGGCCTTGGCATGGCGGCCAGCGACGCCCTCGCCGCGTCGCCGTCGCAAGAAGCCGTCCGGAAGGCTGATGGCCTCAACACCTACATCGTGGTGTTCGACGAGCCGGCCGCGGCCCGCTTCCGCGGCTTCGCGGCCACCGACAAGACGCGCCCGCGCCTGGCCGCCAGCAGCGCCGCCGCCACCGGCAAGCGCAAGTTCGACGCACGCAGCCCCGAAGCCGTGGCCTACGTGGACTATCTGTCCGACCTGCGCCGCGTGCGCCTGGCCGACGCCTCGCGCGCGGTGGGCCGCCCGCTGGTGCCGATGTTCACCTACGCGCACGCCATGAACGGCATGGCGATCAAGCTCAGCGCCACCGAAGCCGAAGTGCTGGCCGGCATGCCCGGCGTCAAGGCCGTGGCGCCCGAGTTCATGCGCTACCTGCAGACCAACATCGGCCCGACCTGGATCAAGGCCAACCTGGTCTGGAACGGCACCGCCACCGGCACGCAGAACCGCGGCGAAGGCGTCGTGGTCGGTGTGATCGACACCGGCGTCAACCGCACCCATGCTTCGTTCAGCGGCACGGGCGTCACCAATCCGCTGGGCGGCTTCCGCGGCTACTGCATCAGCACGCCGTCGGCCTGCAACAGCAAGCTGGTGGGCCTGTACGACTTCACTACCGCCACCACCAACGGCTTCGCCGACCCGGTGGACACCGACGGCCACGGCACCCACACCGCCAGCACCGCGGCGGGCGCGCCCTTCAGCATCTACAGCGGCGTTGCGCCGCGCGCCAACCTCATCGTCTACAAGGCCTGCCCGGGCGACAGCTGCACCGGCAGCGCCCTGATCGCCTCGATCAACCAGGCGGTGGTGGACGGCGTGGACGTCATCAACTATTCCATCGGCAGCGGCCCGGAAGATCCCTGGCTTGCCGTCGGCGTGGCCGGCACGGACGACGCCGAGGCCTTCCTGGCCGCGCGCGAGGCCGGCATCGTTGCGGCCGTCTCGGCCGGCAACGACGGCCCGCTCGAAGGCACCGTGGGCAACCCGTCCAATTCGCCGTGGGTGATGTCCGTGGCCGCGGCCACGCACAACGGCGGCGGCACCGGCGACCGCCTGGCCAGCTTCAGCGGCCGCGGCCCGGTCGTCCCGCTGGGCATCATCAAGCCCGACGTCACCGCGCCGGGCGTGGGCATCATCGCCGCCGGACTGACCAATTCCACCAGCACGGCCGTGCTCAGCGGCACCTCGATGTCGGCGCCGCACGTCGCCGGCGCCGCGGCGCTGGTGAAGGCCGCCAACCCGTCGCTGGGCCCCGATGAAATCATCTCCGCGCTCACCCTGACCGCCCGCGCCTCGGTCACCGAGGGCGGCCTGCCGACCACTCCGCACGAATCGGGCGGCGGCACGGTGGACGTGTCGCTGGCGGTGAAGGCGGGCCTGTACCTGGACGTGCCGGCGAACGGCTTCAACGCTCCGCGCGCCAATCCGTACACCGGCGGCGCGCAGAACATCAACCTGCCCAGCCTGGGCCACGGCGCCTGCTTCCGCACCTGCGTGCTCACGCGCACCTTCAAGCAGATGCCCGGCGCGCCGGCCGGCGCGAACTACACGGTGCAGGTCTCGGTGCCCGCCGGCACCACGGTCACGCCCAGCGTCACCTCGTTCAACAGCAGCGCCGCGGGCCAGGCCATCAACTTCACCGTCAACGTGGATTCGCCGCAGGCCGTGGGCCAGTGGGTCTACGGCTCGGTGACCCTGGTGAACAACGCCGGCGACGGCCGCCCGAACCTGAAGCTGCCGCTGGCCATCTTCGCCACGCCTTTCTCCAGCGAGGCCGCGGCCAACGCCCTGACCGCCGTGAACCGCACGGTCACCCGCGAGCGTGACTTCTTCGACCTGGACGTATCGGGCCTGGTGCCCCTGCCCAGCGCGCAGTTCGCCACCACCGGCCTGGTCACGCCGACCAGCACCACGCAGACCATCACCGCCGACCCGACCAATTCCGACGCGTACGACAACGTCAACGCCAACTACATCCGCGTGCTCACCGTGCCGGCCACGCCGGCCGGCAGCCAGCCGATCCGCTACCGGGTGCGCGCCAGCACCACGGCGGCGTCGCCCGACATCGACCTGTTCGTGGGCCGCGATTCCAACGGCAACAGCCTGCCCAGCGCGGGTGAGGAACAGTGCACCTCGCTCACGGGCGGCTCGGACGAACTGTGCGAGCTGACGGTGTTCAGCGAGCCGTCGCCGGTGCAGTACTGGGTGATGGTGCAGAACTACTCCGGCCCCGGCACCAACGTGCGGGTGGATTCGGTGGCGGTGCCGCTGCAGGCCGTGGACAACCGTTCGCTGGTTGCCACCGGCCCGGGCAGCGTGGCCGAGAATGCGCCGTTCAAGATCCGCGTGGCCTATGACGACCCGTCCATGGTCAACGGCACCCAGCGCTTCGGCTACGTGTTCATCAAGGCCGGCGCCGGCGATACCGCCGCGGTGCTGGTGCCCGTCACCCTGACCCGCACCGGCAGCACCTTCGAACCGTTCGCGCTGGCCAACGGCGTCGGCCGCGAGGTCACGCTGCCCAACGGCAGCAAGCACGACCGCCTGTACTTCGACGTGCCGCCGCACGCCACGTCGGTGCAGTTCTCCACCAGCGCCAGCACCGGCAACGTGGACCTGTACGTGGCCCGCGTGGCCTCGCCCACCGGTCCCACCATCGCCGCCGCGCCGGCCGACGCCAACAACGCGGCGCTGCGTGCCTTCACGGCCTCGGGCAACGAGACCTTCACGGTGTCGGGCGGCAGCCTGGCGCCGGGCCGCTGGTACGTGGTGCCGGTGAACAACAGCGGCGCCACGGCGTCCGCCACGGTCACGGCCACGGTGACCGCGCAGGGCGCCCGCCCGGGCTTCCTGTCGGGCCAGTACGTGAACGTGGCCCGCGACGGCCACGGCATCTTCGTGGACTTCGCCGGTCCGCAGGGTGCGCCCGACCAGTGGGTGACCGTCTGGTACACCTATCTCGAGGACAACACGCCCACCTGGTACTACTCGCAGGGCGCGTCGCCCACTGCGGCGGGCATCTGGAAGGCCGAGCTGTTCCGCGTCACCTGGGACGGTGATTCCACCCACGCGGTGGACGTGGGCGACGTGATCATCACCGAGACCGGCACGCAGTCCATGACCTTCAACTTCAACCTCGACGGCCGCAGCGGCTTCGAGAACATGGCGCGCGTGGGCGGCGGCAGCTGCCCGTCGTTCAACGGCCAGGCCTTCGACACCAGCGGCCACTGGTTCTCGCCCAGCCTGTCGGGCTTCGGCTACACCTACCTGGCCGCCGGTGGTTCGAACCCGCAGGAAGTGTTCATTCCCTACGTGTACGACGGCAGCGGCTTCCCGCGCTGGCTGTACGGCCAGAAGACCTTCGACGGCGGCAACAGCAACTTCGGCCTGCAGTGGTTCTCCGGCTTCTCGCCGCTGGCCGCGCCGGTGGGCCTGACCGGCACCGCCGCAGGCACCGGCACCCGCACCGTGGCCACCAACAACGTGACCAACATGTCGGTCAGCAGCACGTTCGGCGGCGCGCTCTCGGGCAACTGGGTGCAGAACCGCGCGGTGAGCCAGCTGTCGCAGCGCAAGAACTGCCAGTAAGCCGCTCTCCGGCGTCAACCGCGGGGCCCTTCGGGGCCCCGTTTTTTTTGCCCAGCTTCGGGGACTGACGCTCGCTCTTGTCGGTTGTGGCGCCGCTCGCGCTTGTCGGTTTCGGTGCCGGCCGCGGCGCGGAGGCGAGGGTCACTTCCTGCTCACGGCAGAGCCTTTTAGTTCGCAGGAAGTGACCCTCGCCTCCGCGCCGCGTCCGGTGGCAAGTCCTATTTGGGTTGGAAGGAAGGCCCGTGGCCGCGCGCTTTGGTGCTTGCGCGTGCCGATCCGGACCAAGGCGAGGCATTGTTCTCGCTGACCTCGTTGGGCAAACCCGTTCCTCGCGCCTGTTGCCCACGCGTCAGTCGCGCGCGTCCCTTCGGACGCGATACGACGCGCCCTGGCCAGCGTGGAAGGTGGCCAGATTGCGGGAGCGATCCGCCCGGCGGCGGGTGTGGGTTCGAGGCAGGCACACCGGAGCGTCAGGCCACGAACGTGCCGTTGCGGTCAGCCTCAGCGTCATTCGAGCTTCCCACTCTGACGAATGAATGCCCGACGGCGGAACATCCATTCAGAGAACAGTGTTTGCTTCGGATACTGGCCTGAGCTTCGGGTATTGGCCTGAGCTTCGGATACTGCCCGGAGCGATGGTGGCTGCCCTTGGCTTTGGAGATTGGCCCCTGCGTTGGACTCGGGTTGATACCTGATGTGTCAGTGTGCGCGCCAGGAACCCACACCCGCCGCCGGGCGGATCGCTCCCGCAATCTGGCCACCTTCCACGCTGGCCAGGCGGCCCCGTATCGCGTCCGGAGGGACGCGCGCGATTGACGCGGGGCAAGAAAGTGCCAGG
>DAORUD010000043.1:0-20004 GCA_035433005.1 Arenimonas sp. | reverse complement strand
CGGCAGCGACCCGCTGGCCTGGACGCTGCGCCGCTTCGAGCGCGACCTGCTGGAGTTGTTGGGCTACGGCCTGCCGCTCGACCAGGGCGAGGACGGCGCCCCGCTGGACCCGGCCGGGCGCTACCGGCTGGATCCCGAACGCGGCCCAGTGCGCGACCGCGCGCACGAAGCCGGCTCCACCAGCGGCGCGGCCCTGCTGGCGCTGTCGCAAGATCGCCTGCCGCCGCCCGAACAGCTGGCCGAACTGCGCGGGGCGCTGCGCGACGTGCTGCAGAGCCACCTTGGCCCGCAGAAGCTCAAGTCGTGGGGCCTGCTGTCCGAGCTGGCCCGCATCAACCGGCGCTGACCGCCGCGAAGGCATCCACCTGGGCCAGGAACGCATCCCGCAGGGCGTCGTCGTCAGGCGCGCGCGACAGCGCCAGCACCGCGTGCAGCATCGCCTGCGCCCCCACGAAGCCGCAGCTCGCCTTGAGCCGGTGCAGCTGGGCCTGCGCGCGCGGCAGGTCGCCCTGGGCCAGGGCGGCTGAAATGTCGGTGGCCTGTCCGGGCAGTTCGGCCAGGAACAGTTCGCGCAGCGCATCCACCGCCTGGCGGCTGCCGCCCAGCGCCGTCAGCGCCATCGCGTCGTCCCAGGCCGGGGAGGTCGCCGGCAGCCATTCGCGCACCGCGCGCAGCAGTTCGCCGCTGGACAAGGGCTTGGCCAGCACGCGGGCAAAGCCCGACTGGCGGAGCCGTTCGTGCGCGTCCGGCTGGTCGCCGGCGGTCAGCGCCAGCGCCGGCACGTGCAGGCCGCGCCCGCGCAGTTCGCGCAGCAGGTCGCTGGCGTGGCCGTCGGGCAGATGGGCATCGAAAAGCCACAGCGCCTGCCCGCGATCGGCCAGCTGACGCGCCGCGGCCAGGGTGCCGGCGTGCACGACCTCGGCCGGCAGCGGCAGCAGGGCCGTGCGCAGGAAGGCGGCGCTGACCGGGTCGTCCTCGAGCAGCAGCAGGCGTGCGTTCATCGTGGTCGGTGTCTGATCGGGCTGTCGAAAACCACTTATGCTGGCAGCATGCGGCGACCCGCCACGCTCGGCAAGATCCTCTTTTTCTGCCTGCTGATGCTGGCGGTGCTGCCGGCGCAGGCCCGCACGCTGCGTGCGCAGGTGGACTCCGTAGGCACCGGCGTGGGCACGCTGCGGCAGGTGGAGATGGTGCTTTCCTGGCCCGACGGTGCCAGCGCCGGCATGCTTGAAATGCGCATCGCGCAGCTGGACGTGCCGATGTTGTCGCATCGCTCCCGCGACCTCGCCTGGCGCTGCCCGGTGCAGCGCGCCGACGGCGGCGGCTGGACCTGCAGCGGCCCGCTGCAGGCGGCGGGCGCGGCACCTTCGCAGCTGGCGCTGGCCTGGCTTCCTACCGAGACGCGCGCCGAACTCGCCGTGGGCAAGCAGCGACTTTCCTACCAATCCCAGGCGGCATCGCCCGACCTGTCGCGCATCGGCCTGCAGCAGATTCCCGTCGCCTGGCTCCGGGCCTACCTGGCCTCGCTGTGGGCGGAGGGCCAATGGACGCAGGGCACCGTGGACGGCCGGCTGGACGTGATGGCGCCGCAGGCCGGGCCGCTGCAGGTGCAGGCGCGGTTCAAGCTTGACGACGTGGGCCTGGAAACACCCGACGGCTGGCTGGCCGCCGCGGGCCTGTCCGCCGGGCTGGACCTGGACTACCGCGCGCACGGCGCCGACACCCGCGTGCAGGTGGACCTGACCACGCACGGCGGCGAGTTCCTCGCCCAGGGCCTGTACGCGCAGCTGCCGGCCACGCCGGTGACGGTGCGCGTGACCGCGGAGCAGCGCGGCGACCAGCCCTGGCGCATTCCGGCGTTCTCATGGCGCGACGGCGACGTGCTGGACGCCTCGGGCAGCGTCGGGTTCGGCGCTGCCGACGAGGTGCGGTCGCTGGCGCTCGACCTGGGCCTGGGCGACCTGGCCGTGGCGCGCGATCGCTACCTGAGCGGTTTCCTGGCGCCGGCCGGCTTCGGCGACCTGGTGCTGTCGGGCCAGGCCCGGGCCCAACTGTCGCTGCGCGAGGGCCGGCTGCAGTCCATGGCGCTGGACCTGGACCGGGCCACCGCGGTGGATCCGCGCCAGCGCTTCGTGCTGGCCGGGCTGGACGGCAGCCTGCGCTGGAGCGCGGGCGCCGAGCCCGTGCCCAGCCGTCTTGGCTGGAACAGCGGTGCGCTTTACGGCATTGGCCTGGGCGCCGCGCAGTTCGAGTTCACCAGCAACGGCGGCGAGCTTAGGCTGGTGCGTCCCAGCCGCATCGCCGCGCTCGAGGGCAGCCTCAGCCTGGACGACCTGCGGTGGCAGCCGCCCGAAGGCGAGCGCGGCACGCGCTTCCAGCTGGGCGCCACGCTGGCGGCACTCGACCTGGGCAGCCTGTCACAGCGATTGGGCTGGCTGCCGTTCACGGGCAGCCTGGGCGGCCGCATTCCGGCCGCGCGCTACGAGGGCGGCGTGCTGACGCTCGACGGCGGCCTGGCCATGCAGGTGTTCGGCGGCAGCGTTTCCCTGTCGGAGCTGGTGATGGAGCGGCCGTTCGGCGTCGCGCCGACCCTGTCGGCCGAGATCGCCATTGACGACATCGACATGGAGCCGATGACCGCGGCCTTCGGCTTCGGCGCCATCACCGGGCGCATGGACGGCCGCATCGCCGGGCTGCGAATGGTGGACTGGTCGCCGGTGGCGTTCGACGCGCGGCTGCATTCCGACGACGCCTGGACCGGCCGCCGGCGCATCAGCCAGCGCGCCGTGGAGGACATCTCCAAGGTGGGCGGCGCCGGCCTGGTGGCCGGCCTGCAGACCCAGGCGCTGAGGCTGTTCGACGACTTCGGCTATGCGCGCATCGGGCTGGCCTGCCGGCTGCGCGACAACGTGTGTGCGATGGACGGTGTGGGTTCAGCCGGCGATGGCTATACCATCGTCGAAGGCTCGGGCCTGCCGCGCATCCAGGTGGTGGGTTTCAGGCGGCGCGTTGATTGGCCGACCCTCGTGGCGCGCCTGGTGGCGGCTACCGAGGGGCAGGCTCCGGTTGTCCAATGAAGGAGTTCACCATGGGCTTGAAGAAACCGTCGTACCTGTCCTCGGCGCTGCTGTTGGCGGGCGTGCTGGCGCTGGGCGCCTGCGTCACCATCAACGTCTACTTCCCTGCCGCCGAAGCGCAGGAGGCCGCCGAAGAGTTCGTCGAGAAGGTGCTGGGCGACGAGGCCCCGGCCGCCGCGCCCGAGCCGGGCAACCCGCAGTCGTTCCAGGCGCCGGTGCGCCGTTCGTTCGATTTCAGCGGGCTGTTCATCAGCAGTGCACAGGCGCAGACGGCCGACATCACCCTGCGCACGCCGGCCATCCAGGCCATCCAGGACCGCATGGCGGCGCGCTTCCAGAACAGCCTGGAGGCGCATTTCAGCTCCGGCGCGCTGGGCTTTGGCAAGGACGGCCGCGTGGTGCTGCGTGACGCCACCCAGGTCGGGCTGAAGGACCGCGTGGCGGTCACCCAGCTGGTGGCGGAAGAAAACCGCGACCGCGACGCCGTGTACCGCGAGATCGCCGTGGCCAACGGCCATCCGGAATGGGAAGGCCAGATCCGCGAAACCTTCGCCAGGCAGTGGGTGGCCAGCGCCCGCGCCGGCTGGTGGTACCAGGGCGCGGACGGCGCCTGGAAGCAGAAATAAGCCGCGGCACGCGCTGTTTCGATAGCCATGCGGGGCGGGGATGCGCGAAAATCCCCGCCCCGTTTTCATTTCCGGTACCGGCCGTGGCGCGTTCGCGATCCAGGATCCACCAGGTGTTCGAGCTGCAGATTGATGGCCTGGCCCACGACGGCCGCGGCGTTGGCCGCCGCGAGGGCAAGGCGGTGTTCGTCACCGGCGCGCTGATGGGCGAAACCGTGCGGGTCGAGCAGACCGGCCGCAACCGCCACTACGACGAAGCCCGCACGCTCGAAGTCATCCAGGCCTCGCCCGACCGCGTGGCGCCGCGCTGCCCGCACTTCGGCACCTGCGCCGGCTGCGTGCTGCAGCACCTGGACGAGGCGCGGCAGATCGAGGCCAAGCAGCGCACGCTGCTGGACAACCTGCAGCGCATCGGCCATGTGCAGGCCGGGCGCACGCTGCCGCCGCTGGCCGGCGCGGCCTGGGGCTATCGCCGCAAGGGCCGCTTCTCGGTGCGGTACGTCGAGAAGAAGGGCCGGGTGCTGGTGGGCTTCCGCGAGCTGGACCCGCGCTACGTGGCGGACCTGTCCGTCTGCCACACCGTGGTGCCCGAAGTGGGGCTGCGCATACCGGAAATCGCCGCGCTGGTGGACAGCCTCGACGGCAAGCGCACGCTGCCGCAGATCGAGTTCATCGCCGGCGACGAGGCCGTGGCGCTGGTGTTCCGCCACCTCGAACCGCTGTCGGCGGACGACCTGGGGCGCCTGGTGGATTTCGCCAAGACCTCCGGGCTGGCGGTGTTCCTTCAGCCCGGCGGCGTGGACACGGTGCAGGCGCTGTGGCCCGAGCAGGTGCCGCTGTCGTTCTCCATCCCGGGCCACGGCCTGTCGCTGGCGTTCCGGCCGCTGGATTTCATCCAGGTCAACGCCGGCATCAACGGCCAGATGATCGATTCGGCGCTGGACCTGCTTGATGCCGGGCCCGGCGACCGCGTGCTGGACCTGTTCTGTGGCCTGGGCAACTTCACCCTGCCGCTGGCGCGCCGCGCCGGTGAGGTGGTGGGCGTGGAGGGCGATGCCGGCCTGGTGGCCCGCGCCCGCGACAACGCCGCGCGCAACGGCCTGGCCAACGTGCAGTTCCACGCCGCCGACCTGGCCAAGGACCTGTCCGGCGAACCCTGGATGAAGGCGGGCTTCGACAAGCTGCTGCTGGACCCGCCGCGCGCGGGCGCGGCCGAGGTGCTGGCGCAGCTGCCGCTGGACGGCATCCGCCGCATCGTCTACGTGTCCTGCCACCCGGCGTCGCTGGCGCGCGACGCCGGCTTCCTGGTGCGCGAGCGCGGCTACACGCTCAAGGCCGCCGGCGCGATGGACATGTTCCCCCAGACGGCGCACGTGGAATCGATCGCCCTGTTCGAGAAGTAGCCCGCGGCCCGGGCGCCCGGGCTTACAATCGCAGGCCTTGGGCACGACGGGATGGAAGCGGTGGCAATCGAGATCGAGCGCAAGTTCCGGGTGGTGGGCGAGGGCTGGCGCCCGCACGTGGTGAAGTCGGTGCGCATGGCCCAGGGCTACATCAACGACATGGCGGCGCTGCGCGAAGCGCGGCAGAACGCCTCGGTGCGCGTGCGCATCGCCGGCGACCAGGCCTTCCTCAACCTCAAGTCGCGCGAACTGGGCCGCAGCCGGCAGGAGTTCGACTATCCCGTTCCCGTGGCCGACGCCGAGGCGCTGCTGCGGCTGTGCGTGGGCGGCCTGATCGACAAGGTGCGCCACTACATCCCGCAGGACGGCCTGACCTGGGAAGTGGACGAATTCTCCGGCGACAACGCGGGCCTGGTGGTGGCAGAGCTCGAGCTGCCGGCAGTGGACACCGCGTTCGCGCGCCCGGGCTGGCTGGGCCGGGAAGTGACCGAAGAACAGCGTTTCTACAACCTCGCGCTCGCCGAGCGCCCGTATTCGCGCTGGAGCGCGGTGGAGCAAGCCTGATGTTGGTGATCGGAATCAGCGGCCATGAACTGGCGGCGCGCGAGCGCGAGTGGCTGCAGCATTCGTCGGTGGCGGGCGTGATCCTGTTCAGCCGCAACTTCGCCTCCCGGGCGCAGGTGGCCGAGCTGACTGCGGCCATTCGCGAGGCCGCGCCCCGGCCGCAGCTGGTGTGCGTGGACCAGGAAGGCGGGCGCGTGCAGCGCTTCCGCGAGGGCTTCCATGCGCTGCCATCGCTGGACGGGTTCGGCCGCCTGCACGCGAGCGACCCCGAAGCCGCGCTGCAGCTGGCGCGCGAACACGCCTGGCTGATGGCCAGCGAAGTGCGCGCCACCGGCGTGGACCTGAGCTTCGCGCCGGTGGTGGACCTGGGCCGCGGCAACCTGGCCATCGGCAACCGCGCCTTCCACGCCGACCCGGCCATCGTGGCCGCGTTCACCCGCGCCTACGTGGCGGGCATGCACGAGGCGGGCATGGCCGCCACGCTCAAGCATTTCCCGGGGCACGGGTCGGTGCTCGAGGACACGCATTTCGACGACGCCACCGATCCGCGGCCGATGGACGAACTGCGCGCCAACGACCTGGTGCCGTTCGTGGCGGGCATCGCCGCCGGCGCCGACGCGGTGATGATGGGGCACGTGAAGTACCCGGCGGTGGCGCCCGAGAAAGCCGGCTATTCGCCGCTGTGGATCAACGGCATCCTGCGCGGCGAAATGGGCTTCCGCGGCGTGGTGTTCTCCGACGACATCGGCATGGCCGCGGCGGAGTCCGCCGGCGGGGTGAAATCGCGCATAGACGCGCACCTGGACGCCGGCTGCGACGTGGTGCTGGTGTGCGCGCCGGCGCTGGTGGAGGACTCGCTGTTGGCGATGGACGCGCGGCCGGTGTCCAACACCGCCGCGATTTCGGCGCTGCTGGGTCGCGGTCCGGCCGGCTGGGACGGGCTGCTGGCCGATCCGCGCCACGATGGCGCCATCGCCCGCCTGGCCGGGCTCGATACGGGAGTCGCCTGACATGACCAACGACCTGGCTTCGGCCCTTGCCCAGTCCGAGCAGCTGTTCGACAGCGCCGCCATTGACGAGCACGTGCGGCGCATCGCCGCCGACATCGACGCCGACTATGCCGGCGGCCCGCGGCCGGTGTACCTCACCATCATGCACGGCGGCATGCTGTTCGCCTCGCGGCTGGCGCTGGCGCTGCGCACCGACCTGGAGTTCGACTACCTGCACGCCACCCGCTATCGCGGCGCCACCACCGGCTCGGGCCTGGCCTGGCTGCACCGCCCGGCCACGCCGCTGCGCGGCCGCCGCGTGCTGCTGGCCGACGACATCCTGGACGAAGGCCATACCCTGAAGGCGGTCAAGCGCTGGTGCGAAGACGAAGGCGCCGCCGACGTGCGCATCGCCGTGCTGACGGTGAAGCAGCACGACCGCCGCGTGGACGGCATCCACGCTGACTACGTCGCCCTGGAAGTGCCCGACCGCTACGTCTACGGCTACGGCATGGACTACCACGAACAGGGCCGTAACCTGCCCGGCATCTACGCGCTGGGGGCTTGAGATGGCCGACATCGACCTGGCGATCATCGGTGGCACCGGCGTTTACCGGCTCGCGGCGCTGGAGGGCGCCGAGGCGGTGCAGGGCGACACGCCCTACGGCGCGCCTTCTGGCCCGGTGCGCGTGGGCCGCCTGGCCGGTCGGCGCGTGGCCTTCCTGGCGCGGCACGGCGAGGGCCATTCGCTGCCGCCGCACCGGGTGAACTATCGCGCCAATCTCTGGCAGCTCAAGGCGCTGGGCGCACGGCGCGTGCTGGCCATCAACACCGTGGGCGGCATCACCGATCGCTTCGGCCCGCGCGTGCTGGCCTTGCCCGACCAGTTGATTGATTACACCTGGGGCCGCACGTCCAGCTTCTGGGACGGCGAGGGCGGCGAGGTGCTGCACGTGGATTTCGGCGACCCCTACACGCCGTCGCTGCGCAAGGCGGTGCACGAAGCGGCGACACGTTCGGGCACGGCGCTGGTGGACGGCGGCTGCTACGGCGCCACCCAGGGCCCGCGCCTGGAGACCCGTGCCGAGATCGCCCGCATGCGCCGCGACGGCTGCGACCTGGTGGGCATGACCGGCATGCCCGAAGCCGGCCTGGCGCGCGAACTCGGCCTGGACTACGCCTGCCTGGCCGTGGTGGCCAACTGGGCCGCCGGCTGCGGCGACGATGCCGAAATCACGCTGGCTGAAGTGCTGGCCAACGTCGAAGCCGCCAGTGCCGGTTTGCCCGGCCTGCTGGATGCCCTTCTGGGCTGATCGAGAACCCACGTACCAGGTACATTTTCATTGTCGTTGAGACTGCGTCTCAACGACAATGAAAATGTACCTGGTACGACATCCTGGCGGGGCGGCGTTTCCTTGAAGATCGCGATCGTGGGCTATGGCACCGGTGGCCAGGCAGCAGCGCTGGCGCTGTCGCGCGACGGACATTCGGTCGAAGTGTTCGAACAGGCCGAAACGCTGCGGCCGGTGGGCGCGGGTTTCCTGCTGCAGCCCACCGGGCTGGCGGTGCTGTGGGAATTGGGCCTGCTCGACAAGGCGCTGGCGCAGGGCCGCCGCATCCATCGCCTGCACGGCGAAAACGCATCGGGCCGGCGCGTGATGGACATGCGCTACGAGCGCCTGGACGCGCGGCTGTTCGGGCTGGGCATGCAGCGCGCTTCCCTGTTCGAGATCCTGCGCGATGCCTGGGCCGATCACGCGGGCGTGCATACGGGCACCCGGATCGTCGCCATAGAGGACGAGGGAAGGTGGCTGCGCGACGCATCCGATGCCCGGCACGGCCCGTTCGACCTGGTGGTGGCGGCCGATGGCGCGGCGTCGCGCCTGCGCGCAGCCGTGGGTACGCCGCGCCTGGACCAGCCTTACCCGTGGGGGGCGCTGTGGTGCCTGTTGCCCGAAGGCGCCTGGCCCTGGCCGGGCGAACTGCGCCAGCGCTACCGGCAGGCGCGGCAGATGGCGGGGTTCCTGCCGGTGGGTGGGCGGCCGGGCGATCCGACGCCGCGCCTGAGTTTTTTCTGGAGCCTGCCGGTGGCCGAACTCGAGCGCTGGGACGCGCAGGGCGTGCCGGCATGGCGCGCCGGCGTCAGCCGGCTGTGGCCGGAGTGCGCGCCGTGGCTCGAGGGCGTCACCGAGGCGGGGCAACTGGCGCGCGCGGTGTACCGCGACGCCACTCCCGCCGCCTGGTCACGCGGGCGCGTGGCGCTGCTGGGTGATGCGGCGCACGCGATGAGCCCGCAGCTGGGGCAGGGCGTCAACATGGCGCTGATGGACGCGCTGGCCCTGCGCGACGCGCTGCGCGCCCACTGCGATCTGCCGCAGGCCCTGGCCGACTACGGGCAGGGACGTCGCCGCCACGTGGCGGTGTACCAGTTCTGGAGCCGCTGGCTGACGCCGCTGTTCCAGTCCGACCACGACGCGGTGGCCGCGGTGCGCGACCTCAGCTTCCTGCCGCTCGGGCAGCTGCCCGGCGGTCGCGGCCAGATGCTGCGGGTGCTGACCGGCACGCAGCGCGGCTGGTTCGGGCGCCTCGCGCTGGCGCCCGGCTTCCTGCGCGCCATCGCCGGCTGAAAGCCAGGAATTCGTACCAGGTACATTTTCATGCTCGATGAGACAGCGTCTCATCGAGCATGAAAATGTACCTGGTACGAAATGGGTCAGTGGTTGAACTGGAGGCGGGCGAGTTCGGCGTAGAGGCCGCCTTGCGCCAGCAGTTCGGCGTGCGTGCCCTGGGCGACGATGCGGCCCTTGTCCATCACCACGATGCGGTCGGCCTGCAGCACGGTGGCCAGGCGGTGCGCGATCACCAGCGTGGTGCGGCCCTGCATCAGCCGCTCCAGCGCCTGCTGCACGGCGCGTTCGCTCTGTGCATCCAGGGCGCTGGTGGCTTCGTCCAGCAGCAGCACCGGCGCGTCCTTGAGCAGCGCGCGGGCGATGGCCAGGCGCTGCTGCTGGCCGCCTGAAAGCCGCGCGCCGCGCTCGCCCAGTTCGCTGTCGTAGCCCTGGGGCAGGTCCATCAGGAACTCGTGCGCTTCGGCGCTGCGCGCCGCCGCCTCGATCTGCGCTTCGTCGGCCTCCAGGCGGCCATAGCGGATGTTCTCGCGCGCCGTGGTGCCGAATATCACCGGGTCCTGCGGCACCAGCGCCACCTGCCGGCGAAGCGCCCCGGGCTCGATCGCGCGCAGGTCCGCGCCGTCCAGCGTGATGCGACCCGCGTCCGGGTCGTGGAAGCGCAGTAGCAGCTGGAACACGGTGCTCTTGCCGGCGCCCGAAGGGCCCACCAGGGCCACCGTCTCACCGGGCTGCACGGTCAGGCTGAAGTCCTCCAGCGCCGCCGTGTCGGGCCGGGTGGGGTAGTGGAAGCCCACGCCCTGCAGCACGATGTGGCCCTGCAGCGGCGTCGGCAGCGGCGTGGGCAGCGAAGGCGTGGCCAGCACGGACCGCTCCTGCAGCAGTTCGTTGATGCGCGTCATGCCGCCGGCCGCGCGCTGCACTTCCGACCACACCTCGGTCAGCGCACCCACCGAACCCGCGCCCAGCATGGCGTAAAGCAGGAACTGCCCCAGCGTGCCGGCGCTCAGGTCGCCCGACACCACACCCTTCGCGCCCAGCCACAGCACTGCAGTGATCGAACCGAACACCAGCACCACCACGATGGCCGTCAGCATGGCCTGCAGCCGGATGCGCCGGCGCGCCGTGCCCAGGGCCACGGTGACGGCGGTGCCGAAGCGTTCGCGTTCGTAATCTTCGCGGGCGTAGCTTTGCACGGTGTGCATGGCGCCCAGGGTTTCGCCCGCGCGGGCGTTGGCGTCGGCCACGCGGTCCTGGCTGTCCTTGGCCACGCCGCGCACACGGCGGCCGGACAGCACCATCGGCAGCACCACCAGCGGGATGCCCAGCAGCGCATACAGCGCCAGGCGCGGGCTGGTCACCGCCAGCATCACCGCGCTGCCCACCACGGTGATGCCGCTGCGCAGCGCCACCGACATGCTCGACCCCACCACGCTGCGCAGCAGTTCGGTGTCGGCCGACAGGCGCGACAGCAGCTCGCCCGTTCGCGTGCGCTCGAAGAAGGCCTGGTCGAGCGACAGCAGATGGCCGTAAAGCGTGCGCCGCAGGTCGGCAATGACGCGTTCGCCCAGCAGCGACACGAAGTAGAACCGCGCGGCCGTCGCCATCGCCAGCACCACGGCCACCGCCATCAACAGCGCGAACCACTGGTCCACCGAGCCGCCGGCGCTGAAGCCCTCGTCAATCATGTACTTCACCGCCACCGGCAGGGTCAGCGTGGCGCCGGACGACAGCGCCAGCGCCGCCAGCCAGCCGGCCAGCAGCGGGCGGTGCGGCTGCAGGAAGGGCAGCAGTCCGCGCAGGGAATTGACCGGCGGTCTGGCGGCGGCGGTGTCGTCGCTCATGCGGAAGGGGTCTCGAGGAGGTGCAGGTGTGCGGCGCCCCGGCTCAGGTCGCGTAGCCGGTTGCACAGTGCAGGGTAACTGGAGGCGGGCAGGCGCAAACGCAAGTGCAGGCCGTGTTCGTCGAAGTGTTCGTGCAGCTTCTGCGCACCGGTGGCCTCCAGCAGGCCATGCACCGCGCCCGACAGCGCGAAATCGCAGTCCAGGACGGCCTCGCGCCAGTCCACGAGTTCGCGGCGCGGCGCCGTGCGCAGGCATTCGGCCGCGGCGCCGCCGTAGGCGCGCACCAGGCCACCGACGCCCAGGTTGGTGCCGCCGTACCAGCGCGTCACCACCACGGCCACGTGGTCCATGCCCTGGCCTTCGATGGCGGCCAGGATGGGTCGGCCGGCGCTGCCGCCGGGCTCGCCGTCGTCGCTGGAGCGGTACTCGGCGCCGATGCGGTAGGCCCAGCAGTTGTGGGTGGCGTTCGGGTCGGACGCCTGCTGCAGCCAGGCCATCGCCGCGGCCGGTGTGTCCACCGGGCAGGCGCGCGCGAGGAAGCGGCTCTTGCGTGCCTCCAGCGCGAACTGCGCCGGGCCGGCCAGTGTGGCCAGCGCCATCAGCGCAGGCGGGCCAGGTCGCTGGGAAGCGGCGCGTCGGGGTGTGCCTGCACGAACAGCCGCAGGCTGGCGCGCGCGCCGGCGCTGTCGCCCTGGCGGCGCCGCTCGCGGATGCGATCCAGCCAAGCGTCCGGCGCCAGGCCGGCATCGTCGGCCACCGGCGGCAGCGCGGCGCCGGCCGCATCGGCTGTGGCGTCGGCCATCGGTGCAGCGGCTTCGGCAAGGGGTGCAGCGGTGGCGGCCGTCGCGGGGGGCGCTGCCGGTGCCGGTGCGACAAAGCCGGCCTGCGGCAGCGCCTGGCTGGCGCCCGCGGCATTGGCCGCCGACGCCTTCCGCGCCGAGTTCGAAGCCGGCGCCTGGGCCTGGGCCTGGGCCTCGGCCTGCGCCTGCGCACGCCTTGCATAAGCTTCCTGGTGAACGCGGCGCGCCTGGTCGGTGGCCTCGCTGCGCACGCGCGATTCGCGCTGTACTTCGGCGCGCTCCGCGGCCGCACTTTCCATGGCCTCGACCCGTTCGGCGACGTCCGCCGGCGGGGCGACCACGGCGGCCGCCGGTGCAGGGAAGGCCTCGGCCTCCATCGCGGGCGCGGCCGGGGCCGGCGGCGCGGGCGGCGGAGGCGGCGGGGGCATTGGGGTCGGCGGACGCAGCGTCGGCGGTTCGGACGGGGGCGGCGGTGCCGCGGCCTGGTCGGGCTCCACCAGGTCCACGCTCAGCCGTTCGCGCGCCTGGGGCTGGGGTTTGACGGTTTGCGATGCGGGGGCCGGGGCTGCCTCGGAATGCAGCGGCGGGCGCAGCTGCACGCCGATGCCCACCGCCAGCACGGCCGCCGCGGCCGTGCCGATGGCCCAGGTGGGCAGCCAGCGCAGCCCTGCGGCCGGCTTGCGCCGCCCCGGTGCGACTGCGTCGGTGGCCGCGCGCAGGATGGCGTCGTCCACGCTGGCGGGCGGTTCGCCGGCGGGCAGGGCGCGCAGCACCCGTGCCAGGGCGACTTCGTCGTCCTGGAGCGGGTGTTTGCGCGGGTCCTGCGGCTGGGTCACGGCAATGGCTTCACGGTTGGCTGATGTTGGCGGCGGTGTCGCGGGGGGTGTCGAGCGCACGCGCCTGCGACACCAGCTGCAGGAACTCGCTGCGGTAGCCCCAAGTGTCCTCGCCGCGGGCGCCGCGCGCCAGCGCTTCCACCTGGTCCCAGGTGAAGCCGGCAGTGTTTTCACCGCCGCGCAGCAGGTCCGCATAGGCCACCACGGCGGCGGCGAAGCGCAGGCTTTCACCGGCCTGTGCGCGGATGTCGCGGCGCGTCACCGGCTGCTCCATCAGCACGCTGCGGTCGCTGCCGGGGAGCTTGTAGCGCAGCTTCAAATGGGCCAGTTCACCGCCCGCGCCGGGCATCGGCCGGGTAGCCGCGTAGCGCAGCGGGTCGGACGCTTCGCCGCCCGAGCCGACCAGGCTGATCTCGTAGATCGCCGTCACGTCGTGCCCGGCGCCGATGTCGCCCGCGTCCACCTGGTCGTTGTTGAAGTCCTCGCGCGCCAGCAGGCGGTTTTCGTAGCCCACCAGGCGGTATTCGGCCACGGTGGCCGGGTTGAACTCGACCTGGATCTTCACGTCGCTGGCGATGGTCAGCAGGGTGGAGGACATTTCCTCCACCAGCACCTTGCGGCCTTCCATCAGGTTGTCGATGTAGGCGTGGTTGCCGTCGCCCAGGTCGGCCAGCGTCTCGGCCATGGCCTCGTTGTAGTTGCCCTGGCCAAAGCCCAGCGTGGTGAGCGCAATGCCGGCCTCGCGGCCGTGCACGACCTTGGTTTCCAGCGCGCGCTGGTCGTACACGCCCACGTTGAAATCGCCGTCGGTGGCCATCACCACGCGGTTCACGCCGCCTTCGATGTAGGCCTGCTTCGCCATGGCATAGGCCAGGTCGATGCCTTCGCCGCCGTTGGTGGAGCCGCCGGCCTCCAGCCGGTCCAGCGCCGCCAGGATGTCGTCGTGGCGGTCGCCCGCGGTAGGCGGCAGCACCAGGCCGGCGCTGCCGGCGTACACGACGATGCTGACCCGGTCCTGCGCGCGCAGGCGCGGCACCATCTGGCGGAAACTATCCTTGAGCAGGGGCAGCTTGTCGGCGTCGGCCATCGAGCCGGACGTGTCGATCAGGAACACCAGGTTGGACGCAGGTATTTCGCTGCGGTCCACGTCGTAGCCCTGGATGCCCACCTGCAGCAGCAGGCGCTTGCCGTTCCAGGGCGCCGGCGCCAGCGCCGTGGTGACCTGGAAGGGCTGGCTGCGACTGGCCGGGCCGGGGTGGCCGTAGTCGAAGTAGTTGACCATCTCCTCCACCCGCACCGCGTCCCTGGGCGGCAACTGGCCCTGGGCCAGCATGCGGCGCACGTTGCTGTAGCTGCCGGTGTCGACGTCGATGGAGAACGTGGACACCGGCTGCTCGCTGGTGCGCACCACGCCGTTGTCTTCGAAGGCGGCGTAGTTCTCGGTGTTGGGTTCGGGCGACGGCTGCACCAGGGCGGACGACGGCAGCGG
This sequence comes from Arenimonas sp., assembly GCA_035433005.1. GTDB lineage: Bacteria > Pseudomonadota > Gammaproteobacteria > Xanthomonadales > Xanthomonadaceae > Arenimonas. The sequence goes on along the minus strand of DAORUD010000043.1, from coordinate 5,749 downwards.
CGCGTACGCCACCGAGGCGGGCGCCGGCGGTGCGGGGGGCGGCGGTGGCATGCGCATTTCGACCACGGCCGGCAAGGCCTGCTGGCGCTGGGCGTTGGCGCGGAGTGCGTCGAGTTTGCTGGCGTGGGCCGCGGCCGCGTCGGCCTCGCGTGCGACTGCGCCGCCGTCGGCCTTCGCGCCGGCGGAGGGTTCCTGCGGGCGGGTCACTTCCGCCTGGCGGGTGCAGCCGGCGGCGATGGCGAGGGCGAGGCAGCTGATCATCAGGGTGCGCATGGGGTGGCTCCGGTTGGGTTGGGCCCCACCTTCAACGCGCCAGCCCTGCAAACGGGGTTGGGCCGTCATGGCCGCAGCCTCGCGCGCAGCTTGTCCATGGCGTAGCGCAGCCGCGATTTGACGGTTTCGCGCCCCGCGCCGGTGATCTCGCCGATTTCCTCCAGGCTCAGCTCCTGTTCCAGGCGCAGCAGCACCACCTCGCGCTGGTCGTCGGGCAGTTCTTCCAGCGCCCGCTGCAGGCGGCGGCGTTCTTCAAAGGCCGACAGCGTGCGTTCGGGCGTCTCGGGGTCGGGCACGCGCTCGGCCAGTTCGGCGGCGTCGTCGGGCGCGGCGGGGCGGTGCTGCCGGGCGCGCCAGTGGTCGGTCACCCGGTTGTGGGCGATCTGGTACAGCCAGGTGGCGAACTTCGCCTCCGGCCGGTAGCGGTCGCGGGCGCTGATCACGCGCTGCCAGGTGTCCTGGAAGAACTCCTCGGCCAGGCCGGGGTCGCGCAGCTGGCGCTGCAGGTGCCGGAACAGCGGGCCCCGGTGGCGGGAATAAAGCGTCTGGAACGCGGTGACGTCGCCGGCCGCGTAGGCCAGCATCAGTTCCTCGTCCGTGGGCTCGGCCTGCATGCAGGAAGCCTACGGGCTTTCGCGATGGCGGTGAAGCCGCGACCGGCCGCCCCAGGCCGGGGCCGGAGGTGTAAATTGCCGCGATGCCCTTGCGCCCCCTTCGAATGCCGGCCCAATCCAGCTCGCGGCCCCTTCGTTCGGGCGCGTGGCTGCGTCCCAGACGGCACCTGGTGGCGGGTCTGCTGGTGCTGGCCATGGGCCTGTACTTCAGCTTCAACGCCGGCCACCTCGAACAGCGGCGCGAGTTCAGCGAGCGCCAGCGCGAAGTGCAGGGCGAACTGGCGAATTTCCGCGCGCGCTTCGAGCGCGACATCTATGCCAGCGAAGCCCTGGTGCGCGGGCTGGCCGTGCAGGTGGTGCTGCACGAAGGGCTGTCGAGCCAGGAGTTCCAGGCCATCGCCGAGGAGCTTTTGCGCGGGCAGTCGCACATCCTCAGCCTGTCGCTTGCGCCCGGCTTCGTGGTCAGCGACATCTACCCCGCGCGCGGCAACGAGGCCGTGATCGGCCTGCGCCTGTTTGACCAGCCCGGCCAGAAGGACGCCGTGCTGCGCGCCATCTCCGAAGACGGGCCGGTGCTGGCGGGCCCCTTCACGCCCGTGCAGGGGGGCAACGCGCTGGCGGTGCGCATTCCGCTGTGGGTGGACGTCGAAGGCGTGCCGCGGCTGTGGGGCACGGTGAGCATCGCCCTGGACCACGAGCTGATGCTGGAGCGGGCCGGCCTGAGGCGGCTGGAAAGAACGACGAGGTTCGACATCGTCGGCAGGGACGCCACCGGGCCTGGCGGCGGCGTCATCCGCGGCCCGCGCATCCCGGCCTCGGACCGGCCGGTGAAGATGCCCGTGTTCCTGCCGGGCGGCAGCTGGCTGATGTCCGCCGTGCCGGCCGAAGGATGGACCAGCCACGCCTGGTGGCAGTCGCCGGCCTTCATGTTCCGCGCCCTGCTGAGCCTGCTCGCGGCGCTGGCCACCGCGCGCATCCTGCACGACCGCTCGCGCATCCGCCTGCTGGCGGGCATTGACGTGCTGACCAACCTTCCCAACCGCCGCTGGGCGCTCCAGCAGCTGGGGCGCTTGATTTCCCGCGGACGCCGGGGCAGCGGCCGATTCGCGCTGATGTCGTTCGACCTGGACGGCTTCAAGCCGGTGAACGACACCTACGGCCACGCCGCCGGCGACAGGCTGCTGGAAACCATCGGCCAGCGCCTGACCGGCGCCGTGCGGCCCGGCGACCTGGTGGCCCGCATGGGCGGCGACGAATTCCTGGTGTTGCTGCCCGTTGACGACCGCGCCGACGAGGACTGGCTGCGGGCCGCGGCCCGCCGCGTGCAGGCCGAGATCAGCCGGCCGGTGGCGATCGATGGCCATTGGGTGGTGGTGGGCGCCAGCATCGGCGTGGCGCGATTCCCCGAGGATGGCGACGAGGCCGAGACGTTGCTGCGCAAGGCCGACGAAGCCATGTACCGGGCCAAGAACGGCGACAGCCACGGCATTGCGTTCGCGGCGCCGGCGCTGATGGCCCAGGCCGTGGGCTAGCGCGCGGCGTCAGGCCTCGCTGTCGTCCACCCGCAGCCTGAGCGTGCCGTCCGCCAGCCGCGCGCGCAGCCGTTCGCCCGGGGCGGCATCGGCCGGACCGCGAACGACGCCCGCATCGGATTCGCGCTGGAGGATGGCGTAGCCGCGAGCGAGCGTGGCCAGCGGGCTGACGCCCGACAGCGCGCGCGCCAGCCCCTGCAGCTGCAGGCGCTGGTTGGCCAGCGTGCGCGGCGGCGCTGCGTGCAGGCGCTGCCCGAGCCACTGCAGGCGGTGCCGGTGCTCCTGCAGGCGGCGGCGCGGGTGGGCCTGGTCGAGCCGTCGCAGCAGCCTGGCCATGCGCTCGGCGCCGCTGGCCACCGGCTGGGACAGGGCCTGGTCCAGGCGATGGCGCAGTGCGGCCAGGCGGCCGCGGCCGCGTTCGAGCCGCAGCTGCGGGCGCAGCGCCTGCAGCTTGAGGAAGGCCTGGTCGGCGCGCTGGGCGCGGGCGGTGTTCATGCGCAGCAGCAGCGCCTGCAGCTGCCGGTGGCGCTGGTGGATGCGGGCCGCCAGTTCACCGCGCTCGGGCACCAGCAGTTCGGCGGCGGCCGAGGGCGTGGGCGCGCGCAGGTCGGCGGCGAAGTCGGTGAGGCTGGAGTCGATCTCATGGCCGACGGCCGACACCACGGGCACCGGCGAGGCGGCCACCGCGCGCGCCAGCGCCTCGTCGTTGAAGGCCCAGAGGTCTTCCAGCGAGCCGCCGCCGCGGGTGAGCAGCAGCACGTCGTAGCGGCCGCTGGCGGCGGCGCGGCGCAGCATGTCCAGTATTTGCGCCGCCGCGCCGTCACCCTGGACGGGCACCGGCAGCACGTCCACCGGCAGCAGGGGGAAGCGGCGGCCCAGCACGCTCAGCACGTCGCGCACCGCGGCGCCGCGCGGCGACGTGATCACGCCCAGCCGCCGCGGGAACGCGGGCAGCGGCCGCTTGCGGGCCGCGTCGAACAGACCCTCGGCGGCCAGCCGGGCCTTGAGCTGTTCGAACGCCCGGCGCAGCGCGCCTTCGCCCGCTTCCTCCATGTGGTCCAGGACCAGCTGGTAGTCGCCGCGCGCTTCGTACAGCGTCAGCCGGCCGCGGGCCAGCACCTGCAGCCCGTCGCGCGGCAGGAAGCGCAGGGCCTGAGCCTTGGGCTTGAACAGGGCGCAGCGCACCTGCGCGCGCTCGTCCTTGAGGGTGAAGTAGGCGTGCCCGGACGCGGGCCGCGAGAAGTTGCTGATCTCGCCCTCGACCCAGACCTGGGCGAAGCTGCCCTCCAGCAGGTCGCGCGCCAGCGCATTGAGCTGGGACGGGCGCAACACCTGGCGTTCACGGGCGAGCTGGGACATGGCGGGTGCCGGGGACGGCCTGACAGGATAGCGCGCCGCGTTTGCCGATGGGGGTGGGGGACGGCGCCGTCCCGGTCTAAACTGTGGCGGCCACGAGGACGAACGATGAGCGAAAGCTACAAGCGGCTGGGCGAAGACCTGCCGAACCGGACCGACGGCGGCGGCGTATTCGTCGCCGACGCACGCAAGGTGAAGGCCTGGGTCGCAGCGCTTCCGCGCGCCAATGCGCAGGCCAGCGAACAGGAGCTGTCCCGCGCGCTGGAAAGCCTGGTCGGCCAGCGGCTGTCGGGCACCCAGCGCTTGTCGGCACTGGAAGAAATCCGCTCCGCCGTGGTTGAGTCGGTGAACCTGCTCGAGCGCCAGTTCTCCAGCAACCCCCTGCCGCTGCCCGCCGACAAGGCGCGTGCCGCCGCACTCGCCGAGACCTTCCACCTCATGCTGGGCCACGGCTACCGCCGGGCCGCGCACGACATCTGCGCGCCGGCCGGCGCCATTCCGTTCCTGAAGGCCAACAGCGTGCTGCAGGCGCTGGAACGCGCCGCGTGGCACTACTCGCGCGCACTGGCGCTGGCGTGGCGCGTCTATCGCCCCACCGGGCCCGGTGCGTGGCAGGGCCTGCACCGCGTGCACCGGTTCGCGGCCCAGCTCAAGCTCGACCGCAAACGGGTGGAGGACGCCTCCGCCGGCGCCGCCCAGGACGTCAACACGATCTATGTGCAGACCCTGCTGCTGGCGGCGGTCAATCCCTATGCCTTCGGCCAGTCCGAGCAGGACGCGCTGTGGCCGATCACGCGCGGCTATTCGGCGCGCTGCGGCCTGAGCGAACAAGCGCCGGACAGCCTGGCCCCGGTGGTGCCCGAGGACGCCGACCGCGGTCCTGGCCCGGGCGCCGGCGAGGAATCGCACTCGCTGTGGCTGGACCTGCGCGCCTTCGCCGACGACGTCGAACGGGCGCTGGGCCGGGTGCGCGACGGCCAGGCCGAGCTCAGCCCCGGCCCGGGTGCCGGCGTGCGGGTGGGCAACGACCTGCTGATCCGCCTGCGCCGTGCCTTCGGGCAGATCGCGGCGCGCGGCCTGGTGCGCCTGCCGGCGGGGCACCGGCTCGATACCGTGCTGGGCCTGAGCGGCCTGCACTACTTCCTGGCCGGGCAGCGCGATTTCGACACGTTCATGAGGCAGTCCGCGCAGGGCACCGTGCACGTGATCGCCGGCGCGGCCTGGACCCAGGGCGCCGCCGGCATGACCCGCGTGCCGCGCTTCACCGGCAAGGTGCTCGACCAGAGCCTGGGCGGCTACCGCATGGCCTGGGAAAGCGCCGAACAGGCGCGCGCCCGCGTCGGCGAGCTGGTGGGCCTGAACTTCGGCGACGAGGGTGACGAGCAGGAGTGGATGGTCGGCGTGATGCGCTGGCTGCGCTACGAGGACGACGGCAGCCTGTCGGCGGGCGTGGAGCTGCTTTCGCGCCGCGCCAGCGCGGTCGCCCTGCGCGTGGTGAGCGCCGACGGCGGCAGCCGCCAGGTCAGCCGCGCCGTCGAGATTTTCCCGATTGACGGCACCCGCGGCCGCTGCTTCGTCTCCAACGCCAGCATCGGATCGGGCAGCCGGGTGGAGGTGATCCACGACACGGCCAGCCAGTTCCCGGAAATGTCCGCGCGCGGTCCGGACCTGCTGCCTGAGGTGGAGGTGTTGCTCAACGCGGGCGACTACGTGCTGATCGGCGAGCGCCAGGGCGATTCCACGGAGGCCGCCGCATGAGCGACGCCACGGCAAGTCCCCGGCGCGCCACCCGCGCGGTGGCGGTGGACAAGGTGGTGATTGGTGGCGGTGCGCCGGTGGTGGTGCAGTCCATGACCAACACCGACACCGCCGACATCGCCGCCACCGTCCGGCAGGTGGCCGAACTCTGGCGCGCCGGCTCCGCGCTGGTGCGCATCACGGTGAACAACCCCGACTCCGCCGCCGCGGTGCCGC
>DAORUD010000042.1:5936-20081 GCA_035433005.1 Arenimonas sp. | reverse complement strand
CCATGGCCCTGCTGTTCGCCCGCTTCGGCCTGCTGATGGCGTCGGCGCTGTGCGTGGCCATGGTGGTGCTGGGCGCGACCCAGCTGGCCCGGGCGCCGCTGGTGTTCCCGGGCAGCCTGGTGTCGCTGGCGCTGGTGGCCGGCGGCGCGTGGGCGATCCTGGATGCCTGGCGGCTGTCGCAGCGCCTGCAGGCCGACCGCACCCGGCGGCAGCGGCGCCCGCCCCCCTCGCTGCGCTTCGAGGCCCGCCCCAAGGACAGCCAGCAGGCGCTGGCGACGCTGCTGATGCTGGTGGTGCCGCTGCTGCTGGCGCTGGCGGTGGCCCTGCGCGACGACACCATGGCGATGCTGTGCTCGCTGCTGTTTGCCGGGCTGTGCGCCGGGTCGCTGCACATGCTCACGCTGCTGCCCAACGACGGCCGCCCAGCGCTGGCCATGCATGCGCGCGGGCTGGAACATGCCTGGCTGGGCCAGGTGCCGTGGTCGCAGGTGCGCGCGGTGTCGGTGGTTCAGCCCGAACACAAGGGCAAGCCGCAGCCGGTGTACATGCTGGCCCTGGACGTGACCTCGCCGCGCGAGCTTGAGCGGCGGCTGCCGTGGATCGTGCGGCGGTTCGCGCGCGCCCCGCGCGACCGGGCGGCCGTGATGGGCCCCGTCTGGCTGCCGCTCAACGGCCTGGACTGCGAGCCGCGCCTGGCGCTGGCGGCGGCGCAGAAGTTCCTCGCCGCCTCCCGGCACGCGGCGCCCGAGGATCTTCCGGCCGACGGCGCCGCCATCCTGTCCGACGATCCGGGCCGGCCGCTGACCCGGCGCGAGCGCTGGGCCGCGGCCTGGGTGGTGCTGGCCTCGCTGGCCAGCGCCTGGCAGTTGGCCCACGCCTGGCTGTACGGCCTGGGCTGAGCCGTTGCCCGGCATCACAACGTTGCAGGCATGCCGCCCGGCGTTGGGCGGATAATCGCGGCCCGGCGCCGTTCGTCCGCGCCCCCTGTCCGGAACCCGCCGTGCCCGCAGCCTCTCCCCCCATCGACCGCAAGGGCCTGAGCGCCGCGATTGCCTCGTACGTGCTGTGGGGCGTGTTCCCGCTTTACTGGTACCTGCTCAAGCACGTGCCGTCGCTGCAGATCATTTCCCACCGCATCGTCTGGTGCGCGCTGTTCGTGGTGGGCTTCCTGGTGCTGCGCGAAGGCTGGGGCTGGCTGCGCGCCGCGCTGTCGCGGCCGCGCGTGGGCTGGATGCTGCTGGCCAGCAGCCTGCTGATCAGCTTCAACTGGGGCGTCTACATCTGGGCGGTCACGAACGGCCGCGTGGTCGAGGCCAGCCTGGGCTACTTCATCAACCCGCTGGTGAACGTGCTGATTGGCGTGCTGGTGCTGCATGAGCGATTGAACCGCGCGCAGTGGATCGCGGTGGCCATCGCGGCGCTGGGCGTGCTGTGGCTGGCGCTGCTGCACGGCGACCCGCCGTGGATTTCGCTGGCGCTGGCCTTGAGCTTCGCCATCTACGGCCTGATCCGCAAACTCGCGAACGTGGACGCGGTGCCGGGCCTGGCGATCGAAAGCCTGATCCTGCTGCTGCCCGCGCTGGCCTGGCTGGGCGTGGCCCAGGCCCAGGGCGTGGGCGCGTTCGGCAGCGGCGACTGGCGCAGCGACGCGCTGCTGGTGTTCGGCGGTGCGCTGACGGCGCTGCCCCTGATCGGCTTCGCCTACGGCGCGCGCCGCATCCCGTATTCGCTGGTGGGCATCCTGCAGTACATCGCGCCCACGCTGCAGCTGATCAGCGGCGTGTGGCTGCTGGGCGAGGACTTCACCGACACGCAGGCCGTGGGCTTTGGCGCGATCTGGGTGGCGCTGGCGATCTACGGCGTGGACGGCTGGCGCCGTTCGCGCCGGCAGCCGGTGCAGGCCGCGCAGGAACACTGCGCCGGACAGGTGCCGGCCTGCGACGGCGCCGCGCCCCCGCAGGACGCGCCGCACAAGCCCTGAGCGCGGCTTGTCGGGTGCCGGCCGGCGTGCGCTAATCCATGGCCATGGACACCGCCGACGCTTTCGCCGCGCTGTACCGCGACGCCGTGCTGGACCACGGCCGCGCGCCGCGCGCCGTGGGCGAACTGCCCGCCGCCACCCATCGCGCCACCCTGCACAACGCCCTGTGCGGCGACCGCGTGGCCCTGGACCTGCAGCGCGATGCCGACGGCCGCATCGCCGCGCTGGCCCACCGCACCAGCGGCTGCCTGCTGTGCACCGCGTCGGCGTCGCTGATGTCGCAGGCCGTGCAGGGGCTGGACGCTGCCGCCATTGCCGCAATGGCCCGGTCGCTGCGCGCCGGCGTGCAGGGCGGCGACGGCCGCGGCCTGGGTCCGCTGGCGGCGCTCACCGGCGTGTCCGCCACGCCCTCGCGCCACCGCTGCGTGCTGCTGCCGTGGGAAGCGCTGGAATCCGCGCTCGCGGACGGCGCCACCGCATGAACCCTTCGCTGCCCCTGCGCCGGAGCCGCGCATGACCGCGCCCGACGGCCGCACGGGCCTGGGCGGCAACCGCGCCGTACTGGCGCGCGCCAGGGCGCTGCGCGCGCAGGGCGTGGCCTTCGCCCTGGCCCTGGTCACCGACACCGAAGGGTCCACCTATCGCAAGCCCGGCGCGCTGGCCCTGGTGGCGCAGGACGGCGAGCGCGTGGGATCGATTTCCGGCGGCTGCCTCGAGCCGGCGCTGGATGCGCTGGCGCGCGACGTGCTGGCCAGCGGGCAGGTCGGCGTGGCCACGTTCGACACCCGCGGCGAAGACGACCTGGTGTTCGGCTCCGGTTCGGGCTGCCGCGGCCGCATGCGCGTGCTGGCCTGGCCGGTGGCGGGCGACGCGCCGCGGCCGATGTTCGACGCGCTGTGCCGCGCGCACGACGACGGCGTGGCGCTGGAGCTGGCCCTGGTGGTGGACGCGGCCGATGCCGGGCGCGGGCTGGCGTGGCGCGCGGACGACGACGCGGTCGGCCACGACGACGCCCTGTCCGCGAGCCTTCGCGCCGCGCCCGACGGCCTGCACGAGGCGGACGGCACCCGCTTCGCGCGGCTGCGCATCGCCGCGCCGCCGCGGCTGCTGCTGCTGGGGGCCGGGCCCGAGGCGCCGCCGCTGCTGCAGCTGGCGCGCGCGCTGGGCTGGGTGGCGGAGGTGGCCGACCATCGCCCCGCCCTGCTCGATGCGCAGCGCCTGCGCGACGCCGACCAGCGCCACGAAGCGCGCCCCGCCGCCTTCCTGCCGGCGCTGGCGCGCGCACCCGACGCAGCGCTGGTGATGACGCACCTGGCCAGCACCGACCTCGAAGCGCTGGCCGCGCTGGCGGGCATGGCCGTGCCCTACGTCGGGCTGCTGGGTCCACCGGGCCGGCGCGATGAACTGCTGGCGCAGCTTTCGCCCCAGGCCCGCAGCGCCCTGCGCCCGCGCCTGCATGCGCCGGTGGGCCTGCCGCTGGGCGGCGAAGGCCCCGAGGCGATCGCCCTGGCCATCACCGCCGAGCTGCAGCGGCATTTCAACGCGCGCCGATGACCGCCCCGCCCCGCCACGGCGTGGTGCTGCTGGCCGCGGGCGGCTCGAAGCGGCTGGGCCAGGCCAAGCAGCTGCTGGCGTTGGGCGGAGAAACCCTGGTGCACCGGGCCGCGCGGCTGGCCCTGGCCACGTCGCCCGGCGACGCCGTGCTGGTGCTGGGCGCGCACGCCGACGCGGTGCTGGCCGGCGTGGCCACGCTGGCCCTGCGGCCGGTGCGGTGCGCCGACTGGGAGCGCGGCATGGGTGCGTCCCTGCGCGCGGGCCTGGCGGCGCTGTCGCCCGGCTGCGCGGGCGCACTGGTGCTGCTGTGCGACCAGCCCGACCTGGAGGCCGCGCACCTTCACGCGCTGGTCGAGGCCTGGCGCACCGATCCCGCGCGCGCCGCCGCCAGCGCCTACGCCGGCGTGCTGGGCGTGCCGGCCCTGCTGCCGCGCCCCTGGTTCGCCGACCTGGCCGCGCTGGACGGCGACCGCGGCGCCCGCGACCTGCTGCGCCAGCGCGCGGCCGACGTGCACGCCCTGCCGTGCGCCCCGCTGGCGCGCGACATCGACGTGCCGGCCGACCTTTACGCGCGGGCATCGCGGCTTGGACCCGTCAACGGGCAGGAGTAGGCTGCCGGGACCGCCCAGCTGCCGCGAGGGATCCGAATGAAGCTTTCAGTGAACGGCATTGACCACGACGTCGACGCCAGCAACGACATGCCGCTGCTCTGGGTCCTGCGCGACCTGATCGGCCTGACCGGCACCAAGTACGGCTGCGGCATCGCCCAGTGCGGCGCCTGCACCGTGCACGTGGACGGCGTGCCGATGAAGGCCTGCATCACGCCCGCTTCGGCGGTATCGGGCCGCAAGATCACCACCATCGAAGGCCTGTCGGCCGACGCCAGCCACCCGGTGCAGAAAGCCTGGGCCGAACTGGACGTGGTGCAGTGCGGCTACTGCCAGTCGGGCCAGATCATGGCCGCCGCGGCCCTGCTGCAGGTGGTGAACAATCCCGATGACGCGCAGATAGACGCCGCCATGGCCGGCAACCTCTGCCGCTGCGGCACCTACCCGCGCATCCGCGCCGCGATCCACCGCGCCGCCGAAATCGGCAAGGCCTGACCATCCGCGGCATCCCTGATTCGCGCGTGCCCCTGCGGGCACCCACCCAGTTCGACGGAGACCGACCGTGAACGCTGAAAACAATCCTTCCCGCCGTCAGTTCCTCAAGGCCAGCGCCCTCGTCGGCGGCGGCCTGGTGGTTGCCTTCGTGGTGCCGGGCGGCAAGCGCCTGGCCTTCGCCCAGGAGGCGCCGGCCGCTGCGGCCACGCTAACGCCCAACGCCTTCCTGCGCATCGGCGCCGACGACAGCGTCAGCGTGCTGCTGGCGCATTCGGAAATGGGCCAGGGCATCTGGACCACGCTGCCGATGCTGATCGCCGAAGAACTCGACGCCGACTGGTCGAAGTTCCGGGTCGAACACGCGCCGGCCGCGCCGGTGTACGCCAGCACCGTGTTCGGCATGCAGGGCACCGGCGGTTCCACCACCACGTGGTCGGAGTTCGACCGCTACCGCCAGGTCGGCGCCACCGCGCGCGCCATGCTGGTGCAGGCCGCGGCCGCGCGCTTCGGCGTGGAGGCTTCGGCCTGCCGCACCGAGAACGGCGCGGTGATCGCCGGCAGCCAGCGCGCCACGTACGGTGAACTGGCCGACGACGCCGGCAAGCTGCCCGTGCCCGCCAACGTCGCGCTCAAGGCGCCGGCCGACTGGAAGGTGATCGGCAAGCCCACGCGCCGGCTGGACACGCCCGAGAAAATCAACGGCAGCGCGAAGTTCGGCATGGACGTGCAGTTCGAAGGCCTCAAGACCGCCGTGGTGGCGCGCGCGCCGGTGTTCGGCGCCAAGGTGAAGTCATTCGATGCGGCGCCGGCGCTGGCCGTGCCCGGCGTGCGCAAGGTGGTGCAGGTGCCTTCGGGCGTGGCCGTGGTGGCCGATCATTTCTGGGCCGCGAAGAAAGGCCGCGACGCGCTGTCGGTGGACTGGGACCTGGGCCCGAACGCCGGCCTGGATTCGGCCGCGCTGCTGGCCTCGTACCGCGAACTGGCCAAGGCCGACGGCGCCAGCGCCGCGCGCAAGGGCGACGCCCGCGCGAAACTGGCCACCGCCACGAAAACCATCGAAGCCGAGTACCACCTGCCCTACCTCGCGCACGCGCCGATGGAGCCGCTCAACTGCACCGTGCGCATCGGGGCCGACCAGTGCGAGCTGTGGGTGGGCACGCAGTTCCAGACCATCGAACAGGGCGCGGCCGCGGCCATCACCGGCCTCAAGCCCGAACAGGTGCAGGTGCACACGCCCTTCCTGGGCGGCGGCTTCGGCCGCCGCGCCACGCCGGGCGCCGACGTGGTGTCCGAAGCGGTGCACGTGGCCAAGGCCGCCGGCCTGCCGGTGAAAACCGTCTGGACCCGCGAAGACGACACCCAGGGCGGCTACTACCGCCCGATGTATTTCGAACGCGCGCGCATCGCCCTGGGCGACGACGGCCTGCCGGTGGCCTGGGACCACGTGCTGGTGGGCCAGTCGATCATGGCCGGCACGCCCTTCGCGGGCACGATCAAGGACGGCGTGGACAATTCGTCGGTGGAAGGCGTGGCCGATTCGCCCTACATCACCGGCCTGGCCGACCACCGCGTGGACCTGCACTCGCCCACGCCGGGCGTGCCGGTGCTGTGGTGGCGTTCGGTGGGCCACAGCCAGAACGCCTTCGTGATGGAAAGCCTGGTGGACGAACTGGCGCACGCCGCCGGCAAGGACCCGCTGGACTACCGCCGCACCCTGCTCAAGGACCACCCGCGCCACCTGGGCGTGCTCAACCTGGCGGCCGAAAAGGCCGGCTGGGGCACGCCCCTGCCCGAGGGCCGCCGCCGCGGCATCGCCGTGCACGAATCCTTCGGCAGCTACGTGGCGCAGGTGGCGGAAGTGTCGGTGGAAGACGGCGCCGTGCGCGTGCACAAGGTCACCTGCGCCATTGACTGCGGCGTGGCGGTGAACCCGCTGATGATCGCCGCGCAGATGGAGTCGGGCATCGCCTTCGGCCTGAGCGCGGCGCTGCACGGCAGGATCACCTTCAAGGACGGGCGCGTGCAGCAGTCCAACTACCACGACTACCCGGCGCTGCGCCTGCCGGAGATGCCGGCGGTGGACACGCACGTGGTGGCCAGCAGCGAGAAACCCGGCGGCGTCGGCGAACCCGGCCTGCCGCCCATCGCACCCGCGGTGGCCAACGCCGTGTTCGCGCTCACCGGCCAGCGCCTGCGGACGCTGCCGCTGGCGCTCGCCAAGGCCTGATGGCTAGGCCACCCGCGCCTTGGCGCGGGTGATGGTGAGCACGCCGGCCAGGATCACCGCCATCGCACCGATGGCGCTGATGCCGAAGTGCTCGTCCAGCAGCAGCGCGCCCAGCAGCACCGCGATGGGCGGGTTCACGTAGGCATAGCTGGTGGCCAGCGCCGGCCGCACGTTCTGCAGCAGCCACACGTAGGCGCTGAAGGCGACGATGGAGCCGAACGCCGCGAGATAACCGACCGCCAGCGTCGCTTCCAGCGGCGGCCACTGCGTGATGCGTTCGCCCAGCGCCAGGCCCAGCACGCCCATGGCCACGCCGCCGCACAGCATCTGCGCGGCGGTGCTCATGAAGGGCGCGGGCAGGTCGCGGCCGCGGCTCCACACCGAACCCCAGGCCCAGGCGATCGGCGCCGCCAGCAGCGCCAGCATGCCGCCCGGGCTGGCGCGCATCTCGCTGCCCACGTTGAGCCACACCACGCCCACGAAGCCGATCGCCAGGCCCAGCCACTCACCGCGGCTGGGGTGCTGGCGCTTCATCACGCCGAACAGCGCCGCCCACAGCGGCATGGACGCGACGGCAATCGCGGCCAGCCCCGACGACACGGTCTGCTCGGCGAAGTTCACCAGGCCGTTGCCCATCACCAGCATGAACAGGCCCATCACCGCCGCGTTCTTCCACTGCGCGCGCGTGGGCGCGGCGTGGCCGCGCCAGCGCAGGAAGGCGTAGAACACCGCGCTGGCCGCCAGGAAGCGCAGGCTGCCCATCAGGAAGGGCGGGTAGCCCTCCAGACCGTAGCGGATGGCCAGGTAGGTCGAGCCCCACACCAGGTAGACCGAGCCCAGCGCCAGCGCCACCGCGAGTGCGGACGGCGCCGCGGATTTTCCATGACTCATGCGGGGCTCTTGGCGTGGGCGTGGGACGAGGATGATTCGGAGGCCAGCAGCGCCTGCTTGCGCGGCAGCCCCCAGCGGTAGCCGCCGGGCGTGCCGTCGCCGCGGATCACGCGGTGGCAGGGAACGAGCACCGCCACGCGGTTGCTGGCGCAGGCGCGGGCCACGGCGCGCGCGGCCTTGGGCGCATCGAGGCTGGCGGCCAGTTCGGCATAGCTGCGCGTTTCACCGGCCGGGATGCGCATCAGCGCCTGCCAAACGCGCAGCTGGAAGGCAGTGCCCACCAGCTCCACGGGCACGGTGCCGGACTTGTGCGCCAGCGCGTCGGCCACCGCACGCAGGCGCGGCGCCAGGAACGCATCGCGGCCGCTGTCCACGCGCTGCAGGGTGGCGCGCGGGAACTCCTGGCGCAGCTCGTCTTCGAGCGCCCGGGCATCGTCGCCCAGCGCCACCGCGCAGACGCCGCGCTCGGTGGCCGCCACCAGCGCCTGGCCCAGCACCGTGTCCACCAGCGACCAGCGGATGTCCAGGCCTTCGCCGCCGCGGCCGTAGGCCAGCGGCGGCATGCCCAGGCGCGCGGCGCCGTCTTCGTACACGCGGCTGGGCGAACCGTAGCCTGCCTCGTACAGCGCGTGCGTGACGCTCTGCCCGCCGCGCAGGCCGCGCTTGAGCGCCGCAAGCCGCCGCTGCGCGCGGTACTCGGCCGGCGTGAGCCCGAACTGGTCGCGGAAGCGGCGCTGCAGGTGGGTGGGGCTCAGCCCGACGGCGGCGCCCAGGGCGTCGAGGCCGAGGTCGCCCTGGTCGAGCAGGCGGCGGGCCTGGTCGAGGCGGGGATCGATGCGGGGCGAGGCGCGGTTTTCCATGCGCTCAGGCTAGCCGGCGCGCGGGGCGCCGGCTATCCGGATCTTGCGCGGCTCACTCGGCCCAGATGGTGGGCTGGCGCGTCACCGGCAGCACCTGCGCGGTGAGCGCGCGGTCGCCCGACAGCAGCGCCAGCGCGTCGGCCAGGATGGCCGCCGATTCGCGCAGCAGCGGGTCGGGGCGGTTCTTGGCGGCCTCCTCGTCGGCGGCCTGGTCGGCCACGCTGCGCTCGCTGGCGCTCAGGCCGTCGTCGGCCTGGGCCAGGGCGTCGCCGGCCAGGCCGGCGGCCTTGCGCTCGGCATCGCGCTGCTTGCGCTGGGCCTCCAGGCGGTCGCGCTCGGCGCGGCGCACGGTCTCGTTCAGCGACAGGGTTTTCTTCTCGCGGTCGGCGCGGAAGGTGGCCACGTCCTGCGCCCACCAGCCGAACTCCGGGTCCTTGGCCACCCGCGCCTTGTGGCGGGCCTTGAGCTGCGGGCCCAGGGTGGTGAAGTTGCCCACGTTGGTGTGCGCGGCCTGGGCGATGCGGGTGGCCGGCAGCGCGTTGTCGAAGCTGCTCTCGCCGTATTCGCTGGCGTCCAGCGTGACCGGGAACTGCAGGTCGGGCACCACGCCGGCGTGCTGGGTGGTGCCGCCGTCCACGCGGAAGAACTGCGCCACGGTCAGCTTCACCTGGCCGAACTTGACGTCGTCCTTGCGCGGGAAGCGGTCGAGGTCGATGAGGCTCTGCACGGTGCCCTTGCCGAAGGTGGGCTCGCCGATGATCAGGCCGCGGCCGTAGTCCTGGATGGCGGCGGCGAAGATTTCCGAGGCCGAGGCCGAGCTGCGGTTCACCAGCACGGCCAGCGGGCCGTCCCAGGCCACGCCGCCCACGTCGTCGGACTCCACGCTGACGCGGCCGCCGGTTTCGCGCACCTGCACCACCGGGCCGGTGTCGATGAACAGGCCGGTGAGCTCGACGGCTTCGAGCAGCGAGCCGCCGCCGTTGTCGCGCAGGTCCACCACCACGCCGTCCACCTTTTCCGCGCGCAGCTCGCGCAGCAGGCGGGCGACGTCGGCGGTGGCCGAGCGCGCGTCCTTGTCGCCGCGGCGGCGGGCTTCGAAGTCCAGGTAGAAGGTGGGCAGCTCGACCACGCCGATGCGGCGGCCGTCCACGTCAATCACGCGCTTCTGCGCGGCCTGCTGCTCCAGCTTCACCTTGTCGCGCACGATGGCGATGGTGGTGGGCTTGGCGTCGGTGCCGACTTCGGCGGGCAGCACGTCCAGGCGCACCTGGGTGCCCTTCTTGCCGCGGATCAGTTCGACCACGTCGTCGATGCGCCAGCCCACCACGTCGGTCATCGGGCCGCTGGCGCCCTGGCCCACGGCCACCACGCGGTCGCCCACCTTGAGCTTGCCGCCGGTGCCGGCCGGGCCACCCGGCACGATGGTGCGGATGACCACGAATTCTTCCTGGCGCTGCAGCACCGCACCGATGCCCTCCAGCGACAGGCGCATCTGCATGTTGAAGTTCTCGGCGCTGCGCGGCGACATGTAGCTGGTGTGCGGATCGATGGACGTGGCGTAGGCGTTCATGAACGTCTCGAACACGTCGTCGCCGCGCAGCTCGTGCACGCGCTCGGCGATGCCGGCGTAGCGCTTGCCGAGGGTCTTGCGGATTTCTTCCTGGCTGCGGCCGGCCAGCTTCAGGCGCAGCGCGTCGTTCTTGACGTAGCTGAGCCAGGCGCGGTCGAGTTCGGCGGTGCTGGCGGCCCAGGCGGCGTCTTCGCGGTCGTACAGCCAGGTGTCGTTGGTGCTGAAGTCGAAGGGCTTGGCCAGCAGGCGGTTGGCGTAGGCCACGCGCTCGTCCACGCGCTGCACGTAGGTGCTGAAGATGTCGTACGCGGCGCCCAGCTGCTGGTTCTTGATGGCGTCGTCGTGGCCCTTGCGGAAGGCGTCGAAGCGGGTGATGTCGGCCTGGGTGAAGAACAGCTTCTGGGCGTCGAGCGATTCGAGGTAGCGGCGGTGGATTTCCAGCGACAGCGCATCGTCCAGCGGCTTGGCGCGGTAGACGTAGCGGCTGTCGGACAGGATGCCGTACACCAGGCGCGCGGCGGCGGCCTGTTCGACGCTGGGCTGGTAGCTGCCCTTGGCGGCCGGCGTGGGCGTGGCCGCCATGGCCACGGCCAGCGGCAGGGCGACGGAGAGGGCAATCAGCTTGTGCTTGAGCATGGCGGGCATCCGGTGGTCCAGAGGTACAGCATGCGCCCAGCATAGCCGCCGGACGTGTGCCTTTAGTGATGTGGGACCGCGGCGCGGGGCATTGGTTCAGGCCCGGGCCAGGCCGCGCGGGCTCAGGCCGGCAGGGCCACGTAGCCGGCGTCGGCCGCCATGCGGTCGGCATGGTAGGACGAACGCACCATCGGGCCCGAGGCCACGTGGGTGAAGCCCATCTCCAGCCCCGCCACTTCCAGCGCCTTGAACTCGTCCGGCGTCCAGTAGCGGATGACCGGGTGGTGGTGCGGCGTGGGCTGCAGGTACTGGCCGATGGTCACCATGTCCACGTCGTGCGCGCGCAGGTCGCGCAGCGCGCCGAGCACCTGTTCGAACTCCTCGCCCAGGCCCAGCATGATGCCGGACTTGGTGGGCACGCCCGGGTGCTGGGCCTTGAAGCGCTGCAGCAGCTGCAGCGACCAGTCGTAGTCGGCGCCCGGGCGCACGTTGGCGTACAGCTCGCGCACCGTTTCCAGGTTGTGGTTGAACACGTCCGGCGGATTCGTGGCCAGGATCTCCAGCGCGCGGTCCATGCGGCCCTTGCCGCGGAAGTCGGGCGTGAGGATTTCGATCTTGAGTTCGGGCGACAGCGCGCGCGCCTCGCGGATGCAGTCCACGAAGTGCTGGGCGCCGCCGTCGCGCAGGTCGTCGCGGTCCACCGAGGTGATGACCACGTAGCGCAGGCCCATGTCGGCCACGGTGCGGGCCAGGTTGGCCGGCTCGCTGGCGTCGGGCGGCTTGGGCCGGCCGTGGGCCACGTCGCAGAAGCTGCAGCGGCGCGTGCACACCTCGCCCAGGATCATGAAGGTGGCGGTGCCGTGGCTGAAGCACTCGTGGATGTTGGGGCAGCTGGCCTCTTCGCACACGGTGACCAGGCGGTTTTCGCGCAGCTTGGACTTGAGCTTGGCCACCGCGTTGCCGGCGGGAATGCGCACGCGGATCCAGCTGGGCTTGCGCAGCACGGGCGCCGACTCGTCGAACTTCACCGGACTCTTGCCGATCTTGTCGCCGCCCAGCTGCTTGGCGCCTTCCACCAGCGGCGAACCCAGCACCTGCAGCGGAATGGTCTTGGCGTTGTCGGACATGGCGGCGGGTGGCTCAGGCGGAGGGGGCGAGGTCGGGTGCGTCGGGCGAAAATTCCGCGGCCAGGCCCAGGGTTCGGGACAGGGCCTGGACCAGGGCCGGCTTGAGCACGGCCGGGTCGCCGGGGCCGCCCAAGTCTAGCACCGTGGTCACTTCCAGCCCCTGGAAACCGCAGGGATTGATGCGCTGGAACGGCTCCAGGTCCATCGCCACGTTGAAGGCCAGGCCGTGGAAACTGCAGCCGCGACGCACGCGCAGGCCCAGGGCCATCACCTTGGCGCCGTCCACGTAGATGCCCGGCGCGCCGTCGCGGCGCGCGGCGGCGATGCCCAGGTCGGCCAGCACGTCAATGACGGCCTGTTCGATGCGGCACACCAGCTCGCGCACGCCCAGGCCCAGACGGCGCAGGTCCACCAGCGGGTAGGCCACGATCTGGCCGGGGCCGTGGTAGGTGACCTGGCCACCGCGGTCCACCTGCAACACCGGGATGTCGCCCGGCGCCAGCACGTGTTCGGGCTTGCCGGCCTGGCCCAGGGTGAACACGGGGTCGTGTTCCACCAGCCACAGTTCGTCGGGGGTGTCGGGGCCGCGGGCGTCGGTGAGGCGCTGCATGGCGCGCCACACCGGTTCGTAGGGCTGGCGGCCCAGTTCGCGCACGGTCCAGGCGCGAAGCGCCCGAGCCGCGGCCGCGGCCGTGCAGGATGGCGCTACAGCGTCCACTTCACCGCCGGGTGCTCGCGCAGCGCGCCGTGCGCCGCGTCGTAGTCTTCGCGCGAATGGGCCTCGAACACCAGCACCACCGAGACGTAGTTGCCCTTCGACGACGGCTTCACGCGCATGCGGTCCGCGTACACCGTCAGGCCCAGCGCCTCGAGCACCATCGGCACCACCAGGTGCAGGTCGGCGTCGGCCGCGCCCATGGCGCTGATCTCGAAGATGCCGGGGAACTGGAAGCCGTGTTCGGGGTTGTCGGACTGGATGCTCATGGCTTCCATTATGGGGCCGCCATGGCGCGTCCCCAACCCCGGCCGCAGCGGCCTTACTCGGATTCCCACCAGAGCCAGAAGTCGTCGTTCATGCGCTTGAAGAAGCCGCCCTCGGCGACATCCGCCAGCGCCACCAGCGGCCGCTCGGCCACCACCTTGCCGTCCAGCGACAGGCGCACGGTGCCGATCTTCTGGCCCTTGCTGATCGGCGCCACCAGCTGCCTGGGCACGTCCATGCTGGGCTTGAGGTCGGCGTAGCGGCCGCGCGGCAGGGTCACCAGCAGGGGCTGGGAGACGCCCAGCGCCACGTTCTCGGCTTCACCGCGCCAGAGCTTCTGCTCGGCCACCTGCTTGCCCGCCTCGTAGACGCTGTGGGTTTCGAAGAACCGGAAGCCCCAGTTGAGCAGGGCCAGGTTGCCTTCCTCGCGCGCCTTGAAGCCCTCGCTGCGGCTCTGGGTGTCGATGCCCAGCACGACGGAAATCAGGCGCTGGTCGCCGCGCTTGGCCGACGCGGCCAGGCAGTAGCCGGCGGCTTCGGTGTGGCCGGTCTTGAGGCCGTCCACGCTGGCGTCCTTCCACAGCAGGCCGTTGCGGTTCCACTGCTGGATGCCGCCGTAGGTGAATTCCTTGATCTTGTAGAGCGCGTAGTGGTCGGGGAACTGGTTGATCAGCGCGCGCGAGAGGATGGCGATGTCGCGTGCGCTCATCACGTGGCCTTCGGCGGTGAGGCCGTGGGCGTTGACGAAGTGCGAACGGGTCATGCCCAGCTTGGCCGCGTAGCCGTTCATCAGGTCCACGAAGGCGGCCTCGCTGCCGGCCACGTGCTCGGCCAGGGCGATGGCGGCGTCGTTGCCCGACTGGATGACCAGGCCGTGCAGCACGTCGTCCAGCGGCACTTCGGAGTTGATGGCCAGCGCGCTGTAGCTGCCGTCGGTGCCGGCGCCGCCCGAACGCCAGGCGTTCTCGCTGATGCGCACGCTGTCGGTGGCCTTGATCTTGCCGTTGGCCATTTCCGCGGCCACCACGTAGGACGTCATCACCTTGGTGATGGACGCCGGGTCCAGCGCGGTGTCGTAGTTCTCGCCGGCCAGCACCTGGCCACTCACGTGGTCCATCAGGATCCAGGCCTTGCCCTTGGGCACCGGGGCGGTGGGCATGGGCGCGGCGGGTGCGGCCGGGGCCGCCGGGACGGGCGCGGGCTGGGGCGCGGGC
>DAORUD010000042.1:0-5836 GCA_035433005.1 Arenimonas sp. | reverse complement strand
GGGCGCGGCGGGTGCGGCCGGGGCCGCCGGGACGGGCGCGGGCTGGGGCGCGGGCACCTGGGCGAGCGCGGCCGTGGCCATCAGGCCGGCCAGCAGGGCGGTAGCGAAACGGGAAACGGACATCCGGGGGTGGCTCCAAATCATGGGCTGGCGCAGGCCGGCCGGGGAAAAGTGAAGGTCATGCTAGACCCTATTCGCTGAACACTCGCGGGCTGGGCAGGCCCAGGGCGCGGATGCCCTGCAGCACGCCTTCCAGCACGGGCGGCGCCACCGGGCCCACGCGGACGCGCCAGACCTTGCCGTCGTGCAGGCGCACGTCCTCGACCTGGATGTCGTTGATGCCCGAGGCGCGCAGCTGCGCGGCGATGCGGCGCGCGTTGGCTTCGTCGCGGTAGGCGCCCACCTGGACGATCTGGCGGCCCACGGCGGCCGGGTCGGCGGGCGTGGGCGCGCGCGAGGCCACCGAAGGCGACACGGCCGCGCGCTGCGCGCCGCCGCCGGTGATGGCCTGCACTTCCACGCGCGCCGTGCCGGTGCGGTCCACGCCCAGCTTCACCGCCGCGGCGTAGCTGAGGTCAATGATGCGGCCGGGGTGGAACGGGCCGCGGTCGTTCACCCGCACGATGGCGCTGCGGCCGTTGTCGAGGTTGGTGACGCGCACGTAGCTGGGCAGCGGCAGCGTCTTGTGCGCGGCGCTGAAGCTGCACATGTCGTAGATCTCGCGGTTGGACGTCTGCCGGCCGTGGAATTTCTGGCCGTACCACGAGGCCAGCCCGCGTTCGACGTAGCCGTCGGCGCGCTCGAGCACCTGGTAGCGCTTGCCCAGCACCGTGTAGGGCGAGCGGTTGCCGTAGGTGGACGTGGGTTCGGCGCGCGGCACCGGCTCGGGGATGCCGCTGATGTCGAGCGCATGCTGGGGCGCACTGTCGCGCACGCCCGGGGCATACAGGCCGCCCGGGGTGTAGTCCTCGTCGCGGTGTTCGCGCACCTGCAGGCAGGCCGGCGGCACGCCTTGGGCGGCGGCCGCGGTCGGTGCTTCAACGCCCGCGCCGGCGGCCGGCCGCGGCGCGGCTTCGGCGGCGGGCGCCGCGGGTTTCACCGGCTTGCCGGCGCAGCCCGCAAGCAGCGCCAGCAGCACCAGTCCGGGCAGCGACCTCACGGGGCGGCGGCGGTGGCCGGGGCCGCGGCGATTTCGCGCGACAGCTGGTACACCGCCATGGCGTACATCGGCGAGCGGTTGTAGCGGGTGATGGCGTAGAAGTTGCGGAAGCCCAGCCAGTGCTCGATGCCGTCGTTGCCGTCGAAGGTGACCAGGGTGGCCTTGAGGTCGTGGCCCTGCGCGGTGGCCGGGCGGTAGCCCTTCTCGCCCAGCTCGGCCAGGCTGTACTTGGCCTCGAGCGTGTCGGGCTTGAACGGCTCGGCGCCGGGCGCCTGGGTGGCCAGCGCCACCACCGGTTCGCCCTTCTGCCAGCCGTGGGCGACGAAATAGTTGGCCACCGACGCAAACACGTCCGGCAGCGAGCCGAACAGGTCGCGGCGGCCGTCGCCGTCGCCGTCGCGGGCGTAGGCGCGGTAGCTCGACGGCATGAACTGGCCGTAGCCCATCGCGCCGGCGTAGCTGCCCTTGAGCGTGGCCAGGTCGAGGTTTTCTTCCTTGGCCAGCAGCATCACCTGGGCCAGTTCGTCGCGGAAGAACTTCGTGCGCATGGCCTCGCGCTCGACCTGGTCGGGCTTGCCGCTGACGGGATAGAAGAACGCCAGCGTGTACAGCGCATCAAGCACCGGGTAGCTGCCGGTGTTGCCGCCGTAGCTGGTTTCCACGCCGATGATGGCGACGATGATCTCGGCCGGGACGCCGGTGTCGGCCTCGACCTTCGCCAGCTGTTCGCGGTGGCGCGCCAGGAAGGCGCGGCCCTCGGTGATGCGGCGATCGACGATGAAGATGGGGCGGTACTGCTTCCAGGTCTTCACCGATTCGGCCGGGCGCGACATGGCGTCCACGATGCTTTGCCGGTAGTTGGAGCGGTCGAGCCAGGCTTCCACCTGCGCCGGTTCCAGGCCGTACTTCTGCGCGGTGTCGGCGACGAACGCGGCGCGCTGCGCGGGGTCGGCCCGCGGCGTGGCGGCGGGCTGGGCGAAGGCGGCGCTGGCCAGGAGCAGCAGCAGCGGAGCGATCAGGCGGCAAGCGATTCGGGGCATGGGTCGGGTCGTGTCCGGAGTGGCGCCAATTTACCACGGGCAAGCTGCAGCAAGGCCTCCGGACGCCGCCTCAGGCCATGAACTTTCGGTGCGCATGCACCGACATCACCATGCCGAAGCCGACCAGCAGCGACACCGCCGACGTGCCGCCGTAGCTGATCAGGGGCATGGGCACGCCCACCACCGGCAGCAGGCCGGTGATCATGCCGCCGTTGACGATCACGTACACCGAGAAGGTCATGGCCAGCGCGCCGGCCAGGATGCGCGAATAGCCGTCGCGGGCGCCGGCCGCCAGCCACAGGCAGCGGCCGACGATGAACAGGTACAGCGCCAGCAGCGTCACCACGCCCAGCCAGCCCCACTCCTCGGACAGCACCGAGAAGATGAAATCGGTGGTGTGCTCGGGCAGGAAGTCCAGGTGCGCCTGGCTGCCCTGCCCCCAGCCCTTGCCGCTGAACCCGCCCGAACCGATCGCGATCTTGGACTGGATGATGTTCCAGCCCGTGCCCAGCGGGTCGGACTCGGGGTCCAGGAAAGTCAGCACGCGCTCGCGCTGGTGCGGCAGCAGGAAGGGCCACACCGCCGGCAGCGACGCCAGGCCCAGGCCCGCGAACAGGCCGATGCGCCACCAGGCCATGCCCGCCAGGTAGATGGCGAACGCGCCCGAAGCGGCCACCAGCAGGCCCGTGCCCAGGTCGGGCTGCTTGATGATCATGGCCACCGGCAGGCCGATGATGGCGGCGGCCACCGCCAGCGTTTTCCACTTCGGCGGCAGCACCACGCCGTGCAGGTACCAGGCCAGCATCATCGGCACCGACAGCTTCAGCAGTTCGCCCGGCTGCAGGTAGAACACACCCAGGTCCAGCCAGAGGTTGGCGCTGCGGCCCGATCCGAACACGAACACCAGGGCCAGCAGCACCAGGCTCACGCCGTAGGCCACCGGCGTCCACAGCCGCAGCTTGGCCGGCGTGACGCGCGACACCAACACCATCGCGCCCACGCCCAGGGCGAAGCGCGCCGCCTGCGACACCACCAGGCGCGTGTTGTCGCCACCGGCGCTGGCCAGCACCACCAGGCTGATCAGCATCACGCACAGCAGGGCCAGCAGCAGCGGCAGGTCGACCTTGTCGAGCAGCCGGCCCAGGGTTTCGCGCAGCCATTGCAGCAGGACGATCATCGCGCGGTGTCCTCGGGCGGCGGCACCAGCCACGCGTCCAGGATCTTGCGCGCCACCGGCGCGGCGGCGCCCGAGCCCGAGCCGCCGTGTTCGACCAGCACGGCGATGGCGATGGTGGGCTTTTCCGCCGGCGCGTAGGCGATGAACCAGGCCTGGTGGCGCAGGTGGTACGGCAGGTTGGCGGGATTGGTGCTGGCCAGGCCGCGACGGCTGGTGCGCTGGGCGGTGCCCGACTTGCCGGCCATGCGGTAGGGCGCGCCGCTGGCGGCCACGCGACCGGAGCCGGTGGGGCTGTGCATCACCGCCTCCATGCCGTCGCGCACGGCGGCCAGGTTGGCGTCGTCGGCCACCACCCGCACGCCGGGCGGCTGCGGCTCGGGCCGGCGCGGCTGGTCGAAGCCGGCCTGGAATTCGCGCACCAGGTGCGGCCGGTGGCGCACGCCGCCGTTGGCGATCATGGCGGTGCCCTGCGCCAGCTGCAGCGGCGAGGTGACCCAGAAGCCCTGGCCGATGCCGGAATTGACGGTGTCGCCGGGGTACCAGTCGGTGTTGAGCTGGCGGCGCTTCCAGCTGCGCGAGGGGCGCACGCCGGCGATCTCGCCGCTCAGGTCAATGCCGGTGGGTTCGCCGAAGCCCAGCCGCTGGAAGAAGGTGTCGATGCGGTCCACGCCCAGTTCGAGCGCAAGCTTGAAGTAGTAGGTGTTCACCGACTGGGCCAGCGATTCGCGCAGGTCCACCGATCCGTGCCCGCCCGCCCGCCAGTCGCGGTAGCCGCGGGCCTGGCCGGGCAGGAAGAATTCGCCGGTGGACAGGGTGCGGTCCTCGGGCTTGCGCAGGCCGTACTCCAGCCCCGCCAGCGCCATGAACGGCTTGATGGTGGAGCCCGGCGGGAAGCCGCCCAGCACGTTGCGGTTGAACAGCGGCCGCGACGGACCCTGCAGCGCCTGCCAGTCCTTGTGGCTGATGCCGTTGATGAACAGGTTCGGGTCGTAGCCGGGCAGGCTGACCATGCCCAGGATTTCACCGGTGGCCGGATCGATCGCCACGGCGGCGCCGTCCTTGCCCTCGAACGCGTCCACCATGGCCTGCTGCAGCCGCGCGTCCACGGTCAGGTACAGGTCGGCGCCGGGCTTGGCGTCGTGCCGGCGCAGCACGCCCAGGGCGCGACCCTCGACGTTGGTTTCGATTTCCTCGTAGCCGATCTCGCCGCGCAGGCGTGCTTCGTGGAAGCGCTCGATGCCGGCCTTGCCGATATGCGTGAGCGCGGCGTTGCGGCTGTCGCCCATGGCCTCCAGGTCGGCCGCGTCCACCCGGCCGACGTAGCCGATGATGTGCGAGAACAGCGGCCCGTGCAGGTAGCGCCGCGTGAGGTAGGGCACCACTTCCACGCCCGGGAATCGGTGCCGGTTCACGGCCAGCCGGGCCAGTTCGGCCTCGTCCAGGCGCAGCTTCAGCGGGATGGGGCGAAAGCCGCGGGTGGCGCGCCGGGTCTCGCGGAAGCGCTCGATGTCCTCGGGGTCGAGCTGCACCAGTTCGCCCAGCCCGGTGAGCGTGAGCTCGAGGTCGCGCACCTGCTCGGGAACGATTTCCAGCCGGTAGGCCGGCACGTTGTCGGCCAGCAGGCGGCCGTTGCGGTCGTAGATCAGGCCGCGTGCCGGGACGATGGGCCGCGGCTTGATGCGGTTGGCCTCCGAACGCGTCTGGTACTCCTCGTGCTGCAGCACCTGCAGGCGGAAATAGCCGCCGGCCAGGCCCAGCATGGCCAGCAGGATGCCGAGGAAGCCCAGCAGCGAACGCCGCCGGAACTGCTCGGCCTCGGCGTTCACGTTCTTGAGCTTCTGCCGGCGCGCGGTTCGCATGGCCCGGCTCAGCCGCCGCGCTCGCGTTCGCGCAGGCGCAGGCGCAGTTCGTCCAGCAGCAGGAACAGCCAAGGCCACAGCGCGAAGCCCACCAGCGGCGACAGCCACGTGCCCCAGGGCGGCAGCCCGTCGCCGCTGGCCAGGGCGATGGCCAGCGCGATCAAACGGTCGTTGAGCAGCAGGGCGAACACCGCCAGCGCCTGCTGCCACAGCGGGAAGAAGCGCAGCCGGGCGCGGAAGCGCTGCACCAGGAAGGCCAGCACCACCAGCCGCAGCGCCTGTTCACCCAGCAGGGTGCCCGACACCAGGTCGGCGGAGAGGCCGGCCAGGAAAGCCACGCCCAGCCCCACGTGGTCGGGCGCTTCGAGCATCCAGTAGCAGAGCAGCATGGCCAGCAGGTAGGGCCGCGCCAGGTCGATGCCCGCGGGCAGCGGCACCACCAGCACCAGCAGGCTCGACAGCAGGCTGCCGTAGAGCAGCCACGGGGACGGGGTGCGCGTCATGGCCGCGGGGTCCGGGTGGCGGGGGCTGGTGTGGAGGCGGCGTTGGCGGGTGCGGCGGCGGGCGCCGTGGCGGGCGTCGAGGTCGGCTCGGAGGCGGG
>DAORUD010000041.1:0-20314 GCA_035433005.1 Arenimonas sp. | reverse complement strand
GGCATGTACTTCACCGGCGACGGCTGCCGCCGCGATGAAGACGGCTATTACTGGATCACGGGCCGCGTGGACGACGTGATCAACGTCTCGGGCCACCGCATGGGCACGGCCGAAGTGGAGAGCGCGCTGGTGGGCCATCCCGCCGTGGCCGAGGCCGCGGTGGTGGGCGCGCCGCACGACATCAAGGGCCAGGGCATCTACGCCTACGTGACGCTGAAGGCGGGCATCGAGCCCACCGACGCGCTGCGCAAGGAGCTGGTGGCGCACGTGCGCCACGACATCGGCGCCATCGCCGCGCCGGACTGGCTGCAGTGGGCGCCGGGCCTGCCCAAGACGCGCAGCGGCAAGATCATGCGGCGCATCCTGCGCAAGATCGCCGAGGCCGGCCCGGAGGGCGTGGACCGCGTGGGCCTGGGCGACACGTCCACCCTGGCCGATCCGGGCGTGGTGGACCACCTCGTGCGCGACCGCCAGGGCCACTGACATGCCGCAGTCCGCGCCCACCATCCTGGTGGCCGACGACCATCCGCTGTTCCGCGAGGCGCTCAAGGGCGCGGTGGGCAAGCTGCTGCCGCAGGCGCGGCTGGTGGAGTCGGTGGACGCGGAGTCGCTGTTCGCCAGCGCCGAGGCGCACCCCGAGGCCGACCTGCTGCTGCTCGACCTGAACATGCCCGGCGCGCACGGCTTCAGCGCGCTGGTGCACCTGCGCGGCGTGCAGCCGCAGCTGCCCATCGTGGTGGTGTCGGCGCGCGAGGAGCCCAGCGTGGTGCGGCGCGCGCTGGAGCACGGCGCGGCCGGCTTCATCCCCAAGTCCTCCGACACGGCCACGATTGGTCTTGCCATCGCCGCGGTGCTGGACGGCGGCCAGTGGGCGCCCCCGCAGGCGGGCGACGTGCGCGGCGTGGCGCCCGAGGAAGCCGACATCGCCGAACGCATCCGCGAACTCACGCCGCAGCAGTTCCGCGTGCTGGGCATGCTGGGCAGCGGCCTGCTGAACAAGCAGATCGCCCACGCCATGGGCGTATCCGAAGCCACGGTGAAAGCCCACATGACCGCCATCCTGCGCAAGCTGGGCGCCAACAACCGCACCCAGGCCATCCTCCTGGCCGGCCGCCTCGCCGTAGACCCCGAAGCCCCCTAGAAAATGTACCAGGTACATTTTCATTTCCGTTGAGACGGGCGGCCGCGCGGCGCTACGGCCGGGTTGCGTTCAAGCGCCGTGGAAACCAGCCGCTGGAAACGCGCGCTTCCCCAGGCCCGCCCTTGCTGGGTGTAGTGCCGGAGTTCGGCCAGCTGGTGGTCGGTCATGCCTTCCTTGACGAGGTCGACGTAGGCGCGTCGGCGGGCGTCGCTTTCGAAGTCCAGTGCAATGTACTGGCTGTGCGGCCGGACCACCGGGTCGGGATCGCCCCAGGCGTGGTGGCGATAGCTGGACCAGCGGTAGGCGCCGGGCGTTGCCACCATGCCGGCCCGCACCGGGTTGAGCTCGATGTAGCGCTGGCACCGCAGCAGGTGCTGGTCGCTGTCCACCAGGCAGGACCTGAACCGGCCTTCCCACAGCGTCCCGGTGCGTTCGCGGAAGAGGTTGAAGTACCTGACGTAGCGCCGACCGAGCTGCTGCATCATGCGGCTGGTTGCGCCGAGCGTGTCGGGCGTCACCAGCAGGTGCACGTGGTTGGTCATCAGCGCATAGGCATGCACGGTGCAGCCGTGCCGCTGGCTGGCGATGGCGAGGTCGTCGAGGTAGCGCCAGTAGTTGGACGCCACGTGGAAACAGGGCTGGCGGTCCACGCCGCGCTGCACGATGTGCTGGGGAATGCCGGGAATGTCCAGGCGGGCGAGGAGTGGCATGGCGTAGGGTCGGCGGGCGGGAGCCCCAGATTAGGGCGCCGGCGCAGGCGCCCGCCCTATGTGATGCGGCGCGGATGGGGTAGGAAAAACGCCCGATCCGAAAACACGCCAGCCCAGTCTCATCCTCGAAGAAAATGTACCTGGTACATTTTCGTTGGATTCGCTCAGTCGCGATCGGGGGCGCCGAGTGGGAACAGGTGCCGGAACGGCCGGGCGCCATCCACGGCCCGCGCCACCGATGGCCGCGTCAGGAGGCGGCCGCGATACGCACTCAGCTTCGCGCAACCCTCGGGGATGCGGTGCACCCAGTCGGCGTAGAACAGCGCCGGTGCCGCCGCGCAATCGGCCAGCGTGAAGCCATCGCCGCAGGCCCAGCCCGCGCTGGAAAGCCGGGTTTCCAGCCAGGCGTAGGCGCGATCCAGCTTTTCGATCGAAAGCGCCATGCCGTCGCGGCGTTTCACGTCGTCGCCGCTGATCGCCCCGTTCACCGCATGCTGCGCGGCGTCCATCACGTGCAGGTCGAAGAAGCGGTCCATGAAGCGAACGTCCAGCGCCGCCATCGCATCGTCCGGGATCAGCCGCACTGGCCCCGGGCGGGCCAACTGCAGGTACTCGATGATGATGCTGGTCTCGACCACCTGCCGCTCGCCGTCCACCAGCAGCGGGAACTTTCGCAGCGGCCAGCGCTGCAGCCAGTCGGCGACGTTGTCGGGTGCGTCCGGCGACACCGCGCGGAACTCGAACGGCGTGCCGTTCTCGTAAAGCGCTATCAGCGCCTTCCAGGTGTAGGAAGAAAACAGGTGGCCGTAGACGATCATGGGTGCGCAACTCCGGTTCAGTGCAAACACGCCACCACGCCGGACGCATCTGCGCCGTCAGGTGGAAGCCGCAGCCAGGCATCATCGGCCAGCAGCCAGCGATTCTTGGCGCTTGACCTTCTCCGCCTGGGCCCACAAGGCGTCAAAGATGTCGAAGTAGGGTCCGCTTTCTTCGTCACTGAACGACGTGTTCGTGAAGAGGATGACACCGACCTCCTTGTCCAGATCGGACAGCATCATCGTTCTCACGCCGGGGTCGGAGCCGTTGTGCCCGATCCTCGTGGCGTCGAGCTTCGTGGCCCAGAAGATGCCGGAGTTGACCGAGTCGTCCCCGCTGGTGTTCACGTTCACGGGCTTGTTTGCACCCGTGTACTGGAACCGCAGCATCTGTTCCGCCGTCGTCCTGTCGAGGATACGGGCCCCTGCATACTCACCCTCGTTCAACAGGGCGATGAAGAACCTGGCGAGATCGGATACGGACGTGCGCACTCCGCCGTCAGGATAGGTCGTAAGTTCATAATTCGGGATCGGGATGCGTAGCCCTTGCGCGACGTACAGCTGGGCGTGCTTGCCGGGCGGGATCTCGGACAGGAGCCATCCCGAGTTGCCCATGCCCAGGGGGGCGAAGATGTGGCGTCGGGCATAGGTGTTCAGCTTCTCGCCGACGGCTCGCTCGACGATGTAGCCGGCCAGCCCAGCGCCGATGTTCGAGTATTCGCGGTGGGTGCCGGGCCTGGTCTTGAGGAAGTTGTCGGCCGAGTAGTGCCTGCCGGCAAGCGTGAAGTAGCTCTCCAGGAACTCGCCGAGCGCCTCCGGCGTGCCGTTGCCGAAGCGGTAGGTCCCTTCATAGACGGACTGTCGGTCCGTGATCCCGGAGGTATGCGTCGCCAACTGCCTTAGCGTGATGGCTTCACCCGGTTGATGCGGATTGACCACCTTGAACGGCAAATAGGCATTGATGTCCTCGTCGAGAGACAGCTTTCCGTCCTGCACCGCGCGCATGAGCGCTACGCCGGTGAAGGTCTTGCTGATGGAGCCGATGTTCATGACGGTGTCGGCGGTGAACGGCGTGGCGTTCTCCTTCTTCGCGAAACCATATCCCCTCGTGCAAACGATCTGCCTGTTGACGATGATGGCGGCCCCGACTCCCACCATCCCACCATCCGCCATCTTCTGCTGGACGAGTCCATCAATGGAGGCGCACGCGTCCACCCTGCGCGCTTGAGTCGCCTCGGCGGCGGCAGTGACGCCGGAGACGAAGGTTGCTGCAACGGCCACCGCCGCGACCAGCGCTTTCTTGATGATCATTGGAGTTCCGCCTTTGAACTGACGTCCGGTTCGCGCAACACGATGACCGCCAAGGCTTCGGGCCGCTCCTGAACGGTGCGCATCCGGTGGATGGTAGTCATGAATAGTCCGGCACTGGTCACGCCCCCGCCCCCGCGCGCCGCATCTGCGCTGCCAGGAAGGCCCGCAGGCTGGCGGGCTTCACCGGCTTGGTCAGCACCGGAATGCCCAGGTCGCGCGCGGCGCGCTTCACGGTGTCGCTGCCGTCGGCGGTCACCAGTACCGCCGGCGTATGCGCGCCGCAGACTTCGCGCAGGGCCTGCAGCGCGTCCAGGCCGTCGAGCTGGTCGTGCAGGTGGTAATCGGCCACCAGCACGTCGGGGCGATCGGCGCGGGCCAGGTCCACGGCGTCGGCCACGGTCTCGGCCACGCGCACCAACACGCCCCAGCGGCTGAGCAGGGCGTCCATGCCGTCCAGGATCTCGCGATCGTTGTCCAGGCACAGCACCTTCAGGCCGCCGAGGTCGCCGGTGGCCGCAGGAGCGCGCGGCGGTGCGGCCGGCGCGGCGGTATCGGCAATCGGCACGCGGATGGCGAACACGCTGCCGCGCCCCGGCCACGAGCGCACGCTGATGGGATGGTCGAGCATGCGCGACACGCGCTGGCAGATGCTCAGGCCCAGGCCCAGGCCGCGTTCGCCCCAGGGCGAAGGCTGCTCGAACCGGCGGAACTCTTCGAAAATCTGCGCCAGGTGGTGCGGCGGGATGCCCGGCCCGCTGTCCCACACTTCGATGTCCACGTGTGCGCCGCGCCGGCGCAGGCCGATCACCACGCGGCCTTGCTTGGTGTAGCGCAGGGCGTTGGCCGCGAAGTTCTGCAGCGCCCGGCGCAGCAGGCGGCGGTCGCTGCGCACCGACATCGCGCCGCCGTGCACGCGGAAGCGCAGGCCGCGGCCCGCCGCCAGCGGCGCGTACTGCGCGGCCACGCTGGCCAGCAGTTCGTCCAGGCGGAACACGTTGATCTCGGGCTTGAGCGAGCCCGCGTCCAGCCGCGAAATGTCCAGCAGCCCGTCCAGCAATTCCTCGGCGTCGCGCAGCGAAGCGTCCACGCGTTCGGCCAGCCGCCGCTGTTCGCCCGGCTCGCCGTCCGCATCGCGCAGCGCCGAGGTGAACAGGCGCGCCGCATTGATCGGCTGCAGCACGTCGTGGCTGACCGCGGCCAGGAAGCGCGTGCGTGACTGGTTGGCCTCTGCGGCCTCGTGCGTGCGCTGTTCGACGCGGGCCTCCAGCGTTTCGTTGGAATCGCGCAGCGCCTGTTCGGCCAGCTTGTAGTCGGTGATGTCGCTGTAGGTGGTGACGTAGCCGCCGCCCGGCAGCGGCTGGCCGCGCATCTCGATCACCTGGCCGTTGGCGCGCACGCGTTCGAACACGTGCGGCGAGCCCTCGCGCAGGTAGGCCACGCGCTTGCCCACCTGGCCCTCGATGTCGCCCGGGCCCATCTCGCCGCGCTCGGCGTTGTAGCGGATCAGGTCGGCCACCGGGCGGCCCACGTACAGCATGCCGTCGGGGTAGTCGAACATCTGCTGGTAGCGCCGGTTCCAGGCCACCAGGCGCAGGTCGCGGTCCACCACGCTGACCGCCTGCGACAGGTTCTCCAGCGTGGCCGACAGGATTTCGCGGTTGAAGCGCAGTTCGTGGCTGGCTTCGTCCAGCAGCGACATCACTTCGCCCAGCTCCATGCCCGAGCCGCGCAGCGCCGTGGTCAGCGTGAGCCGCGCCGACGCCGCGCCGATGGACGCGGCCAGCAGCCGCTCGGTGAACTGGATCATGGCGCGGTCGGCCAGCGCGCCCGGCGCCAGGTCGCGGCCCTGCGCCGCGGAGTGTTCGGCGAACGCGCGCGTGGCGTGGCGCTCGCCCACCACGCGCGAGGCCAGCTGCAGCAGGTCGCCCGCGCTCAGGCTGCCCTGCCAGCCGCCGCTGGCGGCCAGCGGGCGCTGCGCATACGGGTCGAGGAAGGGCGTGGCGCGCAGCCGTTCGTCCAGGCTGGGCCGCCGCCGCGCCGACACCACCAGCAGCGTGCCGATGTTCACCAGCAGCGACCAGAACGTGCCGTGCGTGAGCGCGTCCCAGCCTTCCAGCCCGAACAGCCGCTCGGGCCGCAGCCAGGCGATGCCCAGCGGGCCGTCGCTCAGCCAGCCCGTGTCGAACCAGCCCGCGCGCGACAGCGTCGGCAGCAGCAGCGTGTAAAGCCACAGCGCGAAGCCCGCCACCAGCCCCGCGAACACACCGCTGCGGCTGGCGCCGCGCCAGTAAAGCCCGCCGATCAGCGCCGGCGCGAACTGCCCCACCGCCGCGAACGCCAGCAGGCCGAACGCCGCCAGGCTGTCGCTGCCGCCGGCGCCGCGGTAGTACGCGTACGCCAGCAGCGCGATGGCGATGATGGCGATGCGCCGCACCCACAGCACGCGCGCGCCCAGGTTCTGGCGCTGGCGCGCGTCGGTCAGGCTGTCGCGCCACAGCAGCGGCATCACCAGGTCGTTGCTGACCATGGTGGCCAGCGCCACCGACGCCACGATCACCATGCCCGTGGCGGCCGAGAAGCCGCCCACGTACGCCGCCAGCGCCAGCGCGGTGTTGCCCTGCGCCAGCGGCAGCGCCAGCACGAAGGTGTCCGGCGCCGCGCCGGTGCCGGCCAGCGCGAACTGCCCCGCCGCCGTGATCGGCAGCACCAGAACACAGATGATCACCAGGTAGCCGGTGAACATCCAGCGCGCGCGCCGCACGTCCGCCACGTCGCCGCACTCCACCACGGCCACGTGGAACTGCCGCGGCAGGCAGACGATGGCCGCGAACGCCAGCAGCGTCTGCGCCACGAAGCCCTGCGGGATGCCGGGCGCGACGAAATCGCGCGTGGCCGCCTGGAAGCGCGACAGCAGGTCCTCGCTGCCCGGCAGATGGCCGAGGGCGTACACGCCCACCGCCACGAACGCCACCAGCTTCACCAGCGATTCCAGCGCCACCGCCAGGATCATGCCGTGGTGGTGTTCAGTGGCGTCGATCTGCCGCGTGCCGAACGCGATGGCGAACACCGCCAGCAGCAGCGCCACGTACAGCGCCGGGTCGGTGAGCGGCGTGCGCGGGATGTCGTGCTGCACGCCCGAAAGCACGTTGATGCTCATCGCCACCGCCTTGAACTGCAGCGCGATGTAGGGAATGGCGGCGATGACCGCGATCAGCGTCACCAGCGCCGCGATGTTCTGCGCCCGGCCGTAGCGCGCCGCCAGGAAGTCGGCGATGGACACGGTGCTCTGCTCGCGCGCCACCAGCACCAGCCGCTCCAGGATGCGCCACCCGAACACCATCATCAGGATCGGCCCGAGGTAGATCGGCAGGAAGCCCAGCCCCGACTTGGCCGCCGTACCCACCGCGCCGTAGAAGGTCCACGACGAGCAGTACACCGCCAGCGCCAGCGAGTACACGGCAGGCCGCAGCCAGTCGCGGCCCGGGTACAGCGGCTTGCGGTCGCCCAGCCAGGCCACGCCGAACAGCAGCCCGACATAGCCGACCGACACCAGCAGCAGGATCCAGCCTGGAATCACGTGCAATAAGGTCCTGCTTCCCAATTGCCCCGAGTCTAGCCCCGGCGGCGCGGGCCGTCGCGTGGCTCCGCCCGCCTTCGACCAAGGTCGTAGCCCTGTGGAATACTGGCCCCCGCAGACGCGCCCGACGGAGGCCGGCTTGTTGCCCATGCTCGGCCCCGAAGTTGTGATCGCCGCGATGATCCCGCTGACCTACCTCGCCATGGTGGCGGTCGAGCGGTGCGGCACGGGCCGGCGTTGGCCGGCCATCCGTGGCTGGCAGCTTGCCGGCATGGGCTTCTTCATGATGCTGGGCATCATCAACAATCTGTGCGCCTGGGTGCTGGCGCGGGTCTTCGACGATGCTTGGCTGGTGGACGGCCGCGGGCTCGGCGCGCTGGGCGGTGCGCTGGCCGGCTATTTGCTGCTCTCGCTGGGCAATGCCCTGCTGCATCGCGCTTACCACCGCTTCGACGGGCTGTGGCGCTGGGTGCACCAGCTGCACCACGCGCCGCCGCGGCTGGACGTGGCCGGGGTGATGGTGCAGACCCCGCTGGAGATGCTGGCCAATGCCGCGCTCTTTTCGCTGGTCACGGTGTTCGTGCTGCGGCTGGACCCGGTGGCGGCGATGGGCTGCGCCTACCTGGGCGCGTTCTATGGCATGTTCCAGCACTTCAACATCCGTACGCCGCGCTGGCTCGGCTATTTCATCCAGCGCCCCGAGTCGCACTGCGAACACCACCGCCGCGGCAAACACGCGGGCAACTACAGCGACCTGCCGCTGTGGGACATGCTGTGGGGCAGCTTCGAGAACCCGCGCGATTTCCACGGTGAGCTGGGCTTCGAGCCGGCGGCCGCGGGCCGGGTATCGGCGATGCTGCGCGGGCGCGATGTGAATGGCTGAGCGCCACCGGGTCCGCTACCCCGTCCTGCGCTGGTGCGCGCTGCTCTGGCTGGCGGTCTACGTGCCGGTCTATTACAGCGTGTACGGTGCCTGGCATTTCCTGATGCTTTGCAACCTGGGGGTGTTGCTCACCTGCGCCGGCCTGGTGACGGGGCGGCAGTGGCTGCTGTCGGGCCCGGCGGTGGCGGCGCCTTCGATCGCGCTGCTGTGGCTGGCCGACGCCGCGGCCCGCGTGTTCACCGGGGAGCACCTGCACGGCGGCACCGGCTACCTGTGGGACCCGCAGCTGCCGCTGGCCGCGCGCGTGCTGTCGCTCTACCACCTGGCGTGGCCGGTGCTGCTGGCCTGGTGCCTGCATCACCACGGCTACGATCGACGCGGCCTGTGGCTGCAGGCGTCGCTGGCCGCGACGGTGTTCGCGATCGGGCTTTGGCTGGCGCCGGCCGCCGAGAACCTCAACTACGTGCTGCAGTGGCCCGGCGCGCCGCGTCCGCATCCGCAGCCGCTGCTGCAGGCGGGCCTGTCCCTGGCCATGCTCGTGGTCGGGCTGTACTGGCCGACGCATTTGCTGCTGAAGCGGTTCTTCCGCGCCCCCGTCGTCGCGGCAATTGGTTAGACTCCCGTCATCGATCGCGGCCCGCCACGGATCAACGCATGCTCGCCACCGGCCAAACCCTGGCGTTGACCCTGGGCTTCCTGCCTTACCTGGTACTGTCGGGCTACGACGGCTGGCTGCATGAAAAAGCCCGCCGCGTGCCGCGCACGGAGCAGGCGCTGCATGCGCTGCTGTTCGCCTGCGTCGTGGCGCTGATGGTCGGCCTGTTCCGGCAGCACGCGCAGCTGGCGTGGTCGGCGATCGCGGTATTCGCCGTCGCCGCGCTGGCGGACGAACTGGGCTTCCACGGCCACCTGCACCACCGCGAGCGCCGCCTGCACCACGTGGCCTACGCCTGTTTTGCCGGCTTCCTCGGAGTGGCGATCGCCTGCGGGGCCCTGCCTTGGCGCTAGACCTGCAGCTGGCCTATGCCTTCATGGTGCTGCTGGGCTTCGCCCTGGTGCTGCTGGTGAGGCCGGCGTCGGCGTACTCCAGCCGCGAGCGCCACCAGTACTACCGGCTGCAGGCCATCACTCTGGTGGGCGCCATCCTCGGGGCCAAGCTGGCGGTGGTGATGGGCGATGCGCTGTGGCCGCTGCAGCCTTTCCACGGCTGGGCGGAGCTGGCGCTGTCGGGCCGCTCGATCGTCGGCGCACTGCTGTTCGGCTTCATCGCCGCGGAAGTGGCCAAGCCGCTGCTGAACTACACGCTGCCGCCCAACGACCGGTTCGCAGTGGTGCTGCCGTTTTCGATCGCCACGGGCCGGCTGGGGTGCTGGATTTCCGGCTGCTGCCTGGGCGTGGAAATGCACGGACCGCTGGCCATGACCGCGGCCGACGGCGTGTCGCGTTTTCCCGCGGCGCTGGTGGAACTGGGTTTCCACCTGGCGGCCGGCGCCACGCTGCTGATGCTCTGGCGTCGCAAGCGGTTTGCCGGCCGGCTGTTCGCGCTGTACCTGATGGCCTACGGCGCCTTCCGCTTCGGCAGCGAGTTCTGGCGGGTCACGCCCAAGGCCTTCGCCGGGCTGTCCGCCTACCAGTGGATGTGCCTGGCCATGGTTGCGGCGGGCGCCGCGTCCTTCCACCTGCGTCGCCGCCCGTCCGCGCCGGACGAAACCAACGCCACCGCGAGCCGAGCATGAGCGAACGATCCGCCGACTACATTCCTTCGCCCGACGACGACAAGCCGGGCTGCGGCTCGCTGATCGTCAAGGGCGTCGTGGCGCTGGTGATCCTGGCCGGTCTGCTGTTTGGCACCTGCACCCTGATGCTGAGCAGATACTGATGATCACTGCCATCAAGAAGCGCCTGCACCGCGACATCGTCGCCGATCCCATCCTGCATGCGCGCGTACTGAATCTGTACCTGTGCGGCGAAGCCTACCCGCACGCCGTGGACGACTATTTCCCGGTGCAGCACGTGGACTGCCCGGAGCTGGCCGCCCTGATGCGCACGCACCAGCAGGACGAGGACAAGCACATCGCCCTGTATGCCAAGGCCATCCGAAAGCTGGGCGCCGAGGTGGTGGACCTGCCCGACGCCAGCATCTTCAACCACGTCATCCGCTCGCACACACCCGAGTCCTGGCGCGTGGACGAGGGGCTGGACCGCGATGCGCGCCTGGACCGGGTGGCCAACTTCATGGCGCATGCGCACTGGCTGGAAAAGCGCGTCGCCCGGTCGCTCGAGTTCCACCACGAGGCCTGCGCGCACGCCGCCAACGAGTTCCCCGGCAAGGCGGTGGCCGCGGTGCTGGCCGACGAGACGCGGCACGTCAGCTACACGCACGACGCCATCTTCGACCTGGTGTCGCGCCAGCGCGCTCTGGACATCCTTGAATCGCACCGCCGCGCCGAACATCGCGCCAACCTGGACTTCTCGTCCAGCCAGCTGCGCCGACTGCTGGTGGAAGAGGGCGACCGATGGCCCGCGGCGGGGCGACCGCTGTATCGCGCCTGCAGCTTCGTCATGCGCGGAGTGCTGGCCTGTGCTTAAGTACATCCCGCTCCGGCTCGACGGCGGAAGCGCGCCGAAGGAACCGTTCGACGATCGCCTCGAGCGCCTGGCGCGGCCCCTGCGCTCGCTCGACGAGGCGCAGGTGCGCATTCAGTTCAAGCTCGCGACCGGCGATAAGCTCATCAAGACCACCCTCAGCCTCTGCCCCGACTGTCTGGCGCACGTACCGGCCGCAGTGTTCGATCGCGACGGCAGGGTCTGGATCCGCAAGGCCTGCGACCGGCACGGCGCCACCGAAGCGGTGATCGAGAACGACGCCAACTACTACCGCGTCTCGAGCAAGGACCGCTGGGGCAAGGCCTACGGCGACAGCGCGCGCCAGGACTTCCCCGAGTTCGCCGGCAGCTGCTGCGGACCGGGCCAGAGCTGCGCCACCACGCCGGCCGGTGCCGCCATCGCCGATTTCGCCGACCAGTCGGGCAACAAGACCTGCACGGTGCTGGTGGAAATCACCGACGCCTGCAACCTGGCCTGCCGCGTCTGCTACTCCGACTCCAAGGGCGACCGCGTGCTGCCGCTGGAGGCGTTCCGCCAGCACGTGTCGGCGCTGATCGCGCTCAAGGGCCGGCTCGACTCCGTGCAGGTCACCGGCGGCGAAGCCAGCCTGCACCCGCAGTTCTGGGAGATGCTGGAGTGGCTGTGCGCGCAGGACGGCGTCGGCAAGGTCTACCTGCCCACCAACGGACTGCTGTTCAACAAGCCCGGATTCGCCGCGCGGCTGGCGCCGCTGCGCGATCGCGTGCTGGTGCTGCTGCAGTTCGACGGCCGCGACGAGGTGAGCAACGCGGCGCTGCGCAACGCCAGGCCGCAGAAGCAGCGCGAGCGCCTGATCCGCGAGCTCGACCGCGCCGGCATCGCCATGCAGCTCACCATGACCCTGACCCAGGGCGTCAGCGAAGCCGACATCGCCTGGGTGGTCGCCCAAGGCCTGCGCCATCGCAACGTTCGCCTGGTGGCGATGCAGCCGGCGTTTTTTTCGGGGCGCTACGAGCTGGGCGCGGAAGCGGCGGCGCGGCTCACGCTCAGCGACTGCGTCAAGGGCGTGGTGGCGGGCATGGCCGGCAAGGCGCAGGAGGCCGACTTCATGCCGATCCCGTGCAGCCATCCCAACTGCGGCTGGGTGACGCTGTTCGCGCGCCGCTTCGGCTTGGTGCGCAACATCGCGCGCAACGTGGACCTCGATGCCGTAATGAACGACGTCGCCTACAAGACCCTGCTGTCAAAGGACGAGATGCAGGACATCCTCGGCACCCGCGGTCCCTGGCACAAGCGCCTGCTGGCGCGGCTGGGCCGCAAGCTGGTGCGGCCGAAGGACGTGTTCGGCATCGCCATCAAGCCCTTCATGGACCGCTTCAGCTACGACCAGGACCGGGTGTCGAACTGCTGCCACCACATCCTCGATACCGAGGGCAACGCGGTTTCGTTCTGCGAGTACAACGCTCGCCTTCGCCAGGGCGACAGCTGGCGGCACTTTCCGCGCATCGATGCGCCGGAAACGGCGCTGGCGGCGGTCAGCAGCAGCCCGTAGGCGGCGTCGCGGCGCCGGCGCGCAGCTGGTCGAGCCGGGCCATCATCTGCACGCTGTGCACCAGCGTGCTGCCGGCGGCCAGGGCGCTGGCCACGTGCACGGCCTCGCTCATCCGCGCCTCGTCCACGCCCATCTCGAACAGCGCCTCGGTGTAGGCATGGATGGAGTAGGGGCACTTGAGGGCGTGCGCGAGGGCCAGCGCGATGAGCGCCTTCTCGGCCTTGCCCAGCACGCCATCGGCCAATACCTGGCGGTAGAAGTCGAAGAATGCGTTGCCCAGCGCGGGATTGACGCGCGTGATGTCCGCGAAGCGCTGCAGGTCGCGCGGCTGGAAATAGCCGGCGCCTGCCGCAAAGGCGCCATCCGCGGCGCCCGGTTGCGCGGACGCGGGGGCCGTGCAGCAGGCCGGGTCCGGCGCGATCGCGTTGCGTGGATCGCTGGGCCGCAGGTCGCAGCCGCTGCGGCCCGGCGTCAGCTTCAGCGGGCCGTATGAAAACTCCAGCGGGATGCCGGCCTGGCCGGCGTCGGCGCCCGGGTAGAGCCAGTGTTTCTCCCCTACCTCAACGTGGCAGCACTGCACGGGCTGACCCGGGCCGCCTTGGGCGGCATGCGCCCAGCCCAGCGCGGCGGCCTGGCCGGGCAAGGCATCGAAGGCGGCCCGCACGTCGGCCGATTCGCGGCGCAGATCGATGCCGATGTGGTCGACGAAGGGCCTGGGCCGGCGGTTGGCTGCGGTCTCGCGCTGTTCGTCCTGGGAGACGGGGATGTGTGAACAGATCAGGTTGAGCCCGCCGGGGAAGCGGAACTTCACGAAGCCGTCCTTCTGGTGGTCCAGCCGCGCACCGGCGTCGAAGAAATCGTTCAGCGGCAGCGCGTGGGTGTCGTCCACCTTCAGGTGCAGGTGCACACTATCGGCCAGCGCCACGGCGTCCGCGAAGCGGCCCGCCGGCGCCAGCAGCGCCTCGACCGCGGCCGCTTCGGCCCCGCTGAGCAAGCCGCAGCGCGCGAGCACCTGGAGCGTGCGCGAACCTTCGTGGGTACCGTCCATGCCGTCTCTCCCGTGGGTGCCGGGATGCTAGCGCGCTGCCGTGCGCAGCCGCCAGCGCGGCAATGCGCTAGATTGCCTGCGGGACCCCTCACACGCGGGATGCGCCATGCTGATTCCATCCTTCTGGGCCGAGGCGTCGGCCCGGCATCGTGGCCAAGGCAAGCAGGTGACCGTGCGCCGCTTTGGCTGGTCGCTCGTCAGCGACGAGGAGGCGACACGCAGCGCCCAGGCCCGCGCCGACGAAGCCCTGGCCCGCATCCTCGCCGGCGAGCCCTTGGTGCGGCGAGAGCCCAAGGTGCCCTACAACGGCGCCGACGGCGTGCCGATCCGCGAACAGGTGCTCGAGCGCCACGGCGACACGGTGATCACCCGGAATGCCTACGGTGCGCGCTGCCTCAACACGCCCGACGTTTTTTTCGCCGACATTGATTTTGAACAAGAGCCCGGCCCCGCGCTGCTGGTGCCGGTGGTCGGCCTGATGGTGCTGGGTGCGGCCTGGGCCGGCAAGGCTTATGGCGGCTGGGGCCTGGCGGCCGTCGCGATGCTCGTGGCGCTGGCGCTTGGCTGGACGGTGTCCAAGGCGCTGCTTGCGCTGCGCGTGCGCGCCAGCGGTGGCCCGGAACAGGCGGCGCGCCGGCGCGTGGAGGCGTTCGTAGCCGCTCATCCGGGCTGGCGACTGCGCCTGTACCGCACGCCCGCCGGCCTGCGCACGCTGGCGATGCACCGGCGCTTCGAGCCCGAGGATCCCGAAGTGGCGGCGTTCTTCAGCGCCGTGAAGGCCGACAAGCTCTACGTTCGCATGTGCCAGCGCCAGCGCTGCTTCCGCGCCCGCATCAGCCCAAAGCCCTGGCGCATCGGCGTCGGGACACATATCAAGCCCAGGCCCGGCGTGTGGCCGGTGAACCCCGACAGCCTGCCCGACCGCGAAGCCTGGATCGCCATCTACGAGCTGGTGTCCCAGGACTACGCGTCCTGCGGCCATGTCGCCGACCTGGGCGATGGCTCCGTGGACGCCGGCGTGGATGCCGTGCGCGAACTTCACGACCAGGCCTGCCGCGCGGACAGGACGATGCCGCTTGCCTGACGCGTCGGCTCAGCCCGCGCGCAGCGTCTTTTGCATGCGCGCAAAGTCGTTGCGGTATCTCTTCGCCAGCGACACCTTCTCGCGCGTGCCGAGGATCTTGCCCGACACCTGGAAGAACTTCTTCTCTTCTTCGCGCAGGTGGTGGTGCACCTTGTGCGACAGCGCCTTGGCGGTCGCCATCCAGCCGCGGTCGCCGGGCTCGCCTTCCTGCAGCTTTTCGACCAGTTCGTCCATCTGGTGGTGTTCGTGCAGCGCGTGGCGCGACACGTCCAGGCCGGCGTCGAACATCAGGATGGGCGCGTACAGGAAGCGTTCTTCGGACGCGGCGTGCGCGGCCAGCTCGATCCGCAGTTCGCGGAAGAGTTCGGCGCGGCGCGGGTCGCCGGCCTTCGAGCGCAGCAGCCTGCGGCAAAGCGAGCGCTGGGTTTCGTGGCTTTCGCGCAGGGCGTCGTAGATGGTTTCGCTCATGGTGCGTTCTCCGTTGGAGGGAAACGAATCACGCTAGCGACGACTCTGCCTCGCCCGCGGTTTTTTCGCCAGCGCGGCGCGATAGGATTCGTTCAGCTCCAGCACGTTGGCGACGTACTGCTGCGTCTCGGCGTAGGGCGGCATGCCGCCGTATTTCGCCACGGTGCCGGCGCCGGCGTTGTAGGCCGCGGCCACGCGCGCGAGATCGCCGTTGTACGCCAGGCGCAACTGGCGCAGTTCGCGCGCGCCGGCCTGGATCGACTGGTTGGGATTGAACGGATCGGTGACCTGCCACGCGGCGGCGGTGTCGGGCATCAGCTGCATCACGCCCTTGGCGCCCTTGGGCGACAGCGCGTTGGCATCGAAGCCGCTCTCGACGTGGGCGATCGCGCGCAGCCAGGATTCGTCCACGCCGGTGAGCCTGGACGCGGCCTGGAACTCGGCGCGGAACACGTCCAGCCGCGGCGGCCCCAGCCGGCCCAGGCCCGCGTGCGCCTTCGCGCCCGGCGGGGCCGGGATGCTGAAGGCCAGCACCGGCGTCGAGCCGGGGAGCTTGCGCGTGCTGTACACCGTGCGGCCGTCCTGCTGGCGCTGGTAGAGCTGGCCGCGCTGTGCACCGGGCAGGCGCCACAGGTCGGGCAGCCTGGCGGCGTTGGCGTCGTAGGTGATCGCCGTGCAGCGTGAGCCGGGCTCGGGCGCCGAGGCCAGGCTGACGCTGCCGTCGCGCACGCAGCGGTACACCGTGCGCGTGGCCGCCGGTTCGGCGGCCGACAGCGCGGTGGTCACCAGCAGCACGCAGGGCAGGAGGATACGCAGGCGCATGGCGCAGTGTAGGCCGACCGGGACGTCGCTGCCGTGGACACCCGGCCTGCCGTGCGGCGAAAATCGGGCCATGAAAGTTTCCTGCCACGCCGAACGCAGCCTGCCCTGCCGTCCCGAAGTCGCGTTCGCGATGGCCACCGACGCCGATCGTTTCCCCGGCCTGTTCACCGGCTTCGGACCCATCCCGGCCATCCGCGGCGTGCGCCTGCATTCGCCGCTGGCGGTGGGCAGCCGGCGCAGCGTGCACAACGCCGACGGCACGGTGCTGGAGGAAACCATCACCGCGCACGACCCGCCGGTCAGCCACGCCTACACGCTCTCCGGGTTCACGCCGCCGTTCTCGTGGCTGGTGGCGCGGGGCGAAGCGAACTGGACCATCACCGGCCACGAGTTCGGCGCACGCGTGAGCTGGGACTACGAGTTCACCGTCACGCGCCGCTGGCGCTGGCCCTTTGCCGCGCTGCTGGTGAAGCTGTTCATGACGCCGGCCATGCACCGCTGCCTGAAGAACATGGAGCGCGCCCTCGGGCCATAATCCCCGCACGCCCGCAACGACGGGCGCGGCGAACGGTCGGGTCACGGGGCAGGCATGAAGGGCGAATGGGTGCTGATGGCGATGGCGCCGGTGTTCCTGGGCTTCGTGGCCTGGGAGGCCTGGCACTGGCATCGCCGCGGCCGCGACCACTACACCCTGCGCGACACGCTTTCCAACGCCAGCCTGGCGCTGATGCACCAGGCCGCCGACGCCGTGGCCTGGCTGCTGGTGATCGGCGTGTACTGGTGGGTCTACCAGTACCGCGTGTTCGACCTGCCCACGGCGTGGTGGACCTTCGCGCTGCTGTTCGTGGCGCAGGATTTCTTCTACTACTTTTTCCACCGGGCGCACCACCGCGTGCGCTGGATGTGGGCTTCGCACGTGGTGCACCACTCGTCGGAGCGCCTGAATTTTTCCACCGCGTTCCGGCAAAGCCTCACCTACCCGGTGTCGGGCATGTGGCTGTTCTGGCTGCCGCTGGCGTGGCTGGGCTTTTCGCCGCCGCACATCGTGGTGGTGGTGGCGATCAACCTGGGCTTCCAGTTCTTCGTGCACACCCAGGCCGTGGGCAAGCTTTGCTGGCTGGAGAAAGTGTTCAACACGCCCTCGCACCACCGCGTGCACCACGCGCGCAACCCCAAGTACATCGACCGCAACTACGCGGGCGTGCTGATCGTGTGGGACAAGCTGTTCGGCAGCTTCGTGGAAGAAGACCCGGCGGTGCCCTGCGAGTACGGCATCGTCAAGCCGGTGCGCACGCACAACCCGCTCACGCTGACCTTCCACGAATGGGGCGACATGCTGCGCGACGCGGCCCGGCCGC
Source organism: Arenimonas sp. (assembly GCA_035433005.1). GTDB lineage: Bacteria > Pseudomonadota > Gammaproteobacteria > Xanthomonadales > Xanthomonadaceae > Arenimonas. Next base: position 2,959 of record DAORUD010000041.1, on the reverse strand, counting down.
AGACGCTGCGTTCGCGCCTGGGCCAGCTGTTCGGGCCGCCCGAGCGCGGCCATTCGCAGCAGGCGCCGGGGGGCGGGGACGGCCGCTGACCGTGGCGTCTTGACCCCGGTCAAGGGCCGCCGCGCGGGTCCGGCCTACGCTGGGAACCTGTTCCCACCGGGACCCCGCCATGACCCCGCGCAATGCGAGTTCGCCCTCCGCCGGACGGCCGGCGGCCGCGCCACCCGGCAAGCCTCACCGGACTGTCGCCGGATCCCGCGCCAGGAAAGCCGCCCCACCCGCGGCCGAAACCCCCGAAGCGCCGCGCGCTCCCCTGGGGCTGCGCCTGAAGGCTTTCGCCATGACCGAACTGGCCGACGCCCAGGCCCTGCTGGCCAAGCCCGGCGACCAGCGCCATGAAGGCGTGCACCAGGCCCGCAAGCGCCTGCGCCGGGCGCGCGCCGCGCTGGCCCTGGGCCGCAAGGCGCTGGGCCGCGAAGGCCAACGGCTGGATGAAGACCTGGGCCGCCTCTGCCGCGGCCTGTCGCCGCTGCGCGATGCCCAGGCCCTGATCGAAGGGCTGCAGCGCCTGCCCGCCGGCGAGGCCGATCCGCTGGCCGCCGCACTGCCGCAGCTGTTGGACCTGGCGCGCGCGCGCCGCGACCAGTGCCTGGCGCGCACCCTGGTGCTGGACCCCGATTTCCAGCGCCGGCGCCGGCGGCTGCAGTCCATGGCCACCCGGCTGGAGGCCCTGGACTGGCAGGACGTGAAGCCGCGCGCCGTGTCGAAGTCGGTCGCGCGCAGCGAGGAGCGCCTGGCCAAGGCCCGCCGCCGAGCCACCCGCCAGCCCGCCGACGAGGCGCGCTGGCACGCCATGCGCCGCCGCCTGCGCCGCCTGCGCCAGCAGGACCACCTGCTGGCCACGCTCGAACCCGACCTGCGCCCGGTGGCCAGCGTGACCGCCGAAGAGGCCACCGTGCTCGGCGAGGCCCAGGACGACGCCCTGCTGCTGCGCCACTGCGGCTCGCATTCGCCCTTCCCGCCGCCGCTGCGCAAGCTGCTGCGCGCCGAGGCGCGGGCCCGCTTGGGCCGCGTGCGCACGCCGCCGCCGGCCGCAAAGGGCTGACGCAGGCCACCGGCCATGGCCGACATCGAACTGCGCCTGCAGCACCTGGACCAGCTGTTCGACACGCTCGACCCCGCGCCCTTCCACGCCAAGGCGCTGGACCGGCGCGTGGAGGCCTGGCTGCTCGACAGCGCCGGCCAATGCCTGCTTCCGCTGGCCTTGGCGGAAACTCCACGCAAACGCAGCGCAAAGGGCTGACGGCGCCCCGGCCCAGGCATGGGTTCAACTGCGCCATGCTCGTTCCCTCCGTCACTCCAGAACTTCCACGGCCGTCGCCTGAACCTCAGGGCACCGCGCCCCTTGGGCCGTTTTCCCGCCGCTGGTTTGCGCCAGTCCCAAAATGGGACTAGGCTGCGCCGTGAGAGTCATCGCCCTCGCCACGCTCCGCCTTTTCTGGGTCCGGCACCCGAACGCCGAGCAGCCTCTCCGGGCCTGGCTGGACGAAGCCAGGCAGGCCCGCTGGAAGTCTCCGCAGGATGTGAAGTCCCGCTACGCCAGCGCCAGCTTCATCGGCCGCAACCGCGTGGTCTTCAACATCAAGGGCAATGACTACCGGCTGGTGGTGGCCGTGGCCTACCGTTTCCAGGCCGTGTACATCAAGTTCGTCGGCAGCCACGCCGACTACGACCGCATCGACGCCACCACCGTGGAGGACGCATGAACATCCGCCCCATCCGCACCGAAGACGACCATCGGGCTGCGCTGCGCGAACTGTCCGGCTATTTCGTCCGCGAGCCCGAATCGGGCACCGACGAAGGCGATCGCTTCGAGATCCTGCTCACCCTGGTGGAGGCCTACGAGGCAAAGCACTTTCCCGTTGCGCCCGCCGACCCCATCGAAGCCATCCGTTTCCGCATGGAGCAGGGCGGGCTGACGGTGAAGGACCTGGTGCCCTCGATCGGCCAGCCCAACCGCGTGTACGAGGTGCTCAACCGCAAGCGCGGCCTGACGCTGGACATGATCCGCAACCTGCACCGCAACCTGGGCATCCCGCTGCGCAGCCTGGTCGGCGCCTGAGCGCGGCGCCGCGGCCAACAAAAAACCCGCCACGAGGGCGGGTTTTCCGGGAGGCGATCAGGCAGCCGCGAGGCTTACTTGATCTTGCCTTCCTTGTACATCACGTGCTTGCGGACGACGGGATCGTACTTCTTGATCTCCATCTTGGCCGGGGTGGTCTTCTTGTTCTTGTCGGTCGTGTAGAAATGACCGGTGCCGGCAGAAGACGTCAGGCGGATCTTGTCGCGCTTGGATGCCATGGTTCAGTCCTCCTCAGATCTTTTCGCCGCGGGCGCGGAGGTCGGCAAGCACGGCGTCAATGCCGTTCTTGTCGATGGTGCGCATGGCGTTGGCGGAAACACGCAGTTTGATCCAACGGTTTTCCGAGGCTACCCAGAAGCGGCGCTCGTGCAGGTTGGGAAGGAAACGGCGGCGGGTCTTGTTGTTGGCGTGGGAGACGTTGTTACCCGTCATCACTTTCTTGCCGGTAACTTGGCAAACTCGGCTCATTGCTGAACTCCTGGGTCAGGACTGGCCACCCATAGCCCGGGTGGCGACGGCCCCTCGCGGCTGGCCCGGAGGCCGGCAGGCGCATGCGATACGGGATGGATCAGACGCTCCGCCAAGGGCCGGAATCGCACTTCCGGGGCCGGGGCCGTGGGGCAAGGTGCGGAGCGAGCCGCGCATTATGCCCACCTTCCCCTTTGCGGGCAATCACTTAGGGCTTTTTTGCCGCGGATTTACGCGGATAAACGCGGATAAAAACAAAGCATTGCCTGTTAATTCAATGCGTTATCGGTGTTTATCCGCGTAAATCCGTGGCCAAAAGCCCTGCTAGTGCTGGGCACGGTCGCGGTG
>DAORUD010000040.1:19359-20509 GCA_035433005.1 Arenimonas sp. | reverse complement strand
CGGGCCTGAATTCGCTGCCCCTGCCCTTGCTGTTGCTGGGCATCGTCGGCGGCGTGGTTTTGCTGTCGGAAATCGCCAGCAACACCGCCACCGCCGTGCTGCTGATGCCGATCCTGGCGGCCACCGCCATCGCCGTGGGCGCGGATCCGGCGCTGCTGATGTTCCCCGCCGTGCTGGCCGCCAGCGTGGGCTTCATGCTGCCGGTAGCCACGGCGCCCAACGCCATCGCCTACGGCAGCGGGATGGTGGAGTCGCGCGAGATGCTGCGGCATGGCGCTGTGCTGGACATGCTGGGCGTGGTGGTGCTGTGCGGCGTCTGCTGGGTGGCCTTCAACTGAACGAAGCGGCTACGGTCGGGCGCGGCGTGGAGCCCACAGAGGCCTGAGTTCGTATAGGTCATTGGCCCGTGTTTGCTGCCAGCGTCGCAGGCAGATGGGTTCAATGGCCGCCGGCGGCGGCACGAAGTTGTCGCAGGCGTGAATGGGTTTACGGCCCTCGAGATAGGCACGCATCGAATCCAGCAATTCGCTGCGCCCCGCCAGGTGATTACCGAAAGAGCGCATTTCCTTCATGTTGCAATGCGATACCCAGATGTCTTGGTCCTCGCGACCATACATGGCAATAACGAAATCGCCCACGCCAAGGTGCCGGCCACAATTGCTGAGGTTTTCGGTCCAGATTCGGGGAAGGGGCTTTGTTTCACCCTTGAGGACTTCCAGCACGCGGTAGCCGTACTGCGTCGCGCCTCGAGAATAAGGCTCTGAGTAGAAGCTGCCCTTGTCATGCTCCCGACCCCATGCCCCCTCTGGGATCTGGCGCAGTATGGCGGCCTCGATGCGCAGCAACTGCACGCGCTCGGCGCTGTCGAGGCGCTGCTCAAGCGTCGCGTCCCAACCTTCGCCGCCGCAGCTGCAGGCAAAAGCCGGACCCGCTGCAAGCATGAAGACCGCAATCAACCAGCGCCAACAGGGGGTCATTTCGGCTATTTCTTTTTGGGGAGGTAGAGGTCGGTGATGCTGCCTTCCTGGATCTCGGCCGCCATGCCCACCGATTCGCTCAGGGTGGGATGCGGGTGGATGGTGTGGCCGATGTCGCTGGCCTCGCAGCCCATCTCGATGGCCAGGGCGAGCTCGGCAATCAGGTCGCCGGC
>DAORUD010000040.1:0-19259 GCA_035433005.1 Arenimonas sp. | reverse complement strand
TGCGTGGCCTTGTGCGCCAGCATCGGCTGGCCCACCAGGTCGCCGATGGCGAAGATGTGCGGCACGTTGGTGCGCATCTGGCGGTCCACCGGGATGAAGCCGCGCTCGGTGACGGCCACGCCCGCTCTGTCGGCGCCCAGCTTGCCGCCGTTGGGGGTGCGGCCCACGGACACCAGCACGCGGTCGTACTTCGTGTTGGCCGGCACCAACGCCCCTTCGAACGTGGCGTGCAGGCCGTCCTTCTTCGCATCCACCCGGGCGACCTTGCAGCCCAGGTGCACGGCCACGCCGCGCTTCTTGAGCAGGTCGGCCAGCGGCTTCACCAGGTCCTTGTCGGCGCCGGGCATCAGCTGGTCCATGAACTCGACCACGGTGACCGTGCTGCCCAGCGCGGAATACACGCAGGCCATTTCCAGGCCGATGATGCCGCCGCCGACCACCAGCAGCTGCTTCGGGATGTCGGCCAGCATCAGCGCGTCGGTGGAATCCATCACGCGGGCGTCGTCCCAGGGGAAGCCGGCCAGCTTCACCGGCTGCGAACCGGCGGCGATGATGCACTGCTCGAAGCGGATGAGCTTGGTGCCCTCGACTTCGCGCACCTCCACTTCGTGGGGCGAAACGAAGGTGGCCGTGCCGGTGACGGTGCGCACCTTGCGCTGCTTCGCCATGCCCGACAGGCCCTTCACCATCTGGCCGACGACTTTGTCCTTGTGGCCGCGCAGCTTGTCCAGATCAATCTTCGGGGCGCCGAAGCTGACGCCGAAGTCTTCGGCGTGCCTGGCTTCGACCAGCACTTCGGCCGCATGCAGCAGGGCCTTGGACGGAATGCAGCCGACGTTGAGGCAGACGCCGCCGAGGGATTCGTAGCGCTCCACCAGCACCGTATCCAGGCCCAGGTCGGCGCTGCGGAAGGCCGCCGTGTAGCCGCCCGGGCCGGCGCCCAGCACCAGCATGCGGCATTCGATGTCGGCCTTGCGGCCGGTATTGGCAGCGGCCGCGGGGGCTGCGGACGCCGCTGTGGGAGGGCCTTCAGGCCCGATGCTCTTCGGAGAGGGCGCTGCCGCCTGGGGGGCTGTCGGGCCTGAAGGCCCTCCCACAGAGGTGGTGAGCGTGGCTTCGGCGATGGCGACGACGTCGCCGGCCGACACCGTGTCGCCCAGCTTCACGCGCAGCTCCACGATGGTGCCGGCGGCGCTGGCGGGCACTTCCATCGTGGCCTTGTCCGATTCCAGCGTCACCAGGCCCTGGTCGCGCGCGACGGTGTCGCCCACCGCCACCAGCATCTCGATCACGGGCACGTCCTTGTCGTCGCCGATGTCGGGTACGCGCAGTTCAATCCTTGCCATCGCTACTCTCCGTGGATCAGGGGCCGCGCCAGCGGGCGTAAAGCTCCGGGCGCCGGTCCATCAGGTTCTTGACGGTGCCGTTGCGGCGCGCGTCCTGCAGCAGGTCCAGGTCGAGGTCGGCGAAGATGACCTGTTCAACCTGGGCACTGGCCTCGGCGGCGACGCCCTCGGGCGGGAACATCGTGTCGCAGGGCGTGAACACCGCCGACTGCGCGTACTGGATGTCGAAGTTGGTGACGTTCGGGCAGTGGCCGACGTTGCCGGCCGCCACCACGTACACCTGGTTCTCCACGGCGCGCGCCGCGCAGCTGTGCCTGACCCGCAGGTGGCCGCTGCGCAGGTCGGTGCAGTAGGGCACGAACAGCAGCAGCGCGCCCTGGTCGGTGAGGTGGCGGCCAAGCTCCGGGAACTCGCTGTCGTAGCAGACCATCACGCCGATCGGCCCGGCGTCGGTGGCGATGACGTCGGCGCTGTCGCCGCCGCCCACCGCCCAGCTGCCCTGTTCGCTGGGCGTGATGTGCAGCTTGTCGCGACGGTGCAGCGCGCCGTCGCGCGTGGCCACGAAGCACACGTTGCGCAGCGTGCCTTCCGGCGTGCGGGTGGGATGCGTGCCGCCGATGATGTTCACCCGGTGCGACACCGCCAGGCGCTGCAGCAGCGCAGTGAAGGCCGGCGTGTGTTCGCTCAGGCGCTCCATCGCCGCTGCGGCGTCCAGGCGCTGCGCTTCGGCGCTGAGCAGCTGCAGCGTGAACAGTTCCGGGAACAGCACGAAATCGCTGCCGTAATCGGCCGCCACCCGCACGAACTCCTCCACCCTGGAAGCGAACGCGTCGAAGCCCGCCACGCCGTGCTGGCCGTACTGCACCGCCGCCACGCGCACGCGCGCCGGCGGACGTCCGGGAACGGCGGGCAGCGCCGCGGGCATCAGAGCAGCAGCCGGCGCAGGTCGCCCAGCACCTGGGCCAGGTAGGCGGTGAAGCGTGCGGCTGCGGCGCCGTCAATCACGCGGTGGTCGTAGCTCAGGCTCAGGGGCAGCATCAGGCGCGCCTCGAAGTCCTCGCCGTTCCAGACCGGCTTCATCGCACTGCGGGAAACGCCCAGGATGGCCACTTCCGGCGCATTGATGATCGGCGTGAAGCCGGTGCCGCCGATGCCGCCCAGCGAGCTGATCGAGAAACAGCCGCCCTGCATGTCGGCCGACGAAAGCTTCTTGTCGCGCGCCCTGGCGCTGATCTCGGCCAGCTCGCGGGCCAGCTCCAGCAGGCCCTTGCGGTCGGCGTCGCGGATCACCGGCACCACCAGGCCGTCGGGCGTGTCCACGGCGATGCCGATGTGGAAGTACTGCTTGAGCACCAGGCTGTCGCCGTCGAGCGAGGCGTTGAAGTTCGGGAACTTCTTCAGCGCCGCCACCGCGGCCTTGATCAGGAACACCAGCGGGGTGACCTTGGTGTCCTTGTTCTCCTCGCCCAGCTTCTTGCGGAACGCTTCCATCTCGGTGATGTCGGCGTCGTCGTTCTGGGTGACGTGCGGGATCATGGCCCAGTTGCGCGCCAGGTTGGCGCCGCTGAGCTTCTGGATGCGCGACAGCGGCCGGCTTTCGATGGCGCCGAACTTCGCGAAATCCACCTTCGGCCAGGGGATGAGTTCCAGCCCGCCACCGCCGCCACCAGCCGCGCGCGGTGCACCGCCGCCGGCCAGCGCGGCCTTGACGAAGGCCTGCACGTCTTCCTTGCTGATGCGGCCGGCGCGGGCGCTGCCCGGCACCTGTGCCAGGTCCACGCCCAGTTCGCGCGCGAACAGGCGCACGGCGGGGCTGGCGTGAGGCACCTTGCCCGGCAGCAGCGAGTCGGCGTCGAACGCCACCGGCGGCGTGCGCGTGGGGAGCACCGCCGCGACGGGTGCGGGTGCAGGTGCGGGTGCAGGTGCGGCCACGCTGGCCGCCGGCGACGCGGCCGCAACGGCCGCAACGGGCGCTGCAGGCGCGGCCACCTTCGCGGGCGCCACGGCGGGCGTGGCCGCCGCGGCCGGCTCGATCAGCGCCACCACCGAACCCTCCGACAGCGCGTCACCCACCTTGACCTTCAGTTCGCGCACGATGCCGTCGAACGGCGACGGCACTTCCATCGTGGCCTTGTCCGACTCCAGCGTCACCAGCCCCTGGTCCTTCTTCACCGTATCGCCGGGCTGCACCAGCAGTTCGATCACCGGCACATCCTTGTCGTCGCCGATATCCGGCACGCGCGCTTGCATCAGCTCAGCCATGGTCCACCTGGATCCCGCGTCGAAGTCCTGGCCCTATTCTCGCCCCGTTGCGCCCCGGGGGCCAAGTTTGCCGCGCAACGTACGCCACGGCACGGCGCCGACGGCCGCGGCGCGGCCATAAAAAACCCCCCGGGGGATACGGGGGGCTGGGGAGCGCAAACACGGGGGTACGCGTGCTGTTCGCACCTTCGCGGGGTTCTGCTGGAACCCGAGCGCAATGAGGAATCGGTGCTGCGGTGGATACGGTTGCCAAGGATGTGATGCACACGATGGCCGATCGGTTGCATCGGCGGCGCGTGCCAAAAGGCCACCCCGGCACGGCGCATGGACCGCAATGTGGGGCCAGGGTTCCCGGCATCGCGCCGCGCCGGTTCACGCGCCATCAACGCCGGCCTCACCGCAGGTTGAACCCGGCCCGGCCAGCATCTCGTCACCCGGCATCCGCCGGCCCCCCCACAAGAAGACACAGGAGCCCTCCCATGCCCCGCCTTTCCCTGCTCGCCCTCGTCCTGGCCGGCGCGTTCGCCTCGTCCGCCGCCAGCGCCCAGGACTTCACCGCCACGCTCGGCTTCCAGAACACCGACCCGAAGTCGGACAACGGCACGCTGGCCGGCGGCGACGCGTCGGTGAACGACGACTGGAGCCTCACCGGCAGCTTCGCGTACAGCTTCAACCCGAACCTGTCGGTGGAGCTGTGGTCGGGCCTGGCCAACTTCGAACACGAAGTGTCCATTGACGGCCTGGGCACGGTGGCCAGCGTCGAACACCGCCCCACCACGCTGAGCCTGAACTACCAGTTCCTGCCCGAAAGCAGCTTCCGTCCGTTCGTGGGCATCGGCTACGGCTGGGTCAGCGTGTCGGGCGAGGAATCGCTGGGTGCGCTGGCGGGCCTGGGCATTTCGGGCAGCAACGCCAACGGCCTCAGCCTGACGCTGGGCGCGGACTACTACGTGAACGACAGCTTCTTCCTGCGCGCCGACGTGCGCAAGCTGGACTTCGACACGGACGTGACGGTGGAAACGCTCGGCCCCGTCGGCACCGCCGAAGTTGATCCGCTGGTTTACGGCCTCAGCGCCGGCTTCCGCTTCTAAGCAGCGCCACGAGTGCCAGGGCAGGGGCGGCCTCCGGGCCGCCCCTCTTTTTCTGGCTCAGCCAGCGCGATCGGCCCGGCGCGCCTGCATCGCGGCGCGGCTGTAGGCCTTGATTTCTTCGCCGGTGAGCTTGCCGTCGCGGTTGGTGTCGATGATGTCGAAGTCATCGCTCCAGCGCTTGTGCTTGCTGCCCAGCTCGGCGCGCGTCACGGCACCGTCGGCGTCGTCGTCCATGCCGACGAACAGGCCGCGCTGGTAGGCCATCGCCGAGCGCATGCGCTGGCCGCCGCGGTGCATCTTGCGGCGCACGTCGGCCATCTCGGCCTGGTCGATGCCGCCGTCCTTGTTGGCGTCCATGCGGTCGAAGTGCGTGGCCATGCGCTCGCCCACGGCCTGCGCCTCGGCGCGATCGATGCGGCCATTGCCGTCCTTGTCGGCGGCGGCGAAGCGCGCCTGGGCCTTGGCCTGCATCTGCGCGTGGCGGGAGCCGGGCTCACTGCCGGCGTCCTGGGCGAAGGCGATGCCGGTGGCCAACACCAGCGCGGTGCAGAAAAGAGTCTTGTACATGGGTGGCTCCTGGATAGGCCGGTACATTCCGTCCCTGACCCCTAGAACGCGGGCGGCGCCCCGGCGTTGACGAGGAATGACGCCAGCGAAGCCGCCGTTCACCTTGCCGCCCGCGCGTGCCTGCGGCATCGTGGCGCCACCCCCCGCCCACAGGACGCCCGCATGCAACGCCTTGCCCTGACGGTGTGCCTGGCCGCCGCCCTCGCCGCCTGCCGGGCGCCGCCCGCACCGCCCGCCCCCGAATCCACGCCCGCCGCCGCGCCCGCACCCGCGGTGGCCGAGCCTGCCGCCCCCGCCAAGCCGTCCGACGCAGCGGGCCCGGCCCGGGTACCGCGAACCTTCCAGTGCCGCGGCAACGAACCGTCGTGGGCCCTGGACATCAACGCCGGCGGCGCCCTGCTCAAGACACCGGACGCCGAGATCGCGCTGCTGGGCGAACTCAAGGCCAACCCCGGCGGCTCGTTCGCGTTCCGCGGCGCACCCGACGGCAGCCCGGAAGAAGAAGTGTCGGCCCTGATGGTGCCCGGCCAGTGCTTCGACACCATGGCCGACGGCCCGGCCACGGCTTACAGCGTGCAGGCCAGCCTGGCCGACGGCCAGGTGGCCAGCGGCTGCTGCAGCGTGGAGCTGGGCATCGACCTGGCGGCCGCGCCGGAAGCCGACGCCGGTGCCAAGGCCGCCAGCGACTGGAGCCGCCGCCTGCCCGACCTGTCGGGCGCCGTGCAGCGCTGCGTGCTGGACGGTGGCGTCGCCACCGACGTGGTGACCAGCGCATGGCCGACCAACCGCGGCCGGGCCATCGTGCGGCTGCGCGACACCGGCGGCGACCGCTTCGATTGCCTGGTGGACCTGGGCACCGGCGCCATCGAGGACGTGGCGCCGGTCGCTGCCGGGGAAATGCAGCCCGGCGAAGGCATGCCGCTGTGGCTGCCCGATCGCGACGCGCCGCCGGTGCTGGACTGCGGGCGCGTGGAGCGCGTGCCCGCCGGCTCGCCGGGCGGCATCCTGCACTACCCCGAAGGCTGCGGCTGAGCGGCGCTCAGGCGGCGGGCAGTTCCAGCCGCGCCGCCAGCCCGCCCCCGGGCGCGACGGCCAGGGACAGTTCGCCGCCGTAGCTTTCGGCAATGCCGCGCACGATCGCCAGGCCCAGGCCACTGCCGGGCACGCGTTCGTCCAGGCGCACGCCGCGCTGCAGCGCGGCGGCACGCTGCGCCTCGGGAAGGCCGGGGCCGTCGTCCTGCACTTCGATCCACAGGCGGCCGTCCGCAGCGCGCGCCTCCACGCGCACCCTCGCCTGCGCCCACTTGCAGGCGTTGTCGAGCAGGTTGCCCAGCATTTCTTCCAGGTCGTCGCCGGCGCCGCGGAAGCGAAGCCCCGGCGGCGCCTGCGATTCCAGCGCCAGCCCGCGCGCGCGGTGCACCGACCCCATCAGCGCCAGCAGGTTCGCCAGCACCGGCGCCAGTTCGGTGGACTGGCGCGCGTCGGCGGGCGCACCGGTGGCCAGGTGCCGGTCCACCACGTGGCGCATGCGGGCGACCTGTTCGCGCACGACGTCCGGCAGGTGGCCGCCGGGCGCCTGCGATTCGGCGTCCAGCACGGCCAGCGGGGTCTTGAGCGCATGGGCCAGGTCCTGGGCGGCGGTGCGGGCGCGCGCCACCATGCGTTCGTGGTGGTCCAGCAGTTCGTTGAGGTGTGCGGCCAGCGGCTGCACCTCGGTGGGCAGGCGGTCGCGGTCCAGGCGCTGGCTGTCGCCGCGGCGCACGCGCGCCAGCGTGTCCGCCATGCCGCGCAGCGGCCGCAGCCCGTAGCGCACCTGCGCCGCGGCGGCCAGCATCAGGGCCGCGGCCAGCAGCGCGAACGACAGGCCCGCCAGCCACCGGAACTCGTCCACTTCCGCACGCAGTATCGCCAGGTCGCTGGCGACCCACACCCGCACCGGCTCGGCCACGCCCGCCAGCCGCACGCTGCGCTCGGCGCTGCGCAGCCGCTGGCCCTGCGGGCCGATGAGGTCGGTGTACGCCACTTCGGCGCCGGCCTGCGCCGGCCGCACCGGTTCGAAATCCCACAGCGAGCGCGAACGCAGCGCCGACGCGCCCTGGCCGACTTCCCAGTAGTGGCCGGAGAACACGCGCGCGTAGCGGCCGTCGGCGGGCTCGCGGCGCAGGCGCACGCCGCCGCCCCCGTCGCGCGCCACCACGCCGATCACCGTCACCAGGTCGTCGGCGAGCCGCCGCTCGAATGCCCCCATCGCTGCCCGTTCGAACGCCGCGCCCAGCAGCCACGCGGCCGCCAGCGACGCGATGGCGATGCCCGCCACGCTGGCCAGCAGCAGGCGGCCGCGCAGCGAACGCAGCGCGTTCAAGGCGCGTCGCCCAGCACGAAGCCCTGCCCGCGCACCGTGTGCAGCAGCCCCGGGCCCAGCTTGCGGCGGATGCGCCCGATCAGCACGTCCAGCGCGTTCGAATCCGGGTCGAAGCCGCCTTCGTAGACGTGTTCGCCCAGCGTGCCCCGGCCGATGACCTTGCCGGGGTGGTGCATGAAGTAGGCCAGGATCCGGAACTCCTGCGCGGTCAGCCCCAGCGGGTCGCCGCCCAGGCTGAAGCGCCCGGCGTTGACGTCCAGCTCCAGCGCACCGCAGGCCAGGCGCGGATGCGCGTGGCCGGCGCTGCGGCGTATCAGCGCGCGCAGGCGGACGATGAGTTCTTCCAGCTGGAAGGGCTTGGTGAGGTAGTCGTCGGCGCCGGCGTTGAAGCCGGCCAGCTTGTCGTGCCAGCGCGAGCGCGCGGTCAGCACCAGCACCGGGAACGAGCGGCCGGCCTCGCGCCAGCGCGCCAGCGCCGACAGCCCGTCCATGCGCGGCAGGCCCAGGTCGAGCACGGCGGCGTCGAAGTCCTCGGTCTGGCCCAGGAACTCCGCCTCCACGCCGTCGGCCACCGCGTCCACCGCGAAGCCCGCCTCCTGCAGCGCCGCCGCGATGCGGGCGCGCAGGGCCGCGTCGTCTTCCGCCACCAGCACCCGCATCAGTCGCTGTCCTCGTCGTCGAACTCCGACTCGAGCAGGCGGCCGCTGCGGGCGTCGAAGGTCAGTTCGACCACGCAGCCGTCCGCGCGCAGGATCTCGATCTCGTACTCGCCGTCGTCCAGCTCCACTTCCAGCACGTCGCCCGGGTGCAGGCGCAGTGCGTCGGCCAGCAGGCGGTCGAGCGGCACCAGTTCGCCGCGGCGCACGCCTTCGCGCGCGCGCCGCGAGCCTTCGTCGGCCGGCGCCGCCAGCGGCAGCAGCAGGGCGGCGCACAGGGCGGCGCAGGCAAGCGCGGGCAGGGTTTTCTTCATGCGCACAGCATGGCGGCGGCGATTAACTTTTCCATTAACGGCCGCATCATGGCCCCGTTAAGCGCCGTGCGGATAGTGGGCGTCGTCGGGAACACCCCGCCACCACCCACCCCCAAAGGAGATAACCGCATGAAGACCACCCCGCTCGCCATCGCCCTCGTCCTGTCCCTGGCCGCCGGCACCGCCGCCGCCCAGGCCGCGCGCGGCCCGGACGACATCACCCGCCAGCTCAACGCCGCCGGCTACAGCGAAGTGCGCGACATCGAATTCGACGACGGCCTCTGGGAAGCCGAAGTGCGCGGCCGCGACGGCCGTTGGCACGACGTGGCCGTGGACGCGGCCAGCGGCGAACTGATGGACGACCGCGGCGGCCGCGCCCTGCTGCCCGCCACCCGCGTGATGGCCGACCTCGCCGCCGCCGGCTACCGCGACGTGCATGACCTGGACCTGGACGACGCCGTCTGGGAAGCCGACGCCACCGCCGCCAACGGCCAGCGCGTGGAGCTGCGCATCAACGCCCACACCGGCAAGGTGCTGTCGGAGTCGATGGACGACTGATCGCCATCGCCAGTGCTGCACCCCGGACGGGCCGCCCTTCGCGGCCCGTCCTGTTTTGCGGGCCCGGCGCCGGTGGTGCTCAGGCCCGGTCGCCGCGCAGCGTGCCGAACAGCCAGTCGCCCAGCGGATAGGTGATGTTGAAGTTGCAGTGCGCCATCAGGCGCGGGTCGTGGTGGGTGCGGTGCAGCCAGCGCAGGCGGCGCACCAGCCCCAGCCTGGCGATGGGATGGTGTTCGGGCAGGTGGTAGGCGGCGTGCAGGAACTCGTAGTTCAGGAAGTACGCCAGGCCCGAGGCGATGAACAGCCAGGCCACGTTCGCCGACACCAGCCACTCCAGCGCGAACCACACCGGCACCCCGAACAGCCCGAAGAAGAACAGCACCAGCACCGGCGGAAACAGCAGTGCGCGGAAATCCCGCGCCGACTCCACCGGCATCGCCTCGTGGGTGAAGAAGCGGTGGTGCTGCCCGGCATGGCGCCGGTACACCAGCCCCAGCCCCGGGAACGGCCGGTGCATGGGGAAGCGGTGGCCGAAGTATTCGGTCAGGTTGGCGTAGGCCAGCGACAGCGGCACCGCCAGCCACTCCAGCGGCTGCACCGCGCGCAGCTGCAGCAGGCAGGCCAGCAGCACCAGCCCGCCCACCCCGAAGGTGAACAGCGCATGCGCCCCGCCGCGGTAGCCCGCCGGGATGAACTGGGCGCGGTACTCGGCGCGGTAGCGCGCGACGGGTTCGGGCAAGGCGGGCGATGGCGCGGGATGGTCGGGCATGCGGGCGTGGCGTCGGGATCGGCTTGGGCCAGAATAGCGCCATGGCCCCGCCCCGCAAGATCGTGCACGTGGACATGGACGCGTTCTACGCGTCGGTGGAGCAGCGCGACGACCCGTCCCTGCGGGGAAAGCCGGTGGTGGTGGCCTGGCGCGGGGCGCGGTCGGTGGTGTGCGCGGCCAGCTACGAAGCGCGCACGTTCGGCGTGCGTTCGGCCATGCCGGCGCTGCGGGCCGAGAAGCTGTGCCCGCAGGCGGTGTTCGTGCCGCCGGATTTCGCGCGCTACAAGGCGGTGTCGCGCCAGGTGCGCGACATCTTCGCGCGCCACACCGACCTGATCGAGCCGCTGTCGCTGGACGAGGCCTACCTGGACGTGACGCACAACAAGCTCGGCCTGGCCAGCGCCACCGAGGTGGCCCAGGCCATCCGCGACGCCATCCGCGAGGAGACCCGGCTGACGGCCTCGGCGGGCATCGCGCCCAACAAGTTCCTGGCCAAGATCGCCAGCGACTGGCGCAAGCCCGACGGGCAGTTCGTGGTGAAGCCGGCGATGGTGCTGGATTTCCTGGCGCCGCTGCCCGTGGGCAAGCTGCCCGGCGTGGGCAAGGTGATGGAGGCGCGGCTTTCGGCGCTGGGCATCGCCACGGTGGGCCAGCTGCGGGCACACGGCCAGGCGGACCTGGAGCGGCGCTTCGGGCGCTGGGGCCGGCGCCTGCACGAACTGTCGCTGGGCCAGGACGAACACCCGGTGGAAAGCGAGCGGCCCACCACGCAGGTGTCGGCCGAGGACACCTTCGCGGCCGACGTGCCGCTGGAAGCCACCACCGAGGCCATCGGGCAGCTGGCGGCGAAGGCCTGGGCGGGCGCGCTGCGCGAACCCGACCGCAGCGGCCGCACGGTGGTGCTCAAGCTCAAGACGTCGGACTTCCGGATACTCACGCGCAGCCACACGCCGCTGCAGCCGCCCGCCACGCTGGCCGAAGTGGTGGCGATTGCGCTGGAGCTGCGTTCGCGCGTGGAGCTGCCGGCGCGCACGCGCTACCGCCTGGTCGGGGTGGGGCTGGCCAACTTCCGCCGCCACGACGAACTGCCGCCGCAAGCCTCGCTGTTCGGGCCCTGAAAGAGGCAAAAAAGAAGGGCCGGCATGGCCGGCCCTTCGGGGTGCTGCGGGTGCGTGGATCAGTAGTACAGGCCGTACAGGATGTCGCGGATCAGGCCCGTGGCGATGGCGACCAGCACCACGTCGCGGTCCACGCGCACCCAGTGGTAGCCATAGGGCGGCGGCGGCAGGCGGTACGCGTTGTAGTCCACGTAGTAGTCCTGGCTGTAGTAGGACGACGGCAGGCGGTGGCCCACGCGCCACTGGTAGGCACGGTAACCGCGCGGGTACACGTAGCGCACCGGGGCGCGGTAACGGTACTGCGGGTACCAGTAGTTGCCGTTCCAGCGACGGTCGTCATGGCGCGAGTAACGGCTCACGTCATAGCGGCGGCTGTCGTAGCGGTTGTCGTAGCGGTTGTCGTAGCGGTTGTCGTAACGGTTGTCGTAGCGGTTGTCGTAGCGGCCGTCGTAGCGGTTGTCATTGCGACCATAGCGATGGTCGTCGCGGCGGTCGTCGCGGCGGTCGTCGCGGCGATAGTCGCGACGGTCATCGCGGCGGTCATAGCCACGGTCGTAGCCGCGGTCCTGCCGATCCTGGCGGGCCTGCTGCACCACCTGCGCCGCGCCCAGCTCGCGAAGCTCGCCGGGGCGACTGCCGCCCTGCCAGGCGCGTCCTTCGTAGCGCTCCTCGCGCGGCATCCCACGACCGCGTTCGGCAGGCTGCTGGCGCACGTCCACGCGCTCCTGGCGGCCTTCGCCGCGCTGGGCGCGCTCGGCGTCGCTGGTGCCGATCTCGCCGGGCTGGCCGGACGACTCGCCGCCCCAGCGGCGCTGGTCCTGGGCCTGTGCCGGCAGCGCGGTCGCACCCGCCAGCACCAGGGAAAGCGAAGCGAGCATCCACTTGTTCATTGTCCACCTCAGGTTTCGGGGTCGTGGCCAGCACTCTGTCCACGGCGCGGATCATCGCTCCCGGGCGCATGAATTCGTGTTGAATGCGGCCGGTGGTGGCCGGCGGCGTTTGCCTGCCAGTCAGCTGCGGGCTCCGGGCGGGCTGGGCTAGAATCCGGCAAAACCATCGGGAATCCGCCGCCATGCCCTCCTTCGACGTTGTTTCCGAAGTCGACAAGCACGAACTCACCAACGCCGTGGACACCGCCAACCGCGAGCTCGGCACCCGCTTCGATTTCAAGGGCCAGGACGCCAGCTTCGAACTCGACGGCTTCGTGGTCACCCAGAAAGCGCCCAGCGATTTCCAGCTCAAGCAGATGTTCGACATCCTGCGCGGCCGCCTGGCGGCGCGCGGCATCGACATGCGCTGCATGGACGCCGCCGAACCCGAAGTGAACCTGGCCGGCGCGCGCCAGAAGATCACCATCAAGCAGGGCATCGAACAGAAGCTGGCCAAGAAGATCGTCGCCACCCTCAAGGAAGCCAAGATCAAGGTCGAGGCGCAGATCAACGGCGACAAGCTGCGCGTGAGCGGCAAGAAGCGCGACGACCTGCAGGAAGCCATGGCGCTGCTGAAGAAGGCCGACCTGGAGATTCCGCTGCAGTTCGACAACTTCCGCGACTGAGGCCCCTGTGGGAGGGCCTTCAGGCCCGATGCTTTCTGGTGAAGGGCGTCGGGCCTGAAGGCCCTCCTACAAGGTGCGGAAGATGGCGGCGCGGTCGGCTTCGGTGAGCGGCCGCCACTGGCCGGCCGGCAGGTCGCCCAGCCCCAGCCCGCCCAGCGTGTGGCGGTGCAGGCTTTCCACGTGGTTGCCCACCGCGGCGAACATGCGCCGGATCTGGTGGTAGCGGCCCTCCACCAGCGTGATGCGGGCGCGGCGCGGGCCCAGCGGCTCGATCAGCGCGGGCGCCAGCGGGGTCTTCTCGGATTCCAGCATCAGGTTGCCGCTGCCGAACACGTCGGCCTCGTCGCCGCGCAGGTCCGACGCCAGCACGGCCTCGTACACCTTGGGCAGGTGCGCCTTGGGCGAAGTGATGCGGTGAAGCAGGGCGCCGTCGTCGGTCATCAGCAGCAGGCCCGACGTGTCGCGGTCCAGGCGGCCCACGGTGGACAGCACCGGGTCGCGCAGGCGGTAGCGCGGCGGCAGCAGGTCGTACACCACGCGGCCGGGGTCCTTGGTGGAACAGGTGTAGCCGGTGGGCTTGTGCAGCATCAGCAGCAGGCCCTGCGGCGGGTCCAGCGGCTCGCCGTCCACGCGCACCTGGTCGTGGCCGACGGCGTCGTCGGCGTACAGCACGTCACCCGCGGCGTCGGTGACGCGGCCTTCGCGGAACATCGCCGCCACCTGTTTGCGGCTGCCGTAGCCCAGGTTGGCAATCAGCTTGACGAGCTTCATCGGCGGGGCTCCTTGAGGGCTTCGATCACCTTGAAGCCGGCGTCCTCGCGGACGGTTCGTACACGTGCGAAGCCGCCCGACAGCGCGGCTTCGTAGGGAAGGTGCCGGTTGGCCACCAGCCACAGCCGGCCGCCGGGATCGAGCGCGGCGGCCGCCGCGGCGATGAAGGCCAGGCCCAGGGCGGGTTCGTCGGCGCGGCCCTGGTGGAAGGGCGGGTTGCTGACGATGACATCGTAGCGTTGCGGCAGGCCGGTGGTGACGTCATGCCAGTGCAGGCCCACGGGCACGCGCGCGCCGGCCAGGTTCTCGCGCGCCAGCGCCAGCGCGCGCGCCTCGGCCTCGTACAGGTCGATGGCGGTAATGCCGGCGCAGCGCGCCAGCACTTCGCCCGACAAATAGCCCCAGCCGGCGCCGAGGTCGGCGCAGCGGCCCGCCAGGTCGGGCGGCAGGCACTGGGCCAGCAGGGCCGACGCGGCGTCCACGCGGTCCCACGCGAACAGGCCGGGGCGGCTGAGGAAGCGGCCGTCGGCGATACGGCGGGGCGCGTCCAGTGCCCGCCATTCCTCCAGCAGCGCGCGGTCCACGCCCTCGCCCAGCGGCGCGGTCCAGGCCACGCGGCAGTGGCGCCTGGACAGCGCCTGCACCGGCCCGGCCAGGCGCGCCAGGTCGTCCTGCATCGATCGCGCGCCTTCGTTGTTGGCCGCGCAGGCCAGCACCACCCCGCCCGGCATGGCCTGCGAGACCGCCCGCGCCAGCAGCGCGCGCGATTCGCTGCGCTGGCGCGGCGCCAGCACCAGCACGCGTTCGAAGTGACCGGCCTGCAGGTCCACCCCGCGATGCCCCGCCGCCGCCAGCGCATCGGCCCAGGGCTTGAAGCTCTGCTCGCAGGTGATGGCCTGGGCGCGCCAGGGTTCCAGCGCCGCGCCGGCGCGCGCCCGCAGGAACAGCGTGCCGCCGGGCGCCGGCCACGACACGGCGCCCGAGGCCAGCGGCAGCAGCAGGGTGTCGAGCGCGGGATCGTCTGCGGCCGGGGCCAAGGGGCGTGCTCCGCCGGGTCCAAAAGGCGATTTTAGCCCGGCCAGGCGCTCAGGCGCTGGCCGCCTGCAGTGACTTCACGCGGTTGCGGCCCAGGCCCTTGGCTTCGTACAGCGCCAGGTCCACCGCGCGGTACAGGCCGTCGCCGTCGCCGTGGGTGAACGGGTCGAACCCGCCCAGGCCCATGCTGGCGGTGACCGTGATGCGCTGGCCGTCGCATTCCAGCGGGCGCATCACCAGGTCGTGGCGCAGGCCCTCGGCCACCGACAGCGCGGCGGCCTCGCTGCCTTCGAACAGCACGCCGAACTCTTCGCCGCCCAGGCGGGCCAGCAGCGCGGGGTGCGGCGCGAACGCCCGCTGCAGCCGGTCGGCCAGGGCCTTCAGGCAGGCATCGCCGACCACGTGGCCGTAGCGGTCGTTCACCTGCTTGAAGTGGTCGATGTCCAGGATCAGCAGCGTGAAGCCGCCGCCGCCCTGCTGCGCGCGCTGGGCCAGTTGGTCCAGCCGCGCGGTGAAATGGCGGCGGTTGTACACGCCGGTCAGCGCGTCGGTGCGGCTGAGGTGTTCGTACAGGTCGCGCTGCTCGCGCAGGGCCAGGTCCAGGCGCAGGCGCCGGCGGTACTCGGCGTGGCTGCGCACCAGCGCACCCACCAGGTAAAGCGCATAGAACGACATGGCGATGGCCAGCGCCCGGTCGGCGGCGTGGCTCCACAGCACCCCCAGTATCGGCACGAACAGCACCGACACGCCCACCACGGCCAGGTGCCGCACGGTGGAGTAGATGTTGGCGAACACGGTGGCGTAGCCGATGGTGGCGATCAGCGACACCATGCGGGTGTCGCTGTCGTAGCGGCCGTCGAGCAGTATCCAGGCCTGCACGCCGGCCCACAGCACCGAAGCCAGCGGCAGCACCAGCGCGAACTGCAGCAGCCAGCGCCGGTCGGCCGCACTGTCCCCGTCCACGGGCGGCCGCATCCACAGCCGCAGGAAGGCCAGCACCAGGAAGCCGGCGCCGATCGCCAGCGTGGCCTGCGGCGCGAACGCCATCACGTCGCCCAGCCAGGCAATGACGGCCCAGCCAAACAGGTACAGGAAGCCGCCAATCTTGGACAGCTGGTAGGTGTCGCCCACGACCTGCCGCAACCGCCAGTCGGCGGTGTGGTTTTCGGGCAGGCCTGCGCCTGCCTTGCGGTCGGATGGGATCACGGGCTTCGGGTCCGCGGTTCCGGGCCCAGCCACCCCTGTGGCAAGCCCTGCCCGACACACTCGGGCAGCGCGTGCACCGCGTCAAGTCGGGCGTGGCCTTCACAGGCAGGCCTCGGGGCGCGACACTGCAGCGCCATGCCGAAGGGCAACCGCAATGCTGATCACCCCCGCCCTGCTGGCCGCCGCGCTGGCCGCGACCCCGACCGACCTCACGCCCATCGACTGCGACGCCTGCGCGGACTGGAACCGGCCGCGTGCCCCCTTCGTGCTGCACGGCAAGAGCTGGTACGTGGGCACCGAAGGCCTCAGCGCGGTGCTGATAGACAGCGGCGACGGCCTGGTGCTGATTGACGGCGCACTGCCGCAGTCGGCGCCGCTGATCACCGCCAGCATCGAGTCGCTCGGCTTCAGCCTCGGCGACGTGAAGTGGATCCTCAATTCGCACCCGCACTTCGACCACGCCGGCGGCATCGCCGCCCTGCAGCGCCTGAGCGGCGCCCGCGTGGCCAGCACGGTGCGCGGCGCGCAGGCGCTGCGGCTGGGCAATGCCCCGCACGACGACCCGCAGGCCGGCTTCGGCCCGGAGGCCAACGCCTTCCCGCCCGTGGCCGAAGTGAGCGAACTGGCCGACGGCGCCGTGCTCACCCTGGGCGGCCTCAGCCTGGTGCTGCACGCCACGCCCGGCCACACGCCCGGCGGCGCCACCTGGGCCTGGCGCAGCTGTGACGAAGGCGACTGCCGCGACCTGGTCTACGCCGACAGCCTCTCGGCCGTGTCCGCGCCCGGTTTCCGCTTCAGCGACGACCCGGCCCGCGTGGCCGAGTTCCGCGCCACCTTCGATCGCATCGCGGCGCTGGACTGCGACCTCGCGGTGTCGGCCCACCCCGGCCCCACCCGCCTGTTCGAACGGGCCGCGGCGCGCGACGCGGGCCAGGCCGAGCCCGCCTTCTTCGACGACCAGTCGTGCCGCGCGTACGCAAGCTTCGGCCGCGACTGGCTGGACAAGCGCCTGGCCGAAGAAGCCGCCGCGAAGGACTGAACGGGCTTCAGCCGCTGGCGTCGCCGGCGTCGGGCCCGGCCGGCGCCTGCCACTCCAGCTGGCGGTAGTCGAAGCCCTGCGCCAGGCGCGGCTTCACCACCTGGAAGAAGGGCGACACGTCGAAGTCGCGCGGCGCGTACAGGCTGTGGTGGCGGATGAACAGGATCTCGCGCACGGCGCGGCGCGCGCCCTTGGTGTCCACGTCCACCAGCTCGACCTCGGGCAGGATGGGGTAGCGGATCGATTCGAAGGCCTGCGCCAGCAGGGTCGAACAGATGGCCTTGGTGGGCTCGCCGCTGCCCAGCGACAGCATGCGCCGCTTCATCGAACCGGGCACCGGCGGCGTGCGGATGAAATAGCGCGCCAGGTCGAAGATGTTCTTCAGGTCGTAGGTGATGCCCTTGCGCGAGAGCATGAACTGCACCAGCGCCTCCACCTCCGCCTCGCCCAGCCCCACCGGCCGGCAGATGCGGGTGTGCAGGCCGGCGAACGCGCTCAGCGGGATGGTGCGCACGCCCTCCACCACGTCCACGTCCACCAGCACGCGCGGCTCTTCGCCGGGCGCGGGCGGGCCCATCGTGTCGCCGATGTACAGCGCGGCGTGCGACCAGGTGGACTGGGTGAGGTACTTGATGGCGCTGGCGAAGCGGCTGCTGCCTTCGACCAGCACCACGTCGCCCTTGCGCAGCGTGGCGGCGAACAGCGCCACCGGGCTGGTGGGAATGTGGCTGTTGCGTTCGCGCGGCTTGGCCAGGAAACGGGCCAGCCGGCGACCCAGGGACTGCAGCGGCGACATGCCGCCTCCGGCGCGGTGGAATCAGCCGGCAGCCTAACATTCCCGCGCCTGCGGCCCGGGCGTATGCTGGCCACGGCTCTCCCCCGGCAAGCCGACCCATGCGCACATCGCCCCGCTGGTCCTTCGCGGCCCTGATCGCCCTCGCGCTGGCCATGCCCGGCGCCGCCGAGCCGCCGCCGCGCTTCCCGCCCGAGGCCGTCTGGCACCAGGACATCCGCAGCGCGCCCGTGCACCCGGACTCGGCCAGCATGGTCAGCACCTGGGCCGGCCTGGGCGGCTTCGGCTTCGGCCGCATGCAGATTGATTTCAGCTTCCACGTGGTGCGCGCACCGGCGGGTGCACCGACGCGCACGATCATCGGCTACCCCTCGGCCAGCGAGTACTACGCGCCCGACTGCGAGCCGATCGGCACCGCCATGCCGGTGCCCGCCAATGCCGCCATCGAGGGCCAGGCCGGCCTGGCCTGCGCGAACGACGCCGGCGACTGCCACCTGCTGGTGGTGCAGGGCGACCGCCTGTACGAGGCCTATCGGGCCAACGCCAGCGGCGCCGGCGGGCTGCAGGCGCAGTGCCTGGCCGTGTGGCGGCTCGAGCGCGTGTACCCGGCCAGCAACCGCGGCGAACACTGCACCAGCGCCGACGCCGCGGGCTTCCCGATTGCCCCGCTGCTGTTCAACGCCGACGAAGTGCACGCCGCCATGCAGCTGGCCGACGGCGACCTGGGCCACGCCATCCGCTTCATCCTGCCCAACGCGCGCATGGCCACCACCCTGGTCAACGGCAGCCGCCGCCCGGTGTACGTGCGTCCCGGCAGCCATGCCGGCGGGCCCAGCGGACCCGAAGGCACGGTGCCCTACGGATCGCGGCTGCGGCTGCGCGCCGACTTCCCGGTGTCGCTGTACCCGCCCGCGGCGCGCGTGGTCCTGCGCACCATGCAGCGCTACGGCATCGTGCTGGCCGACGGCGGCAACGTCGCGCTCACCGCCGAAAGCGACCGCTACACCACCCGCAAGTGGGCCGACCTGGGCATCACCTCGCGCACCTTCGACCAGGCCGTGCCGGCGCAGCCGCTGCGCGCGCAGGACTTCGAGGTGCTTCAGACCGGTCCGCGCATCGTCGAAACCTACGACTGCGTGCGCAACGCCGACGACCCGGACCCGTCGGGGCTCAGCGCACGCATCGGCCGGCTCGCGCCGGGCGGCCAGGAACTGGCCATCCTGGCCTGGACCGGCGGCGGCGCGCAGGTGGACCTCTACCTCGGCGCCAGCCTGGTCGGCACCGTGGCCAACACCGGCCGCTGGACCGGCAAGCCCGGCCAGCCGTGGCGGCAGCCCTATCGCGTCTGCATCCACGACTCGCAGGCCTGCAGCGACGCCGTGTATCCGCTGCGCGACCGCTACACCCGGTCGGCGGCGGGCAGCAAAGGCAAGGCCAGCCCGGTGCGCCCGCCCAAGCGTGACGTGGTGCCCCCCTAGGCCATTCGTCACTTGACGCCCCATGGCCACGGTCGCCAGAGTCCAAAGGCCCCTTCCTGCCGACGGTATCGAAGCCTCGATGCCCGGCCCCGCCCATCCGCTGGAGTGACACGATGGACCGACGCGACTTCCTGACGATCTCGGGCATCGGCCTTGCAGGCCTGATGCTTCCCTACAGCCGCTCCATCGCCGCCGCCGAGCTGGTCTCGGGCCTGGACATCGCGATGAAGAAAGCCATCGCCGACGCCGCCCTGGAGGCCGCCACCGGCTCCGGCGCCAGCTACTGCGACGTGCGCATCGGCCGCTACCTGCAGCAGTTCGTGGTCACCCGCGAGGACA
>DAORUD010000039.1:5017-20533 GCA_035433005.1 Arenimonas sp. | reverse complement strand
TCGCGCCCATGTCGGCGGCCAGCTTCAGGCGGAAGTCGTTGACGTCGGTGACCACCACGTTGCGCGCGCCGATGTGCTTGCAGATGCCCGCGGCGATGATGCCGATGGGGCCGGCGCCGGTGATCAGCACGTCCTCGCCCACCACGTCGAACTCCAGCGCGCAGTGCGCGGCGTTGCCGTAGGGGTCGAAGAACGCGGCCAGCTCGGACGGGATGGAGTCCGGGATCGGCCAGAGGTTGGAGGAGGGCATGACGATGTATTCGGCGAACGCGCCGGCGCGCGTGACGCCGATGCCCACCGTGTTCGGGCACAGGTGCTGGCGGCCGGCGCGGCAGTTGCGGCAGTGGCCGCAGACCAGGTGGCCTTCGGCCGACACGCGGTCGCCCAGCGCATAGCCGGTGACGCCCGGGCCCATCTCGACGATGCGGCCGACGAACTCGTGGCCGATCACCAGGCCCGGCGTGATGGTGCGCTGGCTCCAGTCGTCCCACTTGTAGATGTGCAGGTCGGTGCCGCAGATGGCGGTTTTCTCGAGCTTGATCAGCACCTCGTTCGGGCCGGGCGAGGGCACCGGCACCTCTTCCATCCAGATGCCTTTTTCCGCGTGGCGCTTCACCAGCGCCTTCATCATCTGCTGAGCCATGTCTGCTTCCGCCGTGGGCCGTCGGGCCGTGAGGGCCGGAATTATACCCGCCGGGCGTGAACCGATCGGAAAGGCCCGGGTCAGGGCAGCTCGATGCGCCAGCCCACCGACAGCAGCCGCTCGTCCAGGAAGTCGTGGCCCACGCGCTGCCGGTATTCGATGAAGGCCGAGTGCCCGCCGGTGAAGACGAAGACCGCGCCCAGGCCCAGTTCCCCCCAGCCGCTGTCCGGATCGTCGGTTTCGAAGGTGACCGGCGTGCCGCCTGTGTCGCCCAGGAAACGCACCGCCACCGGCCGGGACGGATTGGCGAACTCATGGCGCCAGCCCAGCCTGGCCATCGGCTGCCAGACGCCCCAGCCGGTGGACACGTTGCGGGCGAGGGTGGCATCCAGGCGCCCGCGCTGGCTGGTGATGCGGCGCGCCGGCACGCCGATGGCCAGGCCGGCGCCGCCGGTTTCGGCGTAGGCGTCGATGTCGGTGCGCTGCCAGTCCAGGCCTGCGGCCAGCTGCACGTCCCAGGCGCCGCGGGGAAGGGACCAGGTCAGGCCCAGGCCGGCGAGGGTGCGGTCGGCTTCGGGAGAGGCCGAGGCCTGGCTGGATACGGTCACGCTGCTGGGCAGGGTGTACTGGATGGCGCGCCGCAGCGTGTAGTCGCCCTGCAGCCGCCCGGCATAGCCGTCCAGCGACACCTGGTCGCTCAGGTTCCAGCCGCCCAGCGCCATCAGCCCGGTGTAGCGCGTGCGGGTGCTGCCGTCGGACGCCAGGAAGTCGAGCGAATCGCGGGTGTGGTTCAGCAGCAGGCCCAGGCGCCAGTCGGTGCCCGGTGACCAGTCCACGCCCGCGCTGACGGCGCCGGTGTCGCCGTCGAACGATGCTTCGTTGGTGCCGTCACGGCGCTTGAGCCGGCCGGCGTCGGCGCTGAGGAATACCGACCAGCCGGCGCCCAGCGCCGTGCGCTGCTGGTCGTCCGCGGGGGAGCCATCACGCGTCGCCACCCGGCCCTGGCCGGGAATCTCGCCCAGGAAGTTGCCGCTGGCCGCGATGTCCTGGCTGCCGGGCCCGCCGGCGAAGATCTCGGCGCAGCGGGTGGCCAGGTCGCCACCGGGCGCCGCACCCGCGCACAGGGCCACCCAGCTGTTGGCCAGCGCGTCGTCGGGCGACTGGGCCCGGGCCGTTCCCATCGCACCGGCCATCACCAGCAACATCCAAGGCAACACCCGCATAAACCGCTCCCTTTGTCCCCTGCCGAAAGCTTATACCGCCGTCACGTTCCGGCAAACGCCGCCGCTGCTAGGCTTGCGTGTCCTGACCGCACGAGGTGCCGCAATGCGTATCGCTGTCCTGGCTGCCGCTCTTTCACTGTCCTTCGCCGCCCAGGCCAAGGAAGGCATGTGGGTTCCGCAGCAGCTTCCTGAAATCGCCGGTCCGCTCAAGCAGGCGGGCCTGGAGCTTGACCCCGCCCAGTTGGCCAACCTCACCGGCGACCCGATGGGCGCGGTGGTGGCGCTGGGCGGCTGCACCGCGTCGCTGGTGTCGCCCGATGGCCTGGTGGTCACCAACCACCACTGCGCCTATGGCGCCATCCAGCTCAACTCCACCGCCGAACGCAACCTGATGACCGACGGCTTCAACGCCGCCACGCGTGACCAGGAAATCTCCGCCGGCCCGAACGCCCGCGTGTTCGTGATGGACCAGATCACCGACGTCACCGACAAGATGCTGGCCGCCACCACGCCCGGCCAGGACGGCCTGGCCCGGCAGACGGCGCTGGAGAACGCCCAGAAGGCGCTGATTGCCGGCTGCGAGTCGGAACCGGGCTTCCGCTGCACGCTGTACAGCTTCTTCGGTGGCCAGACCTACCGCCTGTTCCGCCAGATCGAAATCAAGGACGTGCGTCTGGTGTACGCGCCCCCGGGCGCCATCGGCAACTACGGCGGCGAAGTGGACAACTGGATGTGGCCGCGCCACACCGGCGATTTCACCTTCTACCGCGCCTACGTCGGCAAGGACGGCAAGCCGGCGGCGTTCTCGCCCGACAACGTTCCCTTCAAGCCCAGGCACCACCTGCGCATGGCCACCGACGCGCTGGAAGCCGGTGACTTCGTGATGGTGGCCGGCTACCCGGGCAGCACCAGCCGCTACGCGCTGTTCGACGAATTCCAGGCCGTGGTGGACTGGCAGTACCCGGTGGTCGGCCAGCACCTGAAGAACCTGGTGGCCATCGTGGACGCCGCGGGCAAGGCCGACCCCGAGATCGAAGTGAAGTACGCCAGCACCATCCGCGGCTGGCAGAACGCGATGAAGAACTGGGACGGCCAGCTCGAGGGCTTCCGCCGCATCAACGCCGTGGCCACCAAGCAGGCCGAGGAAGAAGCGGTGCTGGCCTGGCTGCGCAGCCGCGGCGACGCCGGCAAGCCGGCGCTGGAAGCGCATGCGCGCCTGGAGCAGCTGGCGGCCGAAGCGCGCGCCACCCGCGTGCGCGACACCGCCATCGGCCAGATCTCGGGCGTGGGCCTGCTGGGCAACGTGCGTGGCCTGTACCGCCTGGCCATCGAACGCGCCAAGCCCAACGCCGAGCGCGCCGGCGGCTACCAGGACCGCGACCTGCCGGGCATCGAGGGCAACACCCGCCAGCTCGACCGCCGCTACGACCCGAAGATGGAAAAGCAGCTGCTGGCCTACTGGTTCGCCGAGTACGCGAAGCTACCGGCCGACCAGCGCATCGCCGCCGTGGACGCCTGGCTGGGCGGCAGCGACGCCGCCGCCATCGGCAAGGCGCTGGATGAAGCCTACGCCGCCACCACCCTGGGCAAGGTGGACGCCCGCCTGGCGCTGATGACCGCCGACCGCGCCGCGTTCGAGGCCAGCACCGACCCGCTGCTGAAGCTGGCCGTGGCCCTGCAGCCCACGCTGATGCAGCTCGAGGACAAGGGCCGCGCCCGCGCCGGCGACAACAGCCGCCATCGCCCGGTCTACCTGGCCGCGGTGCAGGAGTACAAGCGCGGCCAGGGCCAGGGCGTGTACCCCGACGCCAACCTCAGCCTGCGCATCACCTACGGCAACGTGATGGGCTACAGCCCGAAGGACGGCGTGGCCTACACGCCGTTCACCTCGCTCGACGGCCTGGCGGCGAAGGCCACGGGCGTGGAGCCGTTCGACGCGCCCAAGGCCCAGCTCGACGCCATCGCTTCGATGAGCGCCGAGGCCAAGGCCCGTGTGCCGGTGAACTTCCTGTCCGACCTGGACATCACCGGCGGCAACTCCGGTTCGCCCGTGCTCAACGGCAAGGGCGAGCTGGTGGGCCTGGCCTTCGACGGCAACTGGGAGAGCGTGAGCTCGAACTGGGTGTTCGACCCGGCCATGACCCGCATGATCTCGGTGGACCACCGCTACATGCAGTGGATCATGCAGTCGGTGTACCCGGCGCCCAACCTGCTCAAGGAGCTGGAAGCCGCGCGCAAGTAAGCGCTGCCCGCGGGCACCACGCGACGGCCGGGCTTGCCCGGCCGTCGTCGTTTCTGCGATACATTGGCGCAGGCCCCATCGAAGGAAGAACCATGCGCGTCCGATTCCACGGAGCCGCCGGCGAAGTCACCGGCTCATGCCATGAAGTCGAGGCCGCCGGGCACCGGCTGCTGCTGGACTGCGGCATGATCCAGGGCAGCATTGACGACGAACACCGCAACTTCGAACCCTTCCCCTTCATCATCGACGGCATCGGGGCGGTGGTGCTCAGCCACGCGCACATCGACCACTGCGGCCGGCTGCCGGTGCTGGTGGCGCGCGGCTACCAGGGGCCCATCTGGACCCACGTGGCCACCGCCGACCTGCTGCGAATCATGCTCGAGGACGCCGCTTCGCTGGCCGAGATGGACGCGATGCAGGACAACAAGCACCGCCGCGACGGCCACGCGCACCACAAGCCGCTGTTCACCCGCGCCGACGTGGGCAAGGTGCTCAAGCTGGTGCGGCCGATCGGCTACGGCAAGGCCAACGAGATCCTGCCCGGCGTCACCCTCACGCTGCGCGACGCGGGCCACATCCTGGGTTCGGCCAGCGTCGAACTGCGCGCGCGCGAAGGCGAGGGCGAGCGCGTGCTGGTGTTCTCCGGCGACCTGGGGCCCAAGGGCACGCCCATCCTGCGCGACGCCGAGCCGGTGCCGCAGGCCGACCTGCTGCTGCTCGAATCCACCTACGGCGGCCGCGCCCACCGCGACCGCGAGTCCACGCTGGCCGAGATCGGCGACGTGCTGGAGTCGGCCTGGAACGCCGGCGGCAACGTGCTGATACCGGCGTTCGCCGTGGGCCGAAGCCAGGAGCTGCTTTACTGGTTCGCGCGCAACTGGGACGAGTGGAACATGGCGCGCTGGAAGATCTTCCTCGACAGCCCTATGGCCACCAAGGTGGTGGGCGTGTACGACGATCACGAGTCGCTGTTCGACCAGGACGCGCAGGCCGTGTGGCGCGGCCGGCCGCATCCGTTCCGCCTGCCCAACCTCAACTTCAGCGTGGAAGTGGAGGAGTCGCGCGCCATCAACGACCACCGCGGCGGCGCCATCATCATCGCCGGCTCGGGCATGTGCAACGGCGGCCGCATCCGCCACCACCTGCGGCAGAACCTGGGCCGCAGGGAAACCCACGTGATGTTCGTGGGCTACCAGGCCAACGGCACACTGGGTCGCCGCCTGGTGGAC
Organism: Arenimonas sp.; assembly: GCA_035433005.1. Lineage (GTDB taxonomy): Bacteria > Pseudomonadota > Gammaproteobacteria > Xanthomonadales > Xanthomonadaceae > Arenimonas. The sequence goes on along the minus strand of DAORUD010000039.1, from coordinate 15,196 downwards.
GGCGCGCGCGAAGTGAAGCTGTTTGGCGAAAGCGTGCACGTCAACGCCCAGCTGCACACCGTGGGCGGCCTGTCGGCGCATGCCGACCAGCCGGCCCTGGTGGAGTGGTACGGCCAGGTCGGCAACCGGCCGCCCGTGGTGCTGGTGCACGGCGAAGACGATGCCCGCGACTCGCTCGCCGGCGCCCTCCGCAAGCAGCACGGCGCGGACGTGATGCTGGCCCGGCCCGGCATGGAAGTGGACGTCTAGCCTTCAGGCAATGCGCTTGTGCCCGCTTCGCTTGAGCGACGAGGCGATCAGCGCCTCCAGCGTCGGCAGGTGAATGTCCGACAGCCGCTTGACGTACAGGCAGGCCACGCTGGACTTGTGCTTGCCCAGGCTTGCCAGCAGCCCCTCGTCGCCCTCCATCACCGGCAGCACGTAAAGCGTGAGGTCGCCCTTGCGCGGCGAGAAACCCATCACCGGCCATTCGCCGGTGCGGCCGTTGGCGTAGCGGTACTCGTAGCGGCCGAAGCCGACGATGCTGCTGCCCCACATCACCGGCTCCACGCCGGTGGCGCGGCGCATCAACGCCATCACGGCCTCGCAGTCGGCGCGGCGCTGGGGGTCGGCGATGCGGGCCAGGAACCCGGCCACGGGTTCATCGGTGGGCTGGGTCTTGTTCTCGGCCATGGCGCTGCTCCGGTCCGGGGTGGCGCTGATAGTATCCAAGCGTCGCCTGGGGAGGCCACATGACGCCGGAACAGACCAACGATCCTTCGCCGGAACCGGCGCGCCCGTTCGCGGTGCCCTGCGTTGAACTCGACCGCGGCGCGCCGCTGCGCTGGCTGCGCCGCGGCTGGGCGGATTTCCGCCGCGCGCCGGGCCTGAGCCTGCTGTTCGGCGCGGTGATCCTGGTGGTGAGCGTGGCGGTGTCGGCGCTGGCCTGGAAGCTGGGGCGCTTCGCGCTGCTGGCGGCGCTGCTGTCGGGCTTCGTGTTCGTGGCGCCGCTGATCGCGGTGGGGCTGTACTGCGTCAGCCGCGCGCTGGAAGCGGGCCGCACGCCCACGCTGCGTGATTCGTTCGTGCTGGCGCGGCGGGTGGCGGGGCAGGCCGGCGTGTTCGCGCTGGTGCAGTTGGTGGTGCTGATGCTGTGGTCGCGCGCCGGCATGATGGTGAATGCCTTCGTGCCGGTCGAGGACGGGCAGCTGGCGACGCTGCTGGAGTTCCTGCTGATCGGTTCGGCAGCCGGGTCGGTGTTCGCGGTGTTCACCTTCGCCACGGCGGCGTTCTCGCTGCCGATGATCGCCGACCGCGACGTGGACATGGTGACCGCCGGTGTGTCCAGCGCCAATGCCGTGCTGCGCAACAAGGCGGTGATGGTGCTGTGGGCGCTGCTGATCGCGCTGCTGACGGCGGTGGGCTTCTTCACCGCCTACCTGGGGCTGGTGGTGGTGATGCCCTGGCTGGCCTATTCGGCCTGGCACGCCTACCGCGAAACGCTGGACGCCTCGAGCTGGCCGCGGCTGGACTGATCCGCTGCACGCACCAGCGCCGCGATGCCGCTGTCGGCATTGGCCCGCCGCGCCAGTTCGCGTTCGCCCGCATCGGCGAAGTCGCGGTCCCAGGCCAGCAGCCGGGGCGTCATCAGTGCATGCCACAGCGGCGGCAGCAGGGTCAGCACCATCACCGTGAGGTAGCCGCCGATCATCATCGGTGCATCGGGCATCGGCTTGAGGTCCTGGTAGGGCACGTCGCCCTGGGCGTGGTGGTGCGAGTGCCGGCTGAGGTTGAACAGCGTCCAGGAGCTGATGCGGCGGTTGGTGTTCCAGGAGTGGCGCGGCTGCACCGGGGCGGCGGGGTCGCGCACGATGCCGTAGTGCTCCATGTAGTTCACCACTTCCAGCAGCGCCTTGGCCGCCAGCCCGCAGGCCACGAAGAACAGCGCCCCCTGCGCCCCGCCCACGGCCCAGGCCAGCGCCAGCACCACCGCGCTCATCGCCCAGCCGCGCAGCACCGCGTTGTGCACCGACCACAGCGGCAGCGACTGCCGGCGCAGGCGCGCTCGCTCGATGCGCCAGGCGCTGGCGTTGCTGCCGAGCGTGGACAGGGCGATGTGCGCATACACGCTGCGCCCGCGCGGCGCCGTGGCCGGGTCGCGTGGCGTGGCCACGTAGCGGTGGTGGCCGTACACGTGTTCGATGGTGAACGAGGTGTCGAAGCTGAAGGCCATCAGCCATCGGCTGATGGCCAGGGACGCCTTGTCCCAGGTGCGATGCATCAGTTCGTGCGCGGTGATGGTGGCGATCATGCCGATCATCAGGCCGGTGAGGATGACGGCCGACACGTGGTGGCCGAACGTGGTGGCTTCGCGCGCGGCCATCACGTCGTGACCCGTCCACGACGCCAGCCACGCACCGAAGCCCAGCGGGTCGCCCGCGCTTACGCCCCACACCGCGCTGAAGGAAATCAGCGACACCAGCGGCAGCGCCAGCCACAGGTGCGCGGTCAGCAGGCCCGGACGTGCGAAGCGCGGCGTGCGCACGTCGTTGCCCGACACCGCGTCGCCCAGGATGTAGAACGAGACGATGGCCAGCAGCCCCGCCGTGATCCAGCCGCCGCCCGCCAGCAGCGCCACCGTGGCCGCCAGGCCCACCAGGTGGAAGCCGAAGTACTTGGCGTAGTCCCAGGGGCCGGCGGGCTCGCGCGGCGCTTCGGGCGCGGGCGCGGCGATGCGGTCGCCGGCGCGGGCCGCGGCCGGGGCGCCCAGCGCGACCTCGATGCTGACCTCGCCGCGCGGCACGCTCTGGCAGGCCAGGATGTAGCCGCGTTTGATCTGGTCGTCGTCCAGCAGGTAGGCCGGTTCGGTCAGCGCCCGCACCTGGCCTTCGGCCAGCCGGCAACGGCAGGTGCCGCAGGCGCCGACCCGGCAGCGGTTCGGGAAGGCGATGCCCTGGCGCAGCGCGGCCTGCAGCAGCGTCTCCCCGGGGGCCACGTCAATGCGCTGGCCGTTGATGTGCGCCGATGCGGCCTCGGTGCTTGAACCCATGGTCGGGACTCCGCGTGTGGGACGGGATGCAGGCTTGAATCTAGGGGCCGGCGGCACTGGATGTCAGGTCATTTATCGCCAAAGATGGGTCATTGCTGGCCACCTCCCGAGCGCATGACCGACCCGCGGCCCCCGCTTCCCGGCTACTACCTGCAGCACGTGGCCGACCAGCTGCGCCGCCGCGGCGTGGCGGTGGCGCCCTGGCTGCGTCCGGCGGGGCTGACCGAGGCCGACCTGGACGACGCCAGGCTCAGCGTGCCGTTCGCGGATTTCGGGCAGCTGGTGCACGACGCCCTGGCGCTGTCGAGGGAGCCGGCGCTGGGCCTGTTCGTGGGCGAGCGCCTGGCGCCCGCCACCCACGGCGTGCTGGGCGACGCGGTGCTCAGCAGCGGCACGCTGCGCCAGGCCATCGGACTGTTCGAGCGCTTCGTGCCGCTGCGGCTGCCGGTGGTGGCGATGTCGCTGGAAGTCGGCGCCATGCAGGCGCGCCTGCGGGTCAGCGAAACCTGCCCGCTGGGCGACATGCAGCGGCCGGTGCTGGAAGCGGTGGTGCTGAGCGTGAAGAACGCGCTGGAAGTGATCTCGCTGGGCGCCAGCCGCATCGAAGCGGTCGGCTTCGCCTTCGACCCGCCCGAGTACGCCGCGCTGGCGCGCGAAGTGCTGCGCTGCCCGGTGCGCTACGGGCAGTCCTGGACCGGCTTCCGCCTGCCGCTGGCGCTGCTGGACCAGCCGCTGCGCGCCGCCGATCCGGCGGCTTTCCGCGAGGCGGCCGACACCTGCCAGCGCGAGCTCGACCGGCTCACCTCCCACACCACGCTGGCCGCGCGCGTGCAGCGGCTGATGCTGGAGAAGCCCACCGGGTTTCCGTCGCTGGCGGTTACTGCGCGCCTGCTGCGCCTGCCCGCGCGCACGCTGCACCGGCGGCTGGAAGACGAGGGCACGTCGTTCCGTCAGCTGCTCGAGCAAGTGCGCCACACGCTGGCGCTGGCGCACCTTCGGCAAGGGCGCTTCACGGTGGAGGAAGTCGCCTACGCGCTGGGGTATTCGGACATTGCCAATTTCCGCCGCGCCTTCAAGCGCTGGGAGTCAAAGCCCCCGTCGGCGTTCCGGCCCCGCTGAAGCCGGCCTCAGCGCTTGCGCACGATCTTTCCGTACCAGGCATAGCCCATGATGCGGCTGCGCGAGTAGCTGCCGTCCGACTGCAGGCTGCCCTTGAGCGTGATGGGCTCGCGGAAAATGGTGGTGACGCCGCAGCCCCCCAGCGCCGAAGCCCGTTCCCGCAGCACGCCCAGCGCCGTGGCGTCGTCGCGCTCCACCGCATAGGTGGTGATGTCGGCCACCGCCGTGCCGCGCCAGGCCGGCTTGCTGGCGGGTGCCACCACGTAGTGGAACTGCCAGTCCACGATCAGGTCGGGCGAATTGAACAGGTTGAACCGCTTGTAGTGCAGCTCCACCTCGTCCGGCGTGCACTGCGGCGCCAGGCCGGGCTTGAGCCGGGCCACGATCGGCGACTGCGCCAGCCGCTGGTCGAACTTTTCCTGCGTGTAGTCCTCGCCGTACACCGCCGAGGCGGCGCTGGCGTCCAGGCTCAGGCAAAGGAGAAAAAGCAGTGCGAATCTCTTGGGCATGTCGGCAAGGGCAGGTGGTGACGGGCCCAGCTTAGACGGCGCGGGCGAAAGCGGCCACCAGCACGCCCACGCCCATCAGCAGCGACGCCACGCCGATCAGGGGCTTGAACGCCAGCGCCTGCGCCACCGAACGTTCGGCGAAGCGCCGGTGCCACCGCCAGGGCACCAGCAACATCAGCGACGAGGTGGCCACCAGCAGCCAGCCGAACGCCGTGAAGACGGCGGGCTGGACCATTTGCGGGGCACGGTGCACGAAGGCCACGCCGACTACGATGCGCAGCCCCAGTTCAAGCAAGTGCAGCGGTCCGGAGCTGGCATGGCCCATCAGGAACCGGGACGCCGCCGCCGGCCTGGCCAGCAGCGCCACGCCGAGGGCCGTCAGGTAAAGGCCCGCCGCCGTGACGATGGCCAGCGCCAGTGTGTCCATCACGCGCAGGCCGCGCCCGCCGTGCTCACGCGTCGGCGTCCGGCACCACCACCACCGCGGTGCCGTAGCACAGCACTTCGGTGAGGCCGGCCATGAGTTCGGTGGCGTCGTAGCGCATGCCGATGATGGCGTTGGCGGCCAGGCCATCGGCCTGCCGGCACATCATGGCGTAGGTTTCGGCGCGTGCCTGTTCGCACAGCTCGGTGTAGATGGTGATGTTGCCGCCGAACAGCGACTGGATGCCGCCGGCGAAATTGCCGATGAACGATCGCGAGCGCACCGTCAGCCCGCGCACCACGCCCAGGCTGCGGGTGATGCGGTGGCCGGGAAGGGTGAGGGCGGTGGTGACCATGGATTTCTGCATGGAGATATCGGTTCCAAAGTGGCGCTACTGGCTGGCGAGGCGGACCTGCATGATCACTTCATGCGCGGCATGGAACAGCGGTGACAGCGCATCCTTGTCCTCGCCCAGCGCATTCGTGGGCGCGGTCCTGGACCTTGGGCCATCGAAGGTGAGCAGGTGGAAGGTGGTGTCGCCATCGGCAGGGGGCGGGAAGCCGTCTGATGTCGCCGCCGCAGCCAGGTGCTTGTTGGCTTCGGCAATGAGGCCGGCGCCCGCGACCCGCACGGCCTCGTGCTCGCCGGCGCCAATCACGCCCCCGCCGGTGCTCAGGTACAGGCTGGTGCTGCCGTCGCCCAACACCACCAGCGTGTAGTAGCCAGCGTCCGTGCCGGTCTCCATCACCACGCCCCAGACATCCTTCCCGAAGGCCTCGCGGGTCAGGCCGATCTGCGCCGGCTGGACGGCCAGCGCCATCGCGCGAAGTTCCGCGGACGCCGATTCAGCCGGCGTGGCGGCGGCCGCGACGGTGCAGCAGCCCAGCAGGACCAGAAGCGCGAGAACTGTTTTTCGGATCAATTCATTGTCTCCAGGGTTCAATTCACGCCAGGTACGGCTGCTTGCCCGACGGTCGCTGCCGGAAGCATGCCCAGGCGAAGAACAGCATGAACACGAAATCGTTCACGCCATAGATGCTGTAGAAGATACCGGCGAACAGGTCGCTGGCGTAGACATCGCCCAGGCTGTTGCGCGACATCCAGGTGCACCAGACGGCCACGTAGACCAGCTTTTCCAGCGCGAACGCCCCCATCAGCCAGCGCGTGCCGGAGGCAATGGCGGCGGCCGCGATGTAGGCCAGGCCCCACACGGTGATCATCAGCAGCCCGAAGTTCGACATCACCACCGGGTCGGCCTGGTGGATGGCGTCATTGGTGAATCCGCGCGAAAACACCAGCACGCCGCCGATGTTCATCGCGCCGGCCGCGACCAGTCCCCTGCGAAGCCATTTGCTGTTCATGGGTTCACCGTGTGGTTCAATTCCGTCAGGAGGAGCGACGCAGGCCCCAAAGCGAGAGGCCAACGGCGATGAAGGACGCCAGCGCCACGCTCACGAACAGCAGGGTAACCAGCCCCTCCACCGTGCCGCTGCCCATCATGCCGGCCGATGCCAACGGCGTCATGCGGCCGGCGCCAAGCACCGCGCCGGCCAGGCAGGCCAGCCAGTTGACGTAGCCCGAATACACCCACGTCCACTTCAGCCACGCGCCCTGCGATGCGGACAGGCGGAAGTGCTGCCAGATGGCGCCCACGGCGATCAGCAGCACGCCGCCCAGTATCCCCACGGTGTGCGCCGACAGCCCAAGCCGCGGAATGGCCATGTGCGGGATGAACAACCCGCCCGCCAGCGATAGTGCGATCAACACGAAGGCATGTCGCAACAAACTGACGTTCATCGAGCCTCCATGGTGTTGCGGGCTGGTCAGCCTGCGGGCGGCTCCCACAGTTCCACCTTGTTCCCGTCCGGATCCAGCACCCAGCCGAACTTCCCATACTCGGAATCCTCCCGCTCCCCGACCACACGGCAACCCTCTGCCCGCAGTGCAGCCAGCAGCGCGTCCAGGTCGGCCACGCGGAAGTTGACCATGAAAGAAGCCGTGCCGGGCGACATCTTGCCGGTGTCGGCCGCGAACGGAGTCCAGAGGGTCATGCCCGGCGGACTATCCGGTCCGCCCCACTCGAAGACCGCGCCGCCCCATTCGGACACCTCGAGTCCAAGGTGATCGCGGTACCAGTCGTTGAGCGCTTTGGGGTTGGGTGATTTGAAGAAGATGCCGCCAATGCCTGTCACGCGTTTCATGCGAATTCACCGAAGGGTTGGAGGCTGGAAAAGAAACGGGCCGCGCAGGGCGGCCCGTCGCTTCCCGTCCGGGGCGAGCCCTCAGAAGCGCAGGCGGAACGTGGCGCCGTAGGTACGCGGCGCGCCCAGGAAGGCGTTCCAGCTGCCGGCCTGCAGCGGGGCGTCGAACGCCACCTGCACGTACTCTTCGTCGGTCAGGTTCTGCGCCCACAGCTCCACGTCCCAGCGGCCGTCGCGGCGGCCCAGGATGAAGCGGGCGTTGAACAGCGCGTAGCTGTCCTGCAGCTTCTGCGGGTCCAGGTCCGAACCGGTGTTGTAGTCGGACATGTACTTCGCGCCCAGGGTGGCGCTGGCCTTGAGGTTGTCGCCGACCGACCAGTCGTAGCCGACCGAGCCGGTGAACGACCACTCCGGGGCGAAGCTGGTGCGGCTGCCCGGCAGCAGGACCAGGTCGGCGTCCGGCAGCAGGTCGTCACCGTAGCGGGTGTTGGCGTAGGTCAGGCCGGCCTGCAGCATCAGGCCTTCGTTCTTCCACATCAGCTCCGCGTCCAGGCCCTTGGAGGTCACTTCAGGGATCGAACGGACCACGAAGCTGGTGCCCAGGAAGCTGTTGAGCTGGAAGTCCGAATAGTCCTGCTGGAACAGCGTGGCGTTGAGCAGCAGGTTGCCGCCCAGCCAGGTGGTTTTCACGCCCAGCTCGTAGCTGTCCACGAACTCGCCCTCGAACGACGTGTCGGCCACCGGCAGGATGCCCGACGTGCCGCTGGACAGTCCGTCATTGGACTGCACGCGGTCGAGGTTGAAGCCGCCGGCCTTGTAGCCGCGCGCCGCCGACGCATAGGCCATCACCTGGTCGTTGAAGCGGTAGGCGGCCTTGAACGTGCCGGACCATTCCGACTCATCGCGGTCCTGTTCGGTGGTGCGGCCGTTGTGCAGCACGTTGGTCCAGGGCAGGCAGCCGAAGCCCACCACCTGCGGCGCGGCGGCCGAGGCCTGGGCCACCGTGAGGCCGCGGGCGACCAGCGCCGCCACCACCTGCGCCGGATTGGCCCGCATCGCCGCGCAGCCCAGGCCGCCGTTGGGGTTGGTGTAGCGCGACGTCAGCTCCTTGCGTTCGCTGGTGTAGCGCAGGCCCAGCGTCAGGTCCAGCGCTTCGGTGGCGTGCCAGGTGTTGTTGGTGAACAGGCCCAGGCTTTCCGAATCCTGCCGGTAGCGGTCGGACGCGGCATGGCCGGCGAACACCGTGCCGAAGGGCCGGCCCGAGGCCTGCGAATAGAACAGCGGCGCCGTCGGGCTGGTGGCGAGCAGGGGATTGATGCGCGACAGCACCGCGATGGACAGGTAGGGCTCATAGGCCGACCCGACCCGGTAGGCCTCGTTGCGGTCAAGCTCTTCGTCGGCATAGAAGGCGCCGAACAGCCAGTCCACCCGGTCGCTGCTGCCGCTGAGGCGGAATTCCTGGCTGAAGGTTTCGAACTGGGTGAAGTTGTCCGACTGCCGCGGCTCGCGGTACAGCACGTCGGCCGTGCTGTAGTCGAAGTCCAGGCCGTTGGTGGAGTGCCACTGGCGCAGCCCGGTGAGCGAGGTGAACGTGGCGCCGTCGAACCAGGGCGTCGCCCAGTCGATCTGGGCGCTGCCGCCGCGGTCTTCCATGTACTGCGCGGTGCTGCGGTTGGTGTAGGCCTCGCGCGCGAACGGGTCGGCCACCGGGATCACGCCCGAATCCACCGACAGCGCGTCGAGGATGGCGGCCGTGGGGCCGCGGATCAGGGTGACCGCGGTGCAGCAGTTCTCGTCGCGTTCGGTGAAGTCGCCGCTCAGCAGGATGTCCACCGTGTCGTTGGGCTCCACCAGCAGCTGGCCGCGCAGGGTGTAGAAATTCTGGTCCTGGTCCTGCGTCTGGGTGCGCGGGCCGGCGCCGGTGGTCACGTCCAGGAAACCGTCGCGCTGGCGCTTGGCGGCGTACATCCGGAACGCGGCCTTGTCGCTCAGCGCGTCGTTGTACGAGGCCGACAGGCCCCAGGCGTCGTAGTTGCCGGCGGTGAACTCCAGCTCCGCTGCGCGCTCGTAGTCCGGCCGCTGGGTCACCACGTTGATGACGCCGGCCGAGGTGTTCTTGCCGAACAGCGTGCCCTGCGGGCCCTTGAGCACCTCGATGCGCTCCAGGTCGCCCAGGTCGCCGAAGCCCACGCCGTTGCGCGGGCGGTAGATGCCGTCGATCACCACGCCCACCGACGACTCCAGGCCGGCGTTGTCGCCCACCGTGCCCACGCCGCGGATGCGCGCGGTGGTCAGCGATTCGCTCTGGGTGCTGGTGACGGTCAGGCCGCTCACCATCTGCTGCAGGTCCTTGATGTCGCGGATGCCGGCCCGGTCCAGCGCCTCCTTGGAAATCGCCGTCACCACGATCGGCACGTCCTGCAGCGCTTCTTCGCGCTTCTGGGCGGTGACGGTGATCTCGCTCAAGGTGGTGACCTTGGCTTCGTCGCCGCCTGCCTCCTGGGCAAGGGCCGGTGCGGCGGGGGCCGCGGCGGCCAGTGCAAGCAGCACGGCGCGCGTGAGTGACGAGTAGCGGTTGCGGCGATGGTTCATCGGTTTCCCCTGGTCTTTCTTGTGGTGGTCATGGCGACTCCGCCGGCCAGCGGCCCCGGGCCCTCCCGGCACATGGCACGCGATACATCCCGGCGGAACGCCCCGGCGCCGAGCAGACCATCCCGAACTTCACCGGGTCAAGAGGCACGCCCGGGCAGGCGGACGCACGGAAAACAGGGCCCAAGCCGGTCAACCGGCGTGCCCAGGCATCGCGCGGGCGGAAAGCCCCGGCCCGGCTTCAGGGGCGGCCCATCGCCTGCGTCATCCGACCCACGATGCGGGCCTGCGGCACGGTGCCGAAAAACC
>DAORUD010000039.1:0-4917 GCA_035433005.1 Arenimonas sp. | reverse complement strand
TTCAATCCCGCGCCGCCGCCGCGCGCAGCTGCCCGGCCTGGTCGCGGCCCAGGTAGACGGTGATGCCGCGGCGCACCAGGTACAGCAGCGGGATCAGTGCGATGGCGGCCAGCATCTTGTAGGCGTAGTTGAGCGTGCCCACCGCCAGGAACAGGTTCATGGACCACTGCTGCGGACCCAGCACGAAGGCGATGTACAGCACCACGAAGCTGTCCACCAGCTGCGACACCGCGGTGGAGCCGGTGGCGCGCAGCCACACCATGCGCTCGCCGGTGGCGTGGCGGATGCGGTGGAACACGCTCACGTCAATCAGCTGGCCCACCAGGAAGGCCACCAGCGACCCGCCGATGGTCCACAGCCCCTGGCCGAACACGGCCGCGAACGCCTTCTGGTAGTCGGGCACGCCCTGGTCGCCGGCCACGCCCACCCACCAGCCGGCGGGCGCCAGCGAAATGGCCAGGTAGGCGAACACGAAGCCGTAGACGATCACGCCCACCGCCAGCCAGCTGATGAAGCGCACGCCGCGCTTGCCGTAGAACTCGTTCACGATGTCGGTCATCACGAACACGATCGGCCACAGCAGGGTGCCCGCGGTGAAGTTCAGCGAGCCGCTCTGGCCGAACAGGTTCCACTCGAAGGGCCGGAGGCCCAGGGTGTCTTCCAGCGCGAATATCTTCACGCCGATGAACTCGGCCAGCAGCGCATTGCTGACGAAGAACACCGCCAGCACCAGGAACAGCCGGTTGGCGCGCTCGTGCCCGGTCACGCCGTTGCGCCGGGCCGGTTGAACGGAATCACGTCGGGGCTGACCGCGCCGCCGGAGATGATGAAGGCCATGGCTTCATCCACCGTCCAGTCGGTGGGCGTAAGCAGCTCCACCGGCACGATTTCCAGGTAGCCCGAGGTGGGGTTGGGCGTGGTGGGCACGTACACGGCGGCCAGTTCGCGGCCGGTGCCTTCCTCGCGCATCACGCGCGTGACGAAGCCGATGCACTTCATCTGCCGGTGCGGGAAATCAATCAGCACCACGCGCTGGGTGCCGTCGGGTTTGGTCTGCAGCAGGTCCAGCAGCTTGCGCGCGCTGCCGTACACGGTCTTGAGCAGCGGGATGCGCGCAATCAAACCCTCCACCCAGGCCAGCAGGCGCTGGCCGACCACGCGCCGTGCCAGTGCGCCCACGCCCAGGATGAAGGCGACCGTGGCCACGACGGCGATGGCGGACTGCGTCCAGGGATCGTCCAGCCAGCCCAGCATTTCAGGATGTGCATTCGCCAGCTGCACCGACAGCGGCCCCACCACCGGCTGGCTGATGTCCGACAGCATGGCCAGCACGAACTTGAACACGATCCAGACCAGCCAGATCGGCAGCAGCGTGAGCAGGCCGGTGAAGAAGTAGGCGCGGAGTCTTCGCATGCCGCGATTGTAGGGCAACTAGCGCGCGCCGAGCTCGCTGGCGTTGACCGCGCGCACCAGTCGGAAACCGATGTCGTCAAAGCCGGTGTCGGCGTCGAAATCGTCGGTTTGCCGCGCGTCCACGCGCGCCGGCGGGTCGCGCCAGCCGGCGCCCGCCACCAGCCGCCGCTGGCAGCCGCGGGCGCAGTCGGACAGCCATTCGCGCGCGTTGCCGCGTACGCCGGTGAGGCCGATGGCGCTGGCCGGGCCCTGGCTGGCCGATGCGGTGCCTTCGCTGCCGCAGGCCACGCGGCCGTCGCTGCAGGCGTTGCCGCTGCCCCGGCCCGCGGCCAGCGGCGACCATTCGGCGCGGGTGGGCAGGCGGTACTCGGTGCCGGTGCGGCGGCTGAGCCACTGCGCGTAGGCGCGGGCGTCGTCGTAGCTCACGCACACCACCGGGTGGTTGCCGCCCTGGTTGAAGCCGGGGTTGTCCCAGGTGCGCTTCTTGAGCGATATCGGCGCAAGCCGGTTGCGGCAGCGCGATGCCGGGCGGCCGGTGCCCGAAGCGAACGCGGCGTACTCGCTGCGCGTGACCTCCGAGCGCATGGCGGCCAGGCCGGGGCGTTCGCCGCGCGGCACGGCGGCCAGCACCATGGCCACGCCGGCATCCTTCATCGGGTCGCCGGCCTTGGGCAGGCTGACGGCCTGAGACCAGGCCGGTTCAAGCGACTGCGGGGCCACGGCCAGCGCCGTGGCCAGGGCCTTGGTGTTCGCGACGGCGTCGGCGTCCAGCGCCTTCAGGCCTTCCTGCAGCCGCTTGAGCAGCGCCGGCACCAGCGAGGCGCGCAGCGCCACCCAGGGCTTGCCTTCCTCGCGCTGCAGTTCGGCGACGAAGGGCGCGATGCGTTCATAGTTTTCGCGGGCCTCGTCGTCCTTGCCGGCGGCCACGGCGTCGGACACGCGGGCGGCGTAGAAGGCCACCACTTCGTCGGCCAGCCGCGGCAGCGCGGGTTCGCGCGGGGCCAGAGCCCGGGCTTCGCGCAGCGACTGCATCGCGTTGTCGCCGGGCGGCAGGCTCAGGCGCTGGCGGTCGATCTGCCGGCGCGCGGCCGCCAGTTCCCGGGCGCCCACGCGCGTGGGGTCGTAATCGAGCGGCACCACCGACACTTCGGCCGTCACCTGTGCAAACGGGGCGGGCAGCAGGCCCGGCGCCGGTGCGCGGGCGGCCTGGGCCAGCGCCTCGTCCACCGGCGTGGACGCCGCGTCGGCCGGCTCGGGTGCGGCTTGCTCCGGTTCGGCCGCGGCGGGCGGGGTGGCCGCGGGCGCATCGGCCGGTGGCGCCACGTCCTGCACGGTGAAGAAATCGGTTTGCGCTTCGGCGGGGCGCTCGCGCTGCAGCCACGCCACGGTGGCCAGCACCAGCGCGAAGCCGGCCAGCCCGCCCAGCAGCGGCTTCCAGCGCGCCTTGAAGAAGGCGCCGAACTTGCCCAGGTCCACCGCCGGTTCCACCGGTTTGCCGGCGGCGATCTGGTTCAGCGCGCTCAGCATCTGCTGGGCGTTGCGGTAGCGGTTGTCCGGCGACTTGGCCATGGCGCGGTCGAGGAAGGGCTGCCAGTGCTTCTTCTCGGGCGGCAGCCGCGGCACCGGGTCCTGCGCGTGCATCAGCGCCAGCGCCAGCGGGTCGGAGGCCTGGTAGGGCAGGCGGCCCATCAGCAGTTCGTAGGCCAGCACGCCGACGCTGTACAGGTCGGCGCGGCCGTCCACCACTTCGCCGCGCGCCTGTTCGGGCGCCATGTAGCCGCCGCTGCCTACCGCGAGACCCGCGGTGGTGATGCGGGTCTGGTCGCGCTTGCTCAGCGCGATGCCGAAGTCGGTGAGCAGCGGCCGGTCGGCGTTGTCGAACAGCACGTTCTCGGCCTTCACGTCGCGGTGCACGATGCCGCGCGCATGGGCGTATTCCAGCGCCGACAGCAGCGAGCGCAGCACTTCGATGGCGCGGTCTTCGTCCTGGGTGAAGTCGCGCTGGCCCAGGTGGCCCTTGGCCAGGTAGGGCAGCACGTAATACAGCAGCCCCTGACGGGTTCGACCGACCTCGTGGATGCCGACGATGCAGGGGTGTTCGAGCTTGGCGATGGTGCGCGCCTCGTGCTCGAAGCGCTGCTTGGAGATTTCGTCGGTCAGCGCCGCCGGGGACATCACCTTCACCGCCACCTGGCGGTCCAGCGATTCCTGCACGCCCAGGTACACCTGGGACATGCCGCCCTTGCCGATCCGGCGCAGCACCCGGTAGCCGGGGATCTCGGGCATGTAGCTCGAGAGCAGCGCGGTCAGCTCGTCAGGGGACAGCTCTTCTTCCTGCTGCATGGCGCGGGTTCTTGCGGGGCGGGGGGCCGGGCTGCCCAGCATACGTCAGCAGGCGGGGCTGGCAACCACCGTTTGAAACCGTGAACCAGGTCACAGTCTGCTTTCCGCGGGCGGGGCCCGGGCGCCGCCGCCGCGGGCCCCGGCCGCAGGGCGGGCGGGCGCTCAGGCGGCCGGGCGTTTCTTGCGGACATAGACCTGCTTGCGCAGGCTCGCCACCACGTCGCCGGACGGGTCGGTGACGTCCATGCCGAACCAGTGCAGCACCTTTTCGCCGCCCTCGGCGGCGGCCCGCAGCTGGTCCACCACCGCGTCGTCCAGCCGGAACTCGGCCACCACGGTGCCGCGCCCGGGTTTGACGAAGCGGATTTCCGCGGCCTGGTCCCACACCAGGTAACCCGCGCCGATGCGCTTGAGCAGCATGATCATCCAGAACGGATCGGTCATCGCGAACAGGCTGCCGCCGAAGTGCGTGCCCACGTAGTTGCGGTTGTACCAGCGCTGCCGCAGTTCGACCCGGGCGTAGCCGTAGTCGTCGGAAATGTGGGTGACGTGCACGCCCGAGAACAGGAAGGGCGGCCAGAAGTTCAGCCAGAGGCGAAGGCGGGAGGCTTTCATGGCGGGCTCAGAAAATCAGCGAGGCCATCTTGCGGCGGTAGCGGCCGACCAGGTCCTCGTCCTCGACCACGCGGAAGGCCGCGATCAGCGCCTTGCGCGGCAGGCCGTCCTGGAAGGCGCGGTCGCGGCGCAGCATTTCCAGGAACTGGTCCAGCGCGGCCTGCGACTGCCCGGCCACCATCAGGTGGGCGCCCAGCAGGTGGCGCGCGCGCAGGTCGTCGGGCTGGGCGGCGACGGCGGCTTCCAGCACGGCCGCCGGCGGGGCGTCCTTGATCAGGGCCGCGAACTCCAGGCGCGCGCGGCCGCGCAGCGCGCGGTCGTCCTGGGCCAGGTTGGCGGGCAGGGCGTCCAGCAGGGCCTCGGCTTCGGCCACGGCGCCGGTCCTGAGCAGGGCCAGGGCCAGGTCGAGCCTGGTTTCGTCCTTTTCGGGTTCGGCCAGCACTGCGGCGCGCAGGCGCACCACTTCTTCGTGCGGGTCCGCCTGGGCGTCCGCTGCCGGCGCAGCGGCTTCCTCGGCCGCCAGCGGCTGCACGCCGTAGTGGGACA
>DAORUD010000038.1:0-20798 GCA_035433005.1 Arenimonas sp. | reverse complement strand
GGCCTTCGATCAGCGGATAGCGGTAGGAGAAGGGCTGGGCCATCAGCACCAGCGCTTCGTAGCAGGCGCTGTCGCCGTGCGGGTGGAACTTGCCGATGACGTCGCCGACGGTGCGCGCGGACTTCTTGGGCTTGGCGCCGGCGCCCAGGCCCAGCTCGCTCATGGCGTAGATGATGCGGCGCTGCACGGGCTTGAGGCCGTCGCCCAGGAAGGGCAGGGCGCGGTCCAGCACCACGTACATCGAATAGTCCAGGTACGCGCGCTCGGCGTATTCGCGCAGCGGGATCTGTTCGAAACCGTGGAAGGTGGGGCGGGCGGGCTCGGTCATGAACGGCGGGACTCTGGCGGGTTGCAGGCCCCCATTCTATCGCCCCTGCCGGGCTGGCAAGAACGGGGTCAGATCAACTTCCTGCAGGAAGTTGATCTGACCCCGTTCTTTCAGGCGGGTGACGGGTTTTCTTGCTGCTGCAGGCGCCACATGCTGGCGTAGCGGCCGTTGCGGGCCAGCAGGGCGGCGTGGCTGCCGCGCTCCACCACGCTGCCGCCATCGAGCACCAGGATTTCGTCGGCGTCCATCACCGTGGACAGGCGGTGGGCGATCACCAGCGTGGTGCGGCCCACGGCGATGCGGTCGAGTTCGTCCTGGATGGCCTGTTCGCTGGCCGAGTCCAGCGCCGACGTGGCCTCGTCGAAAATCAGGATGGCCGGATTCTTGAGCAGGGCCCGGGCGATGGCCACGCGCTGCTTCTCGCCGCCGCTGAGCTTGAGGCCGCGCTCGCCCACCTCGCTGTCGTAGCCGTCGGGCAGGGTGAGGATGAAGTCGTGGATGTGGGCCGAGCGGGCGGCGGCCTCCACTTCCTCGTCGCTGGCCTCCGGGCGGCCGTAGCGGATGTTGTAGCGGATGGTGTCGTTGAACAGCACCGTGTCCTGGGGAACGATGCCGATCGCCGCGCGCACCGAGTCCTGGGTAAGCGAGCGCAGGTCCTGGCCGTCGATGGCGATCGAACCCCCGCTGATTTCGTAGAACCGGTACAGCAGCCGCGACAGCGTGGACTTGCCGCTGCCCGAATGCCCCACCACCGCCAGCGTGCCGCCCGGCGGGATGGTGAAGCTGACGCCGTGCAGGATTTCCCGGCGGGCGTCGTAGCCGAAGTGCACGTCGGTGAACTCCACCCTCGGGCGGCGGGCCACCAGCGCGGTGGCGTCCGGGCGGTCGCGCACGTCCTGGGTTTCGTCCAGCAGGCCGAACAGGCGTTCGATGTTGGTGATGGCCTGCTTCACCTCGCGGTACACCATGCCCAGGAAGTTCAGCGGCGCCGACAGCTGCAGCAGGTAGGCGTTCACCAGCACCAGGTCGCCGATGGTCATCTCGCCGGCGGCCACGCCGGCGGCGGCGCGCCACATCAGCGCCGTGATGCCGATGGCGACGATGGCGCTCTGGCCCAGGTTGAGCACGGCCAGCGACTTGAGGCTCTTCACCGTGGCGTCTTCCATCTGGCGCAGGTTGTCGTCGTAGCGCCGCGCCTCGTGTTCCTCGTTGTTGAAGTACTTCACCGTCTCGAAGTTCAGCAGTGAATCCACCGCGCGGGCGCTGGCGCGGGTGTCGGCCTCCACCGCGGCGCGGTAGAAGCGGGTGCGCCATTCGGTGACCCGGAAGGTCCAGGCCACGTAGGCGGCGATGGTGCCCAGGGTGATGGCCGCGAAGCCCCAGTCGTAGCTCCACACCAGCACGGCGGTGACCAGCGCTATCTCCAGCAGCGTGGGCAGGATGGTGTAGATGGTCCAGTCCAGCAGGTCGGAGATGGCGGTGCCGCCGCGCTCCACGTCGCGGGCCACGCCGCCCGTGCGGCGGTTGAGGTGGAAGCGCAGGCTCAGCGCATGCAGGTGGCGGAACACGCGCAGCATCACCGTGCGTGAGCTGCGGGCCATCACGCGGGCGAACACGATGGTGCGCAGTTCGGTGAACAGCGTCACCGACAGGCGCGCCGCGCCATAGGCCAGCAGCAGGCCCACCGGCAGCATAAGCAGCGAGGGCTCCACGTCCAGGCCGTCCACCAGGCCCTTGAGGATCATCGGTACGCCCAGGTTGGCCAGCTTGGCCGCGACCAGGCAGGCCAGGGCCAGCAGGATGCGGCCCAGGTAGGGCCGCAGGAAGGGCACCAGCTCGCGCAGGATGGCGCCGACGCTGCGTTCGGCGACGGGCGGGGCTTCGGGGTTGGCGGCGGCGGTTCGGGTCATCGGAACTCGTTGGGGTCGGGCGCCACGGCTTGCAAGCCGCGGGCAGGGGGGCTTGTTATGCTGGCATGGTTTCCCGCCGTTGACGCCGATGACCCCCGCTCAGCAAATCTCCCGCGCCAGGCTGGCCCTGATCCTCGGCGGGCTGGCCATGTTCGGCCCGTTCTCGATAGACACCGTGTTCCCGGCCTTCCCGGTGATGGCGCGCGACCTGGGCGTGGGCAAGGCGGCCATGCAGCAGACCATCAGCGTGTACCTGCTCGGGTATGCGGCGATGTCGCTGTTCCATGGCCCGATTTCCGACGCCATCGGCCGCAAGAAGGTGCTGCTGGCCGGCATCGTGCTGTTCACGCTGGCGTCCGTGGGCGCGGCGCTGGCCGGGGACATGACCACCATGCTGGCGTTCCGCGCCCTGCAGGGGCTGTCGGCCGGCGTGGGACTGATCGTGGGGCGGGCGGTGGTGCGCGACTGCCGGCAGGGCGACGACGCGCAGCGGCTGATGAGCCAGATCTCGATGATCTTCGGCATCGCGCCGGCCATCGCGCCCGTGATCGGCGGCCTGCTGCTGGGCTGGTCGGACTGGCACGGCATTTTCTGGTTCCTGGCGGTGTTCGGACTGTTGCTGCTGGCGCTCACGGCCTGGGGCCTGCCGGAAACGCATCCGCCGGAGAACCGCGTTCCGCTGCATGTGGCCACGCTGGCGCGCGACTACGGCGGCATGCTGGCCAGCCGCAAGTTCCGGCTGCTGGCGCTGCTGGGCACCGCGAACTTCGGCGCGCTGTTCCTGTACATCGCCTCGGCGCCGGCGTTCGTGCTCGATCTGCTGGGCCTGGGGGAACAGGACTTCGTGTGGTTCTTCGCGCCCACCATCGGCGGCATGATGCTGGGCGCCTTCGTCAGCGGCCGTGCGGCCGGGCGCATGAGCGGGCAGCGGCTGGTGGAGTGGGGCTTCGCCTGCTGCGGCATCGCCGCGGCGTACAACATTGGCTACAACTTCTACACCGACGCGCCGACGTTGCCCTGGGCCGTGCTGCCCACCGCGCTGGGCGCGTTCGGCATCGCGCTGGTGTTCCCGATCGTTACCCTTCTGATCCTGGACATGTACCCGCGCCAGCGCGGCAGCGCGTCCTCGATGCAGGCCTTCGTGGGCCTGGTGTCGAACGCCGCCATCGCCGGCCTGCTGTCGCCCCTGGTCAGCCACAGCGGCCTGGCGCTGGCGCTAACCGCGGCCTGCTTCACGGTCGTCGGCTACGCCCTGTGGCGCTGGTACCTCTCCCACACCGCATGAAAATGTACCAGGTACATTTTCTTTTCCGCTGAGACGCAGTCTCATCCTCGCTGAAAATGTACCTGGTACATTTTCACTGGCGGTAGGCGGCGCGGAGGAGTTCGTGGTAGTGGAAGACGGCGTTCTCGCGCAGGGGGTTCAGGCGGCCGGGGACGTAGGAACCTGAGGCCAGGCCGCGCTGCACGTGTTCGCAGATTTCGATGTCCTCGTCCTGCACCTGGTGGGCGAAGTCGTGGTCGGCCTGCTTGCGGGCCTCGGCGTCGGCGCTGTCGGACGCGGCGTAGTAGTAGTCGAACTCGACGATGCAGCGGTCGGCGCCCAGCGGCAGCACGCGGTTGGTCTGCAGCCGGCCCGGCAGCAGGTTGAGCATGGTGTTGGGGTAGATGAAGTAGTACACCGCGTCGCCGTCGCCATACAGGCCCTCGTCGCTCTGCAGCGGGCTGTACTGGTACGAGAACCAGTCCAGGGTTTCGGTGACGTACTGCCGGTAGTCCAGCAGGCTGTTCAGGCCCGGATGGATGTGCGGCACGTGGTAGCCCTCGAGGTAGTTGTCGCAGTACACCTTCCAGTTGCAGGCCACCTCGTAGCGGAAGCGCTTGTGGAAGACGAAGTGCTTGGGCGACAGCCCGCGCAGCGGCGCATCGAAGCCGGCGCTGAACTCGGCGAACGAAGGCGCGCCGTCGCCGGCCACGAACACCAGGCCCTGCCAGGTGTCCACGCGCAGCTCGGGCAGGCGCACGTCCGAGACTTCGAAGTCCTCGGCCGTCTGCATTTCCGGTGCGCTGCGCAGCACGCCCTCCAGCGTGTAGGTCCAGCCGTGGTACTTGCACCGCAGCACCTTGGCCGCCTTGCCGTCGCAGGTGGCCAGCGGGCCGGCGCGGTGCCGGCAGACGTTGTGGTACGCACGCAGCCGCCCTTCGGTGTCGCGAATCACCACCACCGGCAGGCCGGCGATGTCGGTTACGACGTGGTCGCCGGCGTTCGCCAGCGCCGACTCGTGGCCCACCAGCTGCCAGCTGCGCGCGAACACCGCCGTGCGATCGCGCTCGAGCATTGCTTCGCCCCGGTAGAAATCGGCGTGCAGGGCCAGGGCGTGGTCGAGGGTCTGCGGGGCGAGCGGGTCGGGCAACGGCGGGTTCATCGGGTTGGCCAATCTAAGGGTGACGAACCAGTATCCCGCGCCGGCCGGGCCCGCGGAAGCCCCGGACGAAAGCGGCCGGCGAATCGCTTCGCCGGCCGCGGGTTTCCGCCTGGAACGACCGCTTACGGGGCAGGCGTGGCCGCCACCGCCTCGCCGGACCAGCCGCAGGTCTTGCCCTTGTTCTGCTCCACCAGCCAGGTCTGCAGCGGTGCGAAGTATTCCAGCACCGCCGAGCCATCCATCTGCTCGCCGCCGGTGAGTTCCTTCATCGTCTGCTGCCAGGGCTGGCTGGCGCCGCGCTCCATCATGGCCCAGTAGCGCTTGCCGGCCTCGGGGTTGTTGGCGAAGTTGCAGGTGTACAGCGGGCCTTCGTGGCCGGCGGCATCACACAGCGACTTGTAGAACTGGAACTGCAGGATGTGCGACAGGAAGTAGCGCGTGTACGGCGTGTTGCCCGGCACGTGGTACTTCGCGCCCGGGTCGAAGAACTCCTCGCCGCGCGCACCCACCGGCGCCACGCCCTGGTACTTGGCCTTGAGTTCCCACCAGGCGGCATTGTAGTTCTCGGGCTTGATCGAGCCGTCGAACACGCCCCAGCGCCAGCGGTCGATCATCAGGCCGAACGGCATGAAGGCCACCTTGGCCAGCGCCATGCGCATCTGCGAGTTGATCACCGCTTCCTGGCTGACCGCCGGCTTGTCCACCAGGCCGATCGAGGCCAGGTAGTCGGGCGTCATGGACAGCACGATGGTGTCGCCGATGGCCTCGTGGAAGCCGTCGTGCGCACCGTTCTGGAACATCGGCGGCTGGCCCTTGTAGGCCAGGTAGTAATAGACGTGGCCCAGCTCGTGGTAGATGGTGGTGAGCTCTTCCTCGTTGGCCTTGATGCACATCTTGATGCGCACTTCGCCCTCGGTGTTCATCGGCCAGGCGCTGGCGTGGCAGACCACGTCGCGGTCGCGCGGCTGCACCAGCATCGAGTCGGCGTAGAAAGTGGGCGGCAGCGCCGGCATGCCCAGGCCGGTGTAGAAGCTCTCGGCCAGCTTGGTCATGCGCGTGGCCATTTCGATGTCGGCCTTGCGCTCCAGCTCCACCTGCTCGGCGGCGGTGAGCTTGCCCATGCCGCCGGCGGCGCTGACCATTTCGGCCAGGATGTCGTCGCGCTGCTTCTTCAGCGCGCCGTTGATGTCCAGGCTGCCCACGCCCTTGTACGGCTCCAGGATGGGCCAGAGGTTGCCCCAGTCCTGCTGCCACAGGTTGCCGGTGAGGTGGGCCGGGATCATGCCGTCCACCGAGCCCTGCTCGCCGTACTTCGCCACCAGCTTTTCGCGGGTGTAGCACTGCAGCTGTTCGTACAGCGGCTGCACCTGGCCCCAGAGGCGGTCGGCCTCGGCCTGGAAATCAGCGGCCGGCATGTCGTAGCCCGAGCGCCAGACGTCGCCGGTGTTGGCGAAGCCCATCTCGGTGGCGCCTTCGTTGGTCAGCTCGACGAAGCGCTGGTAGTCCTTGCGCATCGGCACCGCGATGGTGTGCCAGCCTTCCCAGGCGGCCTTCATTTCTTCGTAGGTGCTGGCCGGGTTGGCGAGGATTTCCGAGACCTGGCCGATGTCCTTGCAGTCCTTGCCGTCCACGCACCACTTGCCCT
This sequence comes from Arenimonas sp., assembly GCA_035433005.1. GTDB lineage: Bacteria > Pseudomonadota > Gammaproteobacteria > Xanthomonadales > Xanthomonadaceae > Arenimonas. Next base: position 14,489 of record DAORUD010000038.1, on the reverse strand, counting down.
TGCCGTACTCGCCGCCCATGCGGCTGACGATCTCGGTCAGCTCCTTGAGCTTGGCCGCATCGCGCGGGGCGGGCAGGGAGGCGCTGACCTTGAGCAGGTGCAGCACGCGGGCGGTCTGCGGGTTCTGGGTGGCGGCGTCGTAGCTCTTGGCCTGTTCGACGAAGCCGTTGTTGATGGTCAGGAAGCGCTCGTTGGCCGCGGACTCGAGCCGCTGGCTGTCGGCGTTGATGAAGGTGGCGCCCAGCCATGCCGCCGAGGTGATCTCGGGGGTGATGTCCTTGAGCGTCTTGTTGACGCGGGCGACGAACTCGTCGGCGGTTTCGTTGCTGGCCGCGGCGGTGCTGCCGGTGGCCGCGGGGGTGCCGGTGGCGTTGTCGGTCTTGCTGCAGGCCGCCAGGGTGAACAGGCTGGCGGAAACGGCGAGCGCCAGCAGGGCGCGTTGGGAATTCACGGGAAAGGCTCCAGGATCGCTGCGATGGCAGGGTGCCGGAAGGCTATTCCCACGCGGGGCATGCGTGCAAGTCGGGAAGGGCGGAGCCAGCCGGGGCTGGCTCCGCCGGGGTCCGTCAGCGCTTCACCAGCTCCACGCGGCGGTTCTTGCCGCGGCCGGCTTCGTCGTCATTGCTGGCCACCGGGGCGGCCATGCCGGCGCCGAAGGGCGTCAGGCGCTTGGCCGCGATGCCGTGCTGGTTCACCAGGGCCGCTACCACGGCCTGGGCGCGGCGCTGGGAAAGGCCCACGTTGTAGTCGAAGGCGCCCTGGGCGTCAGTGTGGCCGGCCACCACCAGGTTGAGCTTGGGGTTGGCGCGCATGAACTTGGCGATTTCCTCCAGCGTGGCCTTCGATTCGGGCTTGATGTCGGCCTTGTCGGTGTCGAACAGGATGCCGTACAGCGCCACGCGGCCGCTGCTGCCGATGGCGGCCTGCATGGCCGAGGCGTCCACGAAGACGATCTTGCCGGTTTCCATCGCCTTGGACTCGACCACCGAGATCACGCTGCGCGGGCCGATGTTGGGCGCGCCGTGTTCGGCGGTGCGGATGGCCACGGTGGTGACGGCGCCGGCCTGGTCGCGCTGGAGCAGGGCGTAGCGGATCTTGCGGTCGGCGCCGATCTTGTGTTCGCCGGTTTCGCTCCAGCTCAGGGTCATGTTGTACGCCCGCTTGGGGTCGTCCACGCAGGCGGCTTCCTCGCAGGCGAACACCGTGCGGAAACCCTGGCCCGTCAGGCGGCTCACCTGGTTGCGGAACACTTCCAGCGACGAGCGGCCGAGCGGCGCCTCGTAGGCGAGGTGGGTGTAGCGGCCTTCGACGGTGAGGGTGTTGGACGGCGCCAGCCGGTAGTTCGCCGCGCGGGTGAGCGTGCTGTTGAGCAGGGCTTTGCTCTCGAAGTCCCGCTGGACGTAAGCCATGAGGCGCGAGCCCTCATAGCGGCCCACCAGGGGATGGTCCTTGCCGCCGGGAGCGTCGGGCGCCGGGGCGGCCTGGGCCAGGGCCACGGTCGAAAGCAGCAGCGTGGCCAGCAGGCAGGTGAGCCGCGAGGAAGTGCGAGGGTGGGGCATGGTGGTCTCCGGGAGGGCGTCGGCTATCCGCACGCGATGCCAACATAACGCTTTTCAGCGACCGATCCCGGCCATCGCGAAGCCCACCGCCGTGCCTGCCCGGGGAGGATGGCCGAGGTTCAGGCTCCGGCGACCAGGCCTCGTTCCGCCAGGAACGCCCTGGCGTCCTCGGCGTCGGTTTCAAACCAGGCGCGGGCCGAGCCCAGCCGGAAGCTGTAGCCCCAGGCGTCCATGTCGGCCATCAGGCGGTCGCGGCCCACGCCGGGCAGGTGGTCGGCCAGCAGGATCTGCAGGTAGCAGGCGGCGTCTTCCTCGGGCACCGAATCGGTGGCGTCGGTGTGCACCGCGGCGCGCCGCTCGGGCGGCATCACGATCAGGTGGCAGGCCTCGTGCAGCAGCGAGTGCACGGGGGTGTCGGCGCGGGCGAAGACGGTGCAGCCAATCAGCCCGGCCTCCTGGTCGCCCCAGAAGCTGCCGGGGATGGCCTGGCCGTCGGGCACGCGCTCAAGCGCCAGGCCGTGGGTGGAAAGCAGCGCCCCGGCCGCATCGAAGCCGATGTCGGCCAGGGTCAGCATGGCTCAGTTGCCGGCGGGCGCGGCTTTCTCCGGCAGCGCCACCGAGATGTCGAGCAGTTCGTTGTCGCCGTCCTTGTGCAGGCCCACCTTCACCGCGTCGGAGTCGACGTTGATGTACTTGCGGATCACTTCCAGCAGCTCGCGCTGCAGCAGCGGCAGGTAGTCGGGCGCGCCGCGCATCGAACGCTCCTGCTGGATCAGGATCTGCAGGCGGTTCTTGGCGACGTTGGCGGTGTTCTTCTGGCGCTGGGTGAGGAAATCGAAGATGCCCATGGCTCAACCCCCGAACATCTTGGCGAAGAAACCCTTCTTCTCCACGGTGGTGAATCGCATCGGGCGGTTCTCGCCCAGGATGCGCGCGACGGCGTCGGTGTAGGCCTGCCCGGCGGGCGAGTTCTCGTCCAGGATCACCGGCACGCCGGCGTTGGAGCTCTGCAGCACCTCGGGCGACTCGGGGATCACGCCCACCACGTCCAGGCCCAGGATTTCCTGCACGTCGGCGATGGACAGCATGTCGCCCGACTCCACGCGCCGGGGGCTGTAGCGGGTCAGCAGCAGGTGTTCGATCACGCGCTCGCCCTTCTCGGCCTTCTGGGTCTTGGAGGCGAGCAGGCCCAGGATGCGGTCGGAGTCGCGCACCGACGACACTTCGGGGTTCACCACCACCACCGCGCGGTCGGCGAAGTACATCGCCAGGAAGGCGCCCTTCTCGATGCCGGCCGGCGAATCGCAGACGATGAAGTCGAAGCCCTCGTCCTTCAGGCCGTTGAGCACCTTCTCCACGCCTTCCTTGGTCAGCGAGTCCTTGTCGCGGGTCTGCGACGCGGCCAGCACGAACAGGTTCTCGAAGCGCTTGTCCTTGATCAGGGCCTGCTTGAGGTTGGCCTCGTCGTTGACCACGTTCACGAAGTCGTAAACGACCCGGCGCTCGCAGCCCATGATCAGGTCGAGGTTGCGCAGGCCGACGTCGAAGTCGATCACCACCGTCTTCTTGCCGGCCTTGGCCAGGCCGCAGGCGATGCTGGCGCTGGTGGTGGTCTTGCCGACGCCGCCCTTGCCCGAGGTCACAACGATGATTTCAGCCAATGGTCTTCTCCGTAACGTGGCGCTTTGACAGCGTCCAAAAGGGGTTTCAGTCGAGCTGCTCGATGCGCAGCTTGTCATTCTCGAGCCAGATCTGCACGGCCTTGCCCACCAGGTCCCGGGGAATTTCCTCCAGCACCTTGTAGTGCCCCGCCACCGCGACCAGTTCGGCATGGAACTCACGGCAGAAGATACGCGCCGAGGCCAGGCCACCGGCGCCGGCCAGCGCGCGGCCGCGCAGGGCGCCGTAGATGTGGATGGAGCCGTCGGCGATGACTTCGGCGCCGGCGCCCACGGTGGCGCAGACGGTCAGGTCGCGCTCCTGGGCGTACACCTGCTGGCCCGAGCGCACCGGGTGCAGGTGCACCAGGCCGGGTTCGCCGCGCGGGGCGGGCGCCGCCACCGGCGCGGGTGCGGCTGGCTCGGCGGCCGCAGCCGCAGCCTTGCGCGGCGGGGCGGGTGCGGCTTCGGCTTCGCCGTCGCGCTCGTAGGAGGCGCGGAACTTGGCCAGCAGCGGCAGGCCGATGGCCTGGGACAAGGCTTCGATGGCGCTGGTGCCGTAGGCCAGGGCCACCGGCATCACGCCTGCGCCGCGCAGGGCGTCGACCAGGGCGCTGGCCTCGGTGGCGTCCGGGCAGCGGCTCAGGCCGCCGAAATCAATCACCACCGCGGCCCGCGCGAACAGCTTTGGGGCGCGCTGCACGCGATCGGCCATTTCGGCCGCCAGCCGCTGCGGGTCGAGCGTGCGAACGCGCAGGTTGGCGATGCCGACCTGGCCGAACTTGAGTTCGCCGGCCTGTTCGTAATCAACAGAAGGAGTGGCCGCCATGGTTCAGGTCCCCGTGGCCAGCGTGGGCGTGCGGCCGGGCAGGGCGCGCGCCTTCAGCCACGGCTGGTCGGGCAGCCGCGCACCGTAGGTCTGGGCGATGTAGGGGAAGCTGCACATCTCCTTGACCAGCATGGCCACGCGGATGTCGGTGCCCGCCATGACCTGTTGGCCCACCTCGCGGAAGCCGAAGCTGCCGTGGAAAAGCAGGGCCGGGTCGTTGCCGGCCTGCAGGAAGACTTCGCAGCACAGCTGGGGCCAGCGGGGCTCGGCGAAGCTCTGCACGTCGGCGTAGAAGGCGCGGCCGCGGCCACCGCCGCGGCGCGGCCGGGCAATCACGATGCGGTCCACGTACAGGAAGCGGCCGTTGCGGTCCTGGAACCACTTGAAGTTGGGGCTGTCGTGCGGGGCGTCGTGGCTCAGGGCCACCAGGAAGCCGGTGACCTGGCCATCCTGCTCGGCGACGCGGAAATACTCGGCGTGTTCCCAGAAGAAGCGCACCTTGGCGGCGTCCATCGGCAGGATGGATGGCCCGGCCGCGTTGTTGAGGGCAAGCACGGAATCCAGCTCGTGCTCCCGCACGTCGCGGAGGGTGATCGGCATTGTCAGAAGGACTCCGATGGCAGAGGGGCCGCCTGGGCAGGAAACTCCGGCGGGCGATCGGGGACGGATTATCGCACGGGCGCCCGACCTCGGGGCGCGGGACGCGATGGCGGCGCGCTCCATGACTTTCGGGGGGGCGTGGCCGGCCTGTGCCGGCCTATGATGCCCGGATGCTGAACCGCCTCTCCCACACCCAGCTGCTGCGCTACGCCGGCCTGTTCACCTGGGCCATGGTGGGCATCCCGCTGATGGTGCTGACCTGGCATTTCCCGGCCACCGACGCCCTGGACGCGTCGGACGCCGCCCAGGGCTTCGCCGCGCCGGGCCTGACCGCCGGCACGGTGGCCTACCTGGCGTTCGGCGTCATCTACTGGCAGGTCACGCGGGCGCTGGACATGCGCCGCGCCAGGCCGCTGGACATCGTGCTGCTGGCGGCCCTGACGCTGGCGGCCATCACCGTGAGCTACCAGACCGGCACCGGCATGGGTGCGGTGCTGATGATGATCATCGCCGGCGTCATCCTGTGGCTGGTGCCCCTGGGCGTGGGCGTGGCCTGGCTGGTGCTGCAGCACGTGGCGCTGGTGCCGGTGTTCAGCCAGATGGAAGGCTTCACGCCCGGCTTCGCGGTGCTGCAGGCGATGCTGTACGTGGGCTATTCGAGCTTCGCGATGGTGATCGGGCTGGTGGCCAAGCAGCAGGCCCAGGCCCGCGAGGAGCAGCGGCGCCTGAACTCCGAGCTGCGCGCCACCCGCGCCCTGCTGGCCGAAAGCTCGCGCATGAGCGAGCGCGTGCGCATCTCGCGCGAACTGCACGACCTGCTGGGCCACCACCTCACGGCGCTGAGCCTGAACCTGGAAGTGGCCGGCCACCTCACCGAAGGCCGCGCCCAGGAACACGTGCGCCAGAGCCACACGCTGGCCAAGCTGCTGCTCACCGACGTGCGCGAGGCGGTGAGCGAGATGCGCGACGAAGGCGCGATGGACCTCAGCGGCGCGGTGCGCACGCTGGTGGAAGGCGTGCCGGCGCTGGACATCCGCCTGGACCTGCCCGAGCCGCTGAGCATTGACGATCCCGAGCGCGCCCACGTGCTGCTGCGCTGCACCCAGGAAATCATCACCAACGCCGTGCGCCACGCCGGTGCGTCCACCCTGTGGCTGAGCATCGCCCGCGACGCCACCGAGGCGCGCATCCAGGCCCGCGACGACGGCCGCGGCGCCGAAACCGACGCCGCCCAGGGCAACGGCCTGCGCGGCATCCGCGAGCGGCTGGCGGCCTACGGCGGCCGCGTCGACATCATCACCGGGCGCGGGCAGGGCTTCGCGCTGGACATCCGATTGCCACTGGAGAACGCCAAATGATCCGTGTCTGCCTGGTCGACGACCAGACCCTGGTGCGCCAGGGCGTGAAATCACTGCTTGAGCTGGCCGAAGGCATCGAAGTCATCGCCGAGGCCTCCGACGGCCGCCAGGCGGTCGACCTGATACCGCAGGTCAAGCCCGACGTCGTGCTGATGGACATGCGCATGCCGGTGATGTCGGGCCTGGAGGCCCTGCAGGCGCTGTCGGCCAAGGGCCTGCTGCCGCCCACCATCATCCTGACCACCTTCGACGACGACCAGCTGGTGCTGGCCGGCATCCGCGCCGGCGCGCGCGGCTACCTGCTCAAGGACGTGTCGCTGGACCAGCTGGTGAACGCCATCCAGACCGTCGCCGACGGCGGCTCGCTGGTGCAGCCCGCGGTCACCCAGCGCCTGCTGTCGGGCCTGGAGGGCCTGCAGAACGAATTCGTCAGCCTCGACCAGCCCGACCCGTTGACCGACCGCGAGACCGAGATACTGCGGCTGATGGCCGGCGGCTTCTCGAACAAGGAGATCGCCAACTCCCTGGGCGTGGCCGAGGGCACGGTCAAGAACCACGTGTCCAACATCCTGTCCAAGCTGGGTGTGCGCGACCGCACCCGGGCCGTCCTGAAGGCCTTCGAGCTCAAGCTGGTCTGAGCCGCAGCCAGCAGCGGCGCGGCTTTCCGGGTGTTTTCCGGCAACCCCTGCCGGCCGGCGGCATGACCTGATATCCTCCCGGATTCCTGCGGCAGGGCACGTCAACCCGCCGGGGACCGGTCCCGGAGAACCCAAGAATGACCCGAGTTATTGAATGGCTTGTTTCGCTGCTGATCGTCATCGCGCTGTTCGTGGTGATCGGCCTGTTCCTGCCCGCCACGCGCACCGTGTCGCACTCGGTCGAGACCAATCGCCCGATGTCCACCGTGAACGACCTGCTGGGCAGCTTCACGCGCTTCCGCGACTGGAACGCCCTGGTCAACAAGGACCCGCGCATCCAGCTCACCACCTCGGGTCCTGAGCAGGGCGTTGGCGCCAAGCTCGAGTTCCAGTCCACCCAGGGCTCCATCGGCCGCGGTTCGTGGCTGCTGGTCGAGGACGTGCCGGGCGAGAAGATCGTGTACGAACTCGACACGCGCTCGCGCGGCGAGAAGAAGCGCATGACCTTCCGCTTCGAGCGCACCGGCCAGCGCAACCAGAACGTCAAGATCACCCAGCGCTACACGGTGGACTACGGCTGGAACCTGATCGGCCGCTACGCCGGCCTGTACGTCACCCGCGACGTGGGCGACGAAATCAAGGCCGGCCTGGGCAAGGTGAGCAACCTGCTCGCCACCATCCCGCGCTTCGACTACAGCCAGCACGAGCCGGGCTTCTCGTTCACCGACCTGCCGGCCACCAACGCCCTGGTCGTGACCACCGCCGCCAAGCGCGCCAATGACGACATCGCCCTGGCCATGACCAACCAGCTCAAGTGGATCGAGCAGGTCATGGAGAAGAGCGGCCTGGAAGCCGCCGGCCCGATGCGCATCGTCACCAACGAGTTCAGCACCGACACCTACGGCTTCGACGTGGTGATGCCGATCCGCCGCAAGGGCACCGGCCCGGCGCCGGTCGAGTCCGCCGACGCCGCTGCCGAAGGCGATGCCGCTGCCGAAGGCGCCGCCGCCGAAGGCGATGCCGTGGCCGAGGCCGCCCCGGAAGCCCCGGTGGCCCCCGCCGCCCCGGTCGATCCGAACGCTCCGCTGGAGCTGCTGGACGTGAAGGTCGAAGGCCCGGTCGTCTACGCCCAGCTGCCCGCCATGCGTGCCGCCACCACCACCTACACCGGCCCGTCGCCGGGCCTGCCGCGCGTGCGCGACCTGGCCAAGGCCTGGGCGATGGTGCGCGGTGCCACCACCTGGGATCGTCCGTACGAGGAATACCTCGACCCGATCAAGGACATGCTGTCGGAAGAGGCCGAGTTCCGGATCTACTGGCCGGTGAAGGTCGGCGACGTTGATCCGGCGGCGCCGGTCATCATCGCCCCGCTGCCGACCGATCCGGCCGCGGAAGGCGCACCGGCCGCAGAGGCCGAGGCGGCTCCCGCCGCCGAGGCCCCGGAAGCCCCGGCCGCCGCATAAGCAACACGCAGGGCGGGCCAAGTGCCCGCCCTGTCATTTCCGGCGTACAAACCCGCGAGATCCCCCCCGATGATCCAGGCTCACGCCCTGCACAAGCGCTATGGCCGCCTGCTGGCCGTGGACGGCATCAGCTTCAAGGTCGAGCCCGGCGAAGTGCTGGGCTTCCTCGGCCCCAACGGTGCCGGCAAGTCCACCACCATGAAGATGATCGCCGGCTTCCTGGCGCCCACCTCGGGCACCGCCAGCGTTTGCGGCCACGATGTACAGACCGACCCGATGGCCGCCCGCCGCTCGCTGGGCTACCTGCCCGAAGGCGCGCCGGGCTACGGCGAAATGAGCCCCGAGGGCTTCCTGGGCTTCGTGGCCGACGTGCGCGGGCTGGCCGGCGAGCGCCGCCGCGAGCGCATGCAGGCGGTGTTCAAGCGGCTGTCGCTGGAAGACGTGCTGCACCAGCCCATCGACACGCTGTCCAAGGGCTTCAAGCGCCGCGTCGGCCTGGCTGCCGCCATCCTTCACGACCCGCCTGCGCTGATCCTGGACGAGCCCACCGACGGCCTCGACCCGAACCAGAAGCACGAGGTGCGCACCCTGATCCGCGAGCTGGCGCGTGAGCGCACGGTGCTGCTGTCCACCCACATCCTGGAAGAAGTGGAGGCGGTGTGCAGCCGCGCCATGATCGTGGCCCGCGGCAAGGTGCTGGCCGACAACACGCCGGCCGAGCTGCTGGCGCGGTCGCGCTTCCAGGGCGCGGTGTCGCTGCTGGCCAGCGACAGCATCGCGGCGCGCGCCGCGCTGGACGGCATGCCGGGCGTGAGTGGCTTCCACCAGGACGCCGGCGACGGCCGCCTGTACGTGTTCCCGCAGGGCAAGCCCGTGGTGTCCGAAGCGGTGGCCGAGCGCCTGCGCCAGCGCGGCGTGGCGTTCACCGGCCTGCAGCCCGAGCGCGGTCGGCTGGACGAAGTGTTCCGGCGCATCACCACCGCGGAGGCCAAGCCATGAGCGCGGTGCTGTCGGTGTTCAAGCGCGAGTTCCTCAGCTATTTCGCCACGCCGCTGGCGGCGGTGTTCCTGGTGATCTTCCTGGCCCTGGCCGGCGCGTTCACGTTCTACCTGGGCGGCTTCTTCGAAGCGGGCCAGGCCGACCTTCAGACCTTCTTCCGCTTCCACCCGTGGCTGTACCTGCTGCTGGCGCCGGCGGTGGCGATGCGGCTGTGGGCCGAGGAGCGCAAGTCGGGCACGCTCGAGCTGCTGCTGACGCTGCCGCTGGCGCTGTGGCAGGCGGTGTTGGGCAAGTTCCTGGCCGCATGGGCGTTCCTGGGCCTGGCGCTGGCGCTCACCTTCCCGATGTGGGTCACGGTGGCTTGGCTGGGCAATCCCGACCATGGCGTCATCCTGGCCGGCTACCTGGGCAGCTGGTTGATGGCGGGCGCCTTCCTGGCCATCGGCAGCGCGCTGTCGGCGGCCACGCGCAGCCAGGTGGTGGCCTTCATCCTGACGGTGGTGATCTGCCTGCTGATGCTGCTGGCCGGCTTCCCGATGGCGCTCGACCTGGTGCGCGGCTGGGCGCCGCAGGCCTGGGTGGACGCGTTCGCGGGCCTGAGTTTCCTCACCCATTTCCAGGCCATCAGCCGCGGCGTTCTGGACCTGCGCGACGTGGTGTTCTTCCTGCTGTGCATCGCCGCCTGGCTGGCCGCCACGGTGCTGGTGATCGACCTGAAGAAGGCCGACTGACGCCATGAACGCCAACAACCGCCGTCTGTTTCCCCTCTTTGCGCTGGCGCTGCTGGCGCTGGGCTTCGTCGCGCTGGTGGCGCTGTCCTCGGTGGCGCTGCGCGGCGCCCGGCTGGACCTGACGCAGAAGCAGCTGTACACGCTGTCGGAAGGCACGCGCAACGTGCTGGGCCGCGTGGACGAACCGGTGCGCCTGAAGCTGTACTACTCCGAACACGCCACCCGCGACCTGCAGCAGTTCCGCGTCTTCGCCACCCGCGTGCGCGAGCTGCTGGAAGAAATCGCCGCGCGCTCGGGCGGCAAGGTGACGCTGGAGGTGATCGACCCCGAGCCGTTCTCGGAGGCCGAGGACCAGGCCGCCGCCTACGGCCTGCAGGCCGTGCCGCTGGGCAGCACGGGCGAGAAGCTCTACTTCGGCCTGGTGGGCATCAACAGCACCGACGGCGAAACGGTGATGCCCTTCATCCAGCCCGACAAGGAAGCCTTCCTCGAATACGACGTGGCCAAGCTGGTGTCCACGCTCAGCGTGGACGCGCTGCCCGTGGTGGGCCTGGTGAGCGGCCTGCCCACCGGTCCGTCCACCGACCCCACCGGCCGCACCACGCCGGGCTGGGTGGTGGACCGCCAGGTGAGCGAACTGTTCGAACTGCGTCGCTTCCAGGGCAACCCCACCAGCATCGCCGACGACGTGGACCTGCTGTGGCTGGTGCATCCGCGCAACCTGCCCGAGGAAACGCTGTACGCCATTGACCAGTTCGTGCTGCGCGGCGGCCGCCTGCTGGTGTTCGTGGACCCCGATTCGGAAGCCGACCAGTCGGCGGTGGATCCGCTGGATCCGCTGTCGCTGGCCATCCCGCGCAGCTCCGACCTGCCGGCGCTGTTCGCCGCCTGGGGCATCCAGTACGACGCCACGCGCGTGGTGCTGGACGACAAGCACGCGCTGCAGGTGCAGCCCGACCCCAACGGCCTGCCGGTGCGGCACCTGGCCGTGCTCGGCCTGGGCAAGGACGCGCTGAACCAGGACGACGTGGTGTCGGGCGAACTGCAGGGCCTGAACCTGTCCAGCGCCGGTTCGCTGTCGCTGTCGCGCGAATCCACCCTGGCCATGACGGCGCTGGCGCAGAGCTCCAGCGCGTCGGCGCAGGCGCTGGTGAGCCAGGTGCGCGATTCGGTGGCCGACCCGGGCCGCCTGCGCGACGGCTTCAAGCCCGGCGGTGAGCCCTTCGTGCTGGCCGCGCGCTTCACCGGCCCGCTCAAGTCCGCCTTCCCCGACCGCAAGGGCGACAAGCACCTGGCGCAAAGCGCGCAGCCGGTCAACCTCATCGTGGTGGCCGACACCGACGTGCTGACCGACCGGCTGTGGGTGCAGGTGAGTGATTTCCTGGGCCAGCCGGTGTTCAACGCCTTCGCCAGCAACGGCGACTTCGTCTACAACGCGGTGGACAACCTGGTGGGCAATGCCGACCTCATTTCCGTGCGCACCCGCGCCACCGCCGCGCGTCCGTTCGAGCGCGTGGCGGCCCTGCGCCGCAGCGCCGAGGAGCGCTACCGCAGCACCGAACAGAAGCTGCAGGGCCAGCTCGACGACCTGGAGAAGCAGCTGGCCGCGCTGCAGAAGCCCGGCATCAACGGCCAGGCGCAGGCGCTGTCGCCGCAGCAGCAGGCCGAGATCGTGCGCTTCCAGGACGACAAGCTGCGCATGCGCAAGGAGCTGCGCGAAGTGCAGCACCGCCTCAACGCCGACATTGACGCGCTGGGCATGCGGCTCAAGCTGGTGAACATCCTGGGCATGCCGCTGCTGGTGGTGCTGGTGGCGCTGCTGGTGGCCTGGCGGCGCTGGCAGCGCCGGCGCGCGGCGGTGGCCTGAGCCATGCGCATGCGCGCGCTGCTGGCGCTGGCCCTGGGCGTGGTGGTGGCGGCCGGCCTGGCCTGGTGGCTGCTGGACCGGCAGGCGCCGGGTGACGCGGCGGCGCAAGCGCTGGCGCTGCCGGGCTTCGCCGCCCGCGTGGAATCCATCCACCGCGTGGAGGTGCTGGGCGCCGGCGGCAAGACCCTGGTGCTGATCGAGAAATCCGACGGCACCTGGCGCATGCCCGACCGCGACGGTTGGCCCGCCAACCAGCGCGAAGTAGGCAGTGCGCTGTTCCGGCTGGGCCAGGCCAGGCGCCTGGAGGCCAAGACCGCCAACCCCGCGCGGCACGCGCGCCTGGGCGTGGAAGACGTGAGCGGGCCCGACGCCAAGGGCGCGCAGCTGCGCCTTTCGGGCGGCGAAGGCGAGGCGGTGCGCATCACGGTGGGCAACAACCATCCGTCCCTGGGCGGCAGCTACGTGCGCATCGGGGACGATCCGCAGGCCTGGCTGCTGGACGAAGACATCGCGCCGGCGCGCAGCGCGCCCGACTGGCTCGACCGCCGCCTGCTGGACGTGCCGATGGCGCGCGTTGACCGCATCCGCGTCACGCCCGCCGAAGGCCGCGGCTTCGTGCTCGCGCGCGTGGACGATCGCTTCAGCCTCGACGGCCTCGCGCCCACGGCCATGGCCAATCCCGACGCCGGCAACACCACCGGCGGCTTCACCGACCAGCTGGCGCTGGACGACGTGGCGGCGGATGCCGGCGCTCCCGCCACGCAGACCGCGGTGTTCGAAAGCTTCGACGGCCTGCGCATCACCGTGGCCGCCTGGCCGCAGGACGGCGGCACCTGGGCACGCCTGGCCGTTGAACTGGACGAAGCCCGCGCCCGCGACTGGTTCGCGGGGACGCAGGCCGACGCGCCCGACGCGCCCGACGCGCCCGACGCTGCCGACGCTGCCGACGCTGCCGACGCTGCCGACGCCGAAGCACCGCCGCCGTCGGCCGACCAGCGGCTGGCCGAACTCAAGGCCCAGGTCGCGCAGTGGCAGTCGTCCTTCGCCGGCCGCCAGTTCCTGCTGCCGCCGCACAAGGCCGAGGGCCTGATGCGTTCGCGCAACGATTACCTGGACGGCACGCGGTGAACCGCCTGCCGCGGGCGCTGGCCGCGTTCGGTGCCTTGGCCTGCGGGCTCTCGGTGGCGCTGGGCGCCTACGCCTCGCACGGCCTGGACGGCGACGGCGCGCGTCGCGTGGGCCTGGCGGCGCTGTTCGCCTTCGGCCACGGCCTGGCCCTGCTGCTGTTGGCGCCTGCCGCCGGCACGCGCCTGCGCACCGCGGGCCTGTGCGGCCTGGCCGCCGGCACGCTGCTGTTTTCCGGCAGCCTGCTGGCGGCCGTGTTCCTGTCCGCGCCCACGGCGCTGGCCCCCACCGGCGGCGTGCTGCTGATGTCGGGCTGGCTGGCCATTGCCGCCGACGCGCTTCGCGGCTGAGCCCTGGCCATGGCACGCCACGTCCGCGGATTCGACCTCGAGGCCGGCGCAGCCCATCTGGCGAAGCGCGACCGCAAGCTGGGGCGCTGGATCGAGCGCATCGGCCCGCTCGACGTGGCGTCGCGCTGGCGCAAGCCGTTCGACACCACCGACGCACTGGCCCGCGCCATCCTGTACCAGCAGCTGTCGGGCAAGGCCGCCGCCACCATCGTGGGGCGCGTGGAAGCGGCCATCCAGTCCCGCAAGCTGCACGCCGACACCCTGGGCCGCGTGGACGACGCCACGCTGCGCGCCTGCGGCGTGTCGGGCAACAAGACCCTGGCGCTGCGCGACCTGGCCGCCCGCGCGGCGCGCGGCGAGGTGCCGTCGTCGCGCCAGATGGCGGGACTGCACGACGCCGAGATCATCGAACAGCTCACCGCCGTGCGCGGCATCGGCCGCTGGACGGTGGAGATGATGCTGATGTTCAACCTCGGCCGCCCCGATGTGCTGCCGGTGGACGACCTTGGCGTGCGCAAGGGCGCCCAGCGCCTGGACCGCGCGGACGACATGCCCAAGCCGAAGGAGCTGGCCGCGCGCGGCGAGAAATGGGGGCCTTACCGCACGCTGGCCGGCCTGTACCTGTGGCGCATCGCCGACGACGCGGCGCCGTCGAAGACGCCCGTAAAGCGATCGCAGGACTGACCGCGGCGGCTCAGGCCGCCGGATGCCAGCGCCAGTGCCAGGGTTCGTAGGTGATGCCGTGCGGGTTGTCGCGCGGGTAGCTCATGCGGAAGCCGAACCCGCCCGCGCGCCGCTGCAGCCACGCGAAGGCCGGCGTGGCCTCGAAGCTTTCCTCCGCCGGCGGCTGGCCGGGCGCGCCGATGTCCAGCGCCACGCCGCCGTGGTGTTCGCTGTAGCCGGGCGCGGCGTTGACGGTGAGTATTTCCGGCACCGACAGCCCGCGCGCGAGCTTGCGTTCGAAAATGCCCAGCTGGTAGTCGTGGCTGCGGTAGCCGGAGATGGCCTGCAGCGCGATGCCGTCCGCGAGCGCGGCGGCCTGCATCCGGCGCCAGGCGCGTGCGGCCGGGGCAAGCAGCCACAGCACGCGGCGGTAGCGGTCCAGGCCCGCGTATTCCAGCCGGCAGGGCTCGGCGAACAGGGCCAGGCCGGTGCGTTCGCCGTAGCCCTCGTCCAGGCCCAGCCAGTGCAGGCGGTCACGCAGGCCATCCAGCGGCAGATGACCCAGCGCGCCGGCGCGTTCGGCGGGAGCGCCCAGCGCCGACAGCACGTCGGCGATGCCCGGTTCGCGGGCCAGCCCTGGCACCAGCGC